>JBJFCH010000186.1:6081-8531 GCA_051888835.1 Oliverpabstia sp. | reverse complement strand
TCTGTGCTATCAGATATTCAAGGGAAAACGAAAATAGCCGCCACTACTGCCAATAGTGAACGGCTGGACTTAAAATAATTTCAGCTTAATATTTTGGAGGGTAGGCCGAGCCTCTGATTTTCCTCTTTATGTTTATAATATAACATAATCCACTTTGTGTTGCAAGGCTTTAATAGGGATCAGAAAATGGTAATTCTGACAAAAAAATTTCTGCTAACTGTCCCTTGTTCCTACTATTCTCCTTTGGGACATCCGGATTGATTATAAATTCAGATATTTTGTTACAATCTGATTGGCCTTTTTTGTAACACTCTCTTCATCAATCCCTGTCAGTTTCCCTTCTTTTACCACAACTTTGCCATTTACTATTGTATAATCGACACTTCCTTTAAACCCAACTGTACAAAGCATGGATGTCAGATCAAATTGGGCTCCCACAAGATACAGTCTGTTCAGATGAATCAGGAAAAAGTCAGCGGCCATTCCTTCAGCAATTTGTCCCAGTTCATCTCTGCCAAGAATATTTGCACTGCCTCGTGTCGCCATTTTTAAAATATCGTACCCGCCCGGAGCTTTTTGACTCCATGTCAGACGATGAAGCAGATAAGCCACCCTCATTTCTTCCAACAGATTTGAACCATCATTGCTGGCAGAACCATCTACTGCCAAACCAACCGGAACACCTTTTTCCAACATTTGCGGAATTTTTGCCACTCCGGAAGACAATTTCATATTGGAAATCGGACAATGAGCAACTCCGGTTCCTGTTTTCGCCAGATAGTCAAGCTCTTCCTCTGTAAAATGAATGCCATGAGCATACCATACATCCGGTCCGATCCATCCCAGACTTTCCATATATTCCAATGGCCGCATGTGGAAATGACTAAGCGTATACTCTTCTTCATTCTTTGTCTCTGCCAAATGGGTATGAAGCCTTACTTTTAATTTTCTTGCAAGTTTTGCCGACTCACGAAGCAAGTCTCCGGTCACACTAAAAGGAGAACATGGAGCCAGGGCAATCTGATGCATGGAATAGCGGCTGCTGTCATGGAATTTTTTGACTGCTTCTTCTGAGTCCAATAAAATCTGGTCCACCGTCTGTACCACGCTATCCGGCGGCAGTCCTCCATCTTTTACGCTAAGATCCATACTTCCTCTGGTTCCGTAAAACCGGATCCCAAGCTCATCTGCTGCCTGAAACTGTGCTTCTAAAATTCCATGACCTTTTTCTTTCGGGAACACATAATGATGGTCCAAACAAGTCGTACAACCTGTTTTTAGTAACTCACCTAATCCGGTCATGGAACTGTAGTAAGTAACATCCTCATCTACATTTTTCCATATTTCATATAATGTTTTTAACCAGGGAAATAGTTCCATATTCTGAACTTGTGGTAAGTTCCTGCTAAATGTCTGATATAAATGATGGTGTGTATTAATCAATCCAGGATACATCACCATATTAGATGCGTCAATCACATCGTCTGCTGTCATCTCTTCTTTGCTGATTCGGGCAATCACCCCATCCCGTACAAGTACATTCATTCCTTCCAATACCCGGTCACCATCGTCACATGTTACAAGATGCTTTACGTTTTTCACTAGTAAACTACTCATAGTCTGCCTCCTTTACAACTCATCTGCGCTTCATAGACTATATACCTGGTATACTGCCGGCAGGTGGAATTACGTTCCAGCTATGTTTTAAACAGCTACATAGATATGATTTTTTCAAAGAACAATCTTACAAATTTATTATATCAACAGCTTTTCTCTATGGCAAGAACATTTTAAAAATCCTTTTAAAAATCAGAGTACCGAATATGCTTGAAAACGAAATAGATTATTTCTATTTGTTTCCATTTTTTACTTAAAATGCAATTTAGTCCAGTGTATAATAAAGGAAATAAATGGTAATCAAACATGTTCTTGACACATTCAAACGGGATATATAAAATAAAGGAGAAGACAATATGAAAAGCAAAAGATATGAAGATCTTACATTTACCGATGATTTTATGTTTTGCAAAATTCTTTCCAATAATGAGGATTTGTGCAAAGAGCTTCGTCATTTTTATCTGCCTGAAAGATCCGTTCGGAAAGGGTCTTCCTATATACACTTTTGAAAATCAGTGCAAAGAATACCCCGGCTTATTACTGGGAGATGAGACAACTAAAATCTTTATAAATGCAGCAGGAACAGCAGATGATGTTTCAGGGGAGATGGAAGATTTTTTAAGATATCTGAAAGAAGGTGTCGGAAATAGTCCATTTGTAGAAAAGCTGGATGATGCTGTTCAAAAAGCTCGTGACCATGTGGAATGGAGGAGTGAGTATATGTCATTGCAGTTAAAATATTACGATATATGGGATGAAGCAAGAGAAGAAGGACTTGAAGAAGGTCGTTCAGAAGGGATGAAGGAAGGGATGAAGGAAGGGATGAAGGAAGG
>JBJFCH010000186.1:0-5981 GCA_051888835.1 Oliverpabstia sp. | reverse complement strand
AAGAAGGTCGTTCAGAAGGGATGAAGGAAGGGATGAAGGAAGGGATGAAGGAAGGAAAGCTGCAACAGCTCTTTGAATTAGTAAGCGATGGTGACCTTCCTTTGGAAAAAGCAGTTCAAAAGACTCCGTTGACGCGTGAAGAATTTATGAATTTAATGGATGCATACAAAAACCAATGAGAATTTCCGCTACCTGTTGCTTTTTCATTCCTTCAAAGATAAAAATACAGTTAGTATGATACAGGCAAACCCCAAAAGTTCATAGATTGTAAACTGTGTATTCAATAGTATGGCAGAAAAAACAGTTGCCGTAACCGGCTCTATACATCCGATCAAGGTTGCTTTAACCGGGCCGATATATTTTACTCCCTGCAAAAATGCTGAAAATCCGCCTGCTGTTCCGACCATAACGATGACTGCGACAATGACACAGGCACGTAAATCCAGGTTTGTTGGAATATTCCATGCTTGTATGAGTATTCCCAGGGCCAGGCCTCCAATGAGCATTCCCCATCCGGTTATCATAATATTGCTCCATTTTTGGATAATCGGGCGGGAAAGTAACGTATAGGTCACAACTCCCACTGCTGAAAAAAGACCAAAAACCAGTCCCGGGGCAGAAAGAACCATTTCAGACAGATTTCCATTGGTTGCAATCAGGTAAGTACCAAGTACCGCAAGAATAATGGCTGCAACCTGGGAAGACCGCATTTTAGAGTGATTCCGGACAGCCATAACCACAGCCATAATAATAACATTCAAACTTTGAAGCACAGTTGCTGTTGCCGAGTTTGAATATTTAATGGCTCCCATATAGGTATACTGGCACAAAAGCAATCCAAGAAAAGCAAATGAAATCAGCCATTTGCAATCTGTTTTATCCCGAAATATATGAAATATATGTGTTTTTTTCTTTGAAAATGAAATGGTAAGCAGAACAATCCCGGATAAAATCATGCGGACAGCTGTGATCCATGACGATTCGATGTGATACACAGAAAACAAATATTGACCGCACACGCCTGAAATACCCCAGCCAATTGCTCCAAAGGCCGCTAAAAAAATACCTTTCCAGGTATTCGAATGATTCATTCCTGTATCCTCCCTGTTGAATTTGTATTTTCTTGTCTAAATAAATTCGTGTGTCAAAAGATGATTATGAATTATATTAATTCAGATTTCTTGCAATCATCTTTACCACTTCTTCTATCACAATCGGTTTTGATAAATGTCCGTTCATCCCTGCATCCAAAGACGCCTGAACATCCTCGGCAAAGGCATTGGCTGTCATGGCAATAATTGGAATTGTTCGAGCTTCCGGATGATTTTTCAGTTCTCGGATTGCACAGGTTGCTTCGTATCCATTCATCTTAGGCATCATAATATCCATAAGAATAATATCAAAGGTATTCTCACTGTTATTGCAAAAAATTTCCACTGCTTCTTTACCGTCAGAAACTCTGGTTACTTTCATTCCCAGTTCTTCCAGCTGCACCATTGCGATTTCCGCATTCAGATCATTATCTTCCGCCAGGAGAACTTTTATCCCCTTCAAATTCATATTTGCGGCCGGAGTATCCTGTTTTTGTACCTTGCTTTCATCGGTAAGCTCTAACGGGAATTCAACAGCAAAAGTAGAGCCTTCCCCTTTTTTACTCTCAACGGATATGGTTCCGTTCATTAAGTCGACATAGCGCTTTGTAATCGCCATGCCGAGACCGGTGCCTTTATAATGGGTTCTTGCGCTGGACTCTTCCTGGGAAAATTCATCAAAGATATGTTCTACAAATTCTTCGCTCATTCCTACACCGGTATCTGTCACACGATAACTGACTACAATATGGCGGTCATCTTCCCCTGGATCATAATGGGATTCAAAAAGGATGCTTCCGCCGTCACCCGTAAATTTCACTGCATTTCCCAGAATATTCACCAGAACCTCCCGGATTCTGACTGCATCTGCAAGGACATAAGGGTTCTCCGGTTTTGCTCTTTTTACTTCAAAATTGATTTCTCTGTTGGACAGAAAGCCCTGTATAATATCCATTACCACATCCGCAACTTCAGTAATATCCACCGGAGAAGGACTGAATTTGGTCTTCCCACTTTCAATTCGGCTGATATCCAGGACATCATTAATAAGGGTAAGCAAATGTTCCGAACTGTCGCTGATTTTTTCCAGACAGCCTTTCACTTCCGGCTTCGGTTCCTGCTTTATTGCAATGTTGGTAAATCCGATAATCGCATTCATAGGGGTTCGAATATCGTGAGACATATTATTCAAGAATGCAGTTTTTGCCCGGTTTGCACTTTCCGCATTATGAACCGCATCCTCAAGTTTCTGATTGATCTTTTTATCTTTCGTTCGATCAGACAAATCCAGAATATATTTTTTCTCTCCCTGAATATCACTGCAAAATACAGATACACGAAACCAACGTTTCTCACCGGTCTTTTGGTGAGTATACTCTCTGTCCCACTCACGCTGCTCACCGGGCATAATATCAGAAAGCTGTTCCAATATATGAATCGGCTCATCGGTACGAATCAGTTGTTCTATCTCATAAATATTATCAAGAACCTTTTGCTGGGAAATACCAACAAGTTTCTCAATATTGGGACTGACATATTCCACAGTAAGATTCCTTGCATCCACCATCAGGAACACATCATCCACATTCACCGATAACTTGGAAAACAGTTCATCACGAGCAAGAAGTTCTTTGTCCTTCTTTTGCAGTTTCATCCTGTTTTTCTGAATGACAAGTATAAGCATTACCAGAGCCAGAATAATCGCAATTCCAGACACCAACAGCAAGGTCGTAGACTGCAGGGCATTCATATTGGAATTGACCACACTGGCAGGCACAATACCTAAAACCATCCAATTTTGAAAACCGGCAGGCTCATAGACCAGATAATAAGAAGTATCCTCCAGCTCAAAAACCAGTGTATCTGTATTTCCTTCGATAAAATCCTGCTGCAGCTTCCCAATCTCTTCCTCAGAAAGATTGCTGGAACTCTCAAGTGCAGCAAAAAAATTATGAATCTCCATCATGTTTTCACTGCCATTATCTACTACAACACGCCCGTCCGGCAAAACAGCAAAGGTACTGGAATTACCGTCAAAGGCAGAAATCTTCAAGGCTTCTACAAAGTCTGTGTTATTAAAACTAATGGCAATGGCCTCGTAGTGAAAATCCCTGTAACTCCCCGGTGCTATCGGTATGGCAAACACCATGATTTCCGGACGATCCGGAACGACAGAATTGACCACAATATCTTCTTTTTCCAGAATCAAATCAGAAAGCTTCTCTCTAAGATCCAGATAACCGTTTTTCCCATCCAGAGTAAGATATTCCCCATCACGAGATATAAAATAAAAATTAGTAAAATGGGTTTCTTCTCTGGCCTGATTCACAAAAGAATCTATATCATCCTCGCTGTCTGCTGTCTCAAGATAAGGAACCCATAGCCGCATACGACTCCAGTTGACTGAAACCAGGTTATACAAGGTCTGGTCCGCCTGATGATAGATTTCTTTCAGGTGGGCAGTGCTTTCTGCATATATGGTATGAGAAACAAATCTGACATACGTAATTCCCGCAAATAGGACTCCCACAGCAATTGCCGCGGTAAGCAGTATCGAAATAATTCTTTTTTTCAAAGCACTCCCCTCCTTTCTTTCGACATGTCATTTTTATTTTCCTGGTAAAATTGTGACATATTCCGTTGGCTCCAGAAGCTGTTTGGTAACCGCCAGAGCATCTTTTATACAGTCATGGCTTGTGTAATTGCCAACATACTGGTCTTCCCGCTTTGCTTTCAGATCTTCCGGCATAGGACAATTGCAGAAGGTTTCATGTTCCAGATAAGTATCTGCTCCAAGCAAAAGTACGGTATAGACATCATCATCTTTTATCGGTTTTCCATTTATGGTAACATCTTCTAATGCGAACTTTCCACGTTCCGTTTCTGTCACCGTATATTCCAGGCCACTGGTAACCGGCATCTGGTTCCGATGTCTGATTGGATTGGAACCATCCTCTTTAACGTTAACCAGCCATTCCATGATCTTTCTTATCTCCACACCATTGTATTTGCCGCGATAAACATCATTTTTATAGGTCATAATCCACTGGATTTGCTGCATGGTATAATCCCCGGCAAAAATCGGTGAACTGGCGACACTGGCATACCCAATGGCAATCTGGTCGTTATTGGCCATCCGAAGGGTATTCATAAGAGAAGATGCTGCCGGACTTCCATGTTCGCCAAAATCATTGGAATAAGCCGCTTTCTGCGTAAAGAGAATTTCTTCCGCCTCTTTATTTACATAGTGTGTAATCTGTTTATTGAAATCATCGTAAGCACCTTTTGTATCGTATTCACCACGCATCATCTTATGTCCCACATCCTGAGAAACCGCAAACATTTCCGTAGACGCCAGACGCATATACAGATGATTTCGGTCAATACAGTCTTTCACAAACTGAAGAGAATCCCCGGCCTCGATGTTTACCTCTTTATTATAGGAAAGAACAGAGGTACCAGCTGCAACATGTTTTTGTCCTTCTTCGCTGAAAACAGCCATCAGAACTTCCATAATCGCTGCTTTCTTAGCTTCATCCTCCTCTACCTGCTTCGATACTGCCAGCTGGCACATCGGATAGGTCAGCAGCCAGTTGTCCTTTTCTGTCTCACCATAGTACGGAAGAATCACACTATTGATCCCTGACTCTGCTGTGACACTGTCCGCCATGGCAGCTGTCGAACGAATCATAGCAGTTTTTCCTTCCAGATAAGACTGTGTTACAGGATCAAAGTCCAATTCCTCATCACCCGGTTCAAAATGTACATCCTTCAGGAATTGCTCATACTTTTCAAATACTTTCGGCCATACCTTATCATCCAGATCTACCTGGTTATCCTCTGTTTCACTTTCATAATCCATACGCCACTGAGTCCCCTCAAGGCTCATCAGTTCCGGAATCGCACAGCCCTGCATGGTTTCCAGGCAGGTATAGTCATATCCCCAGTCTGTCTGGAATCCTTTGATTCCTGCTTCTTCAAATTGATCAATCGCTTTCAGAAATTCCTCATAATTGGTCGGAATCGGAATCTGATACTGATCAAACAAATCCTTATTTGCCACGATGGAGTCCACCTCGGCACACATGGGCAGCCATCTTATGGCTCCGCTATTTTCCCGGTTTACCTCCAGATAACTACTGTAAAAAGTCCCTGCTGCTTCCGTTTTGCTCAGATCCATCAAATAGTCGGACAAAGCAGCCGCATCGTTTAAAGAGAAACGACGGCAGGTAATAATATCCGGCATTGACTCGCCGCGGGCAAGTAAATCTTTATAATAATCGATCGTATTGAAACTCTGCACAAAAGTAAACTCTATATCAGGGAACTTCTGTTCCAGCCATGGAGAAAGTTCCTTAAACATGGATCTGTCCCACATATACATGCTAATGGTAATTTTACCATCTTTGTCTGCATTGTCATTCTGACCTTTGCATCCGGCAAGCATAGATACTACCATCACAAAAACCAGAAAGTAACTCAATAACCTTTTCTTTTTCATTCGTCCTCTCCTTTATCCTTCTTATTATTATCTTTCTCTTCCATCACCGGAATTTTATCAGACTTTTCAGTAAACGAGCCGAATTTACCGGCTTTGCAAGGAAATCGTCCATTCCCACATCGATTGCCCTCTCACGACTCTCCGGAAATACATTTGTAGTCAGGGCAATAATAGGAATATTGGCCCGGATTCGATTCGGAAGTTTTCTGATCTTCATCGTTGCCTCATACCCATCCATTACCGGCATTTCGATATCCATCAAAATAAACTGATAATACCCCGGCTCTTTCACTTTCACTGCTTCAACCGCTTCACTACCATTATCAGCTTCTTCCACCATAAGACCCCGGTCCACAAGTATTTCTTTCATAATTTCACGATTCATTTCA
>JBJFCH010000185.1:0-8606 GCA_051888835.1 Oliverpabstia sp. | reverse complement strand
GGTTCACGCAATTGAACATCTGGGGGCTACATTTTTACGCAATCACAGCGAATTTGGTCCTAAAATTATTTATTTCGGTCCCATGGGCTGTCGTACCGGGTTTTATCTCCTTCTTGCCGGCGACTATGAATCCAAAGATATTATCCCTCTTCTCACAGAAATGTTTATTTTTATCCGGGATTATAAAGATGAAATCCCAGGAGCTTCTGCAAAGGACTGCGGCAATTATCTGGATATGAATCTCCCTATGGCAAATTATCTTGCGAACCGTTTTCTCACAGAAGTACTTACCGACATCAAACCGGAGCGTCTAGTATATCCTGAATAACAGAAAAGGTGACATTATGAATCATGATATGAATTTATCGGAAACAATTATCGAAACGTGTGACATCTGCCATCATCATCATCCTAAGCTGCCTTCAGAAGCTCCGGCTGATGAAATTCTCTATAAGCTGGCTGATTTGTATAAAGTGTTTGGAGATCCTACCAGAATACGGATTTTGTATGCTCTTTCCGGTGGAGAATTATGTGTCTGTGATATAGCAGAATTGCTGGGAATGACCCAGAGTGCCATTTCACACCAGTTAAGAGTACTGAAACAGTCCTCTCTGGTAAAATTCAGACGTGACGGCAAAACCGTATATTACTCACTGGCTGATGCGCATGTGGCTACCATCCTGGCTCAGGGACTGGATCATGTGCAAGAGTAGACTTGGTATTTATTTCGTGTGAGATATGCACAAAATATAACAGTCCGTTTTAGAAGCAGATTGTTCCCCTTCAGCTGGACGCCTTAGTGTGTGGAGCAAGCTGCCAGTGGCAGGTTGCGGAGCTCTTCAGGCTCACTTACCTCAATACTTCTAAAATGGACTGCTATATTTTCTAAACACTTCCAAACGAAACCAAATAATCTTATCTCTGCCGATAGGTCGAAAGGAAATCTCCCAGTTTTCTGGTGGCTTTTTCCAGATCAGCCACTCTCGGCAGATATACGATACGGAAATGATCCGGCGCATGCCAGTTGAATCCCCCTCCATGCACAATCAAAATTCTCTTTTCACGGAGAAGATCAAGAGCAAATTGTTCATCATCATAAATATTAAACTTTTCCACGTCCAGTTTCGGGAAAATGTAGAACGCTGCTTTCGGTTTTTTTGCTGTCACTCCCGGAATATCATTCAGAAGTTTGTAGATACATTCTCTCTGATCGTAAATCCTTCCTCCCGGAACCAGGTATTCTTTTACACTCTGATAACCGCCCAGCGCCGTCTGAATAATAGCTTGTGCCGGTACATTGGAGCAAAGACGCATATTGGAGAGCATCTTAAGACCTTCAATATATCCCGCTGCTGCTTTTTTATTACCACTAAGTACCATCCATCCCACACGAAAACCTGCAACCATATGTGATTTGGAAAGTCCGCTGAAAGTCACACAAAATACATCTTTCGGAGCTATGGACGCAATAGATATATGCTCCAGCCCATCCATAACCAGTCTGTCATATATTTCATCAGAGAAAATAATCAATCCAAACTCTTCAGCCAACTTTACAATTTCTTCAAGAATTTCTCTCGGATACAAAGCACCCGTTGGGTTATTCGGATTAATAATTACGATGGCTTTTGTTTTATCCGTAATCTTACTTCTCATATCTTCAATATCCGGATACCAGTCAGATTCTTCATCACAGATATAATGTACCGCTTTTCCACCTGCCAGTGTAGCCGTTGCGGTCCAAAGCGGATAATCAGGAGCCGGGATCAGAATTTCATCTCCATCATTTAACAGTGCCTGCATACAAAGATTAATCAATTCACTGACACCATTACCGGTATAAATATCTTCCATCGTTACATCCGGAATCTTCTTTAGCTGGCAGTACTGCATAATTGCTTTTCTTGCTGAAAAAAGTCCCTTGGAATCAGAATATCCCTGACAATCCCAGAGTGACTGACGCATATCCAGAATTACTTCTTCAGGAGCATTGAAACCGAAAGGTGCCGGATTTCCGATGTTAAGCTTCAGAATATTCAGCCCATTCGCTTCCATCCTGGCCGCCTCTTCAACCACCGGTCCTCTCACATCATATAATACATCGTCCAGTTTGGAAGATTTTTCAAATGTCCTCATATTCATTCCTCCATTTCCTATCAATTTTGATTCTGCCTTTAAGTTTATCATTTCAATGATAGAAAATCAATGAAAAAGAATTCTGCCCCAAAGGCTTTTTATAAAATAAAATCACAGTATTTTTGTAATATAAAATATCCCCGGCAATTTCGGGGATATCTTATGATTATTCTAATTTCCCAGCATCATTCGGTCATTTGCAAATTCTTCTCCGCTGACCTGTTCAAATTTTTCAAGAAGCTGATGTACTTCCAGATTTTTCTTTTCTTCTCCCGATACATCATAAATAATACGCCCCTCATGCATCATGATCAGACGATTACCCAGACGAATTGCGTCTTTCATATTATGAGTGATCATCAGTGCTGTAAGATTCTGTTCAGCAATAATTTTTTCTGTGAGCTCCAGCACTTTTGCAGCTGTTTTCGGATCCAATGCAGCTGTATGTTCATCCAAAAGAAGAAGATCCGGTTTTCTAAGAGATGCCATTAACAATGTCAATGCCTGTCTTTGACCTCCGGAAAGAAGACCGACTTTACTTGTCATACGATCTTCCAGTCCTAATCCCAGCTCTTTCAAAGATTCTCTGTATCTGGCTTTCTCTTCCTTCGTGATGGCCCACTTCAGTCCCCTCTTTAATCCTCTTCGATACGCAAGCGCCATATTCTCCTGAATTTCCATATTAGCAGCGGTTCCCATCATCGGATCCTGAAAAACTCGTCCCAGAAATTTTGCACGTTTATGCTCCGGCCACTGTGAAATGTTCTCACCGTTCAGAATAATTTTTCCTTTATCAATCGGATATACACCTGCAATCATATTCAGCATTGTAGATTTTCCGGCTCCATTGCCTCCGATCACAGTAACAAAATCGCCATCTTTCAATTCCAGGCTAACACCGTTCAGAGCTTTTTTCTCATTGATTGTACCTTTATTAAAGGTTTTTTCCACATTACTTATAATCAGCATTACCGGGTACCTCCTTCTGTATAGGCACGTTTTGTTTTCCATGATTCAAGGACTGCCGGAATTGCCAGGAATATTGCAACGACAATTGCAGACAACAGCTTCAGATCATTGGAATTCAGTCCCATCCACAGCACTACCTGAAGTACCAGATAATAGATGATAGCTCCCAGTGCTACTGACAGCAGTTTAAATCCAAAGTTTTGTGCGATTTTTCCGAAGACTACTTCTCCGATAATAACAGCTGCCAGACCGATTACGATAGCACCACGTCCTGCATTAACATCCGCAAATCCCTGATACTGAGCATAAAGACCACTGGCCAGGGCAACGATACCGTTGGAAATCATCAATCCCAGTATTTTACAGAAATTCGTATTGATTCCCTGGGCACAGGCCATTTTTTCATTACATCCGGTTGATCGAACTGCACATCCAAGTTCCGTTCCGAAGAACCAGTACAAAATTGCAATCACAATCAGAATAACAATTGCAACAATCATAATTGTATTTTTGTAAAATGGCACACCTTTTATATATCGAAGGGATACCAGCAGATCATACTTATCAACACTGATTGCCTGATTTGCTTTATTATCCATTATTCTCAGGTTAATCGAATACAATCCCAGCTGTGTAAGAATACCTGCCAGAATCGCAGGAATTTTCATAGTAGTATGAAGAATTCCCGTAGCAAGACCAGCCAGCATACCTGCGATAAAAGCACATAACAATGCCACTCCTACAGAGTGTCCGTGCAGCATCATCATAATACAGACGGCCCCTCCTGTACACATAGTACCGTCTACGGTAAGATCAGCGAGATCAAGAATTTTGTATGTAATATAAACACCGATCGCCATAATTCCCCAGATCAATCCCTGGGCACATGCCCCCGGCAATGCATTAAAAAGTTTTACAATCTCCACGATTCTTCCTCCTGTAAATATAGTACGAAAGGCGGCAAAAGAGAACTTCCCTTTTGCCGCCTTATCCGGCAGATTTCTGCCTGCTTATTCTATTACTCTTTTGCGATAGCTTCGTAATCTTCCGGAATCTCAATATTCAGTTCTGCGCATCTGTCTGCATCATATTTCTTTGTAACATTTTCTGCAGATGCAACTTCCATTGTACTGATATCAGCACCATTTACAAGGATATCATATCCCATTTCACCAGCTTTATATCCGATATCATAGTAGCTGATAGAAAGTGTTGCAACACCACATCCGGAACAAATTCCTTCTTCACCTGCGATGATCGGAACCCCTGCCGGCAGACATACATTGTTAATAACTTCTGTATTGGATGCTGCTGTATTATCAGTCGGAATATAAATAACATCACTATCTGCTGCTGCATTGGTTGTTACAGATGCGATATCATTGGAATCTGTAAATGTATAATCTGTACAGGTATATCCCAGCTCTTCCAGTGAAGCGCGGATTGTAGTTGCCTGATATACAGAGTTTGCTTCAGCTGAGCAGTACAGGATACCAACATTCTTTGCATCAGGAAACAGCTCATTCAGCATAGCTGCCTGCTCTGACAAAGGTGCCAGGTCACTTGTTCCGGAAATATTTTTTCCTGTAACACCTGTCCAGTCATCAATTTCCAGTGCTGTCGCATAATCTGTTACGGATGTTCCGAGAATCGGAATATCTGCAGTACCTGCTGCTGCTGCCTGCAGAGCCGGTGTGGCATTTGCCAGGATCAGATCCACATCTGAAGATACGAACTGATTGATAATGGTTGCACATGTTGCAGAATCACCGGAAGCATTCTGCTCGTCAAATTCTACATTGCCTTCACCAAGCTTTTCAACCAGAGCATCTTTAAACCCCTGTGTAGCTGCATCAAGTGCCTCGTGCTGAACCAGCTGGCAGATACCAATGCTGTAAACTTTTCCTTCCTCAGCAGCATCTTCTGTTGGTTCTTCTACTTCTTCTTCTGTTTCATCTGTAGTTTCCTCTGCGGTAGTTTCTTCACTTGCAGATGTATCAGCCGTATCCTTTGCATCAGAAGAACCGCAAGCTGCCATGGATGCTGTCAGCATCATGGCTGTCAGGATTGCAATTATCTTTTTCATACTATCTCTCCTATCTCTATGGCATCGCTTTAACGCTTTAAACTGCCATGTAATGTACAAATTGTATCTCATAACTGCCGATTTGTCAAATCATAATTGTTAATTTTGACATCTTTTTACGAATCCATAGCAGCTATTTAATTCAACATTTTTTTCAATTCATCCATAAAAGTATTGACATCTTTAAACTCCCGGTAAACGGAAGCAAATCTTACATAAGCCACTGCTTCCAGATCTTTGAGTTTATCCATAACAATTTCTCCAATCACACAGCTGGGAATTTCTCTCTCTTCCATATTGAATAATTCTGTCTCCACAGAATCAACAAGTTCATGAATTTGTTCCGCAGATACCGGCCGCTTGTGACAAGCCCTAAGGACACCTGCTTCGATTTTAGAGCGATCATACTGCTCTCTGTTCTGATCTTTTTTGATGACGATCAGAGGAATCGTTTCCACTTTCTCATACGTTGTAAATCGTTTTCCACATCCATCACACATTCTTCGCCGCCGGATTGCTGTATTATCATCCACCGGTCTGGAATCCACAACTCTTGTATTATCCTGATTGCAATAAGGACATTTCATTGTATTTACCTATCCTTTCTCTTATTTTAGGTCACGCATTTTTCTTTTTTTACTATAATATAATCACAAATCTTACGTCAAGAAATTTATCTGCATTTCATATAATGTGACAAGAAACAAACGGTCAAATAGGATCGGAGGATTTTTGTGCGCATTTTTGAATTGAAGCAAAAGGAAATTATTAATTCTTGTACATGTAAAAGTATGGGGTGTCCTGTTGATGTGGAATTTGACTGCAAGACCGGTCAAATTACACAGCTGATCGTACCCGGTCCGGGACGGTTCTGGGGATTTTTTGGGAGAGACTGTGAGTTTTGTATTCCCTGGGAATGTATTTGTCAGATTGGAGACGACATTATTCTTGTAAGTATCGAAGAAGATAAATGTCTGAAGAAATTGTAATATTACGAGAAAAAATCTCATTGTTTATTGTGTTTCACAGTGTTCTTATGATATAATAAAATTGACAACAATGAAAAGAGTCCTAATGTATACAAAGGAATGGAGGAGATACCATGCTGATTCAATTTTCATTAACCAATTATCGTAATTTTAAAAATACCGTTGTTCTTGATCTTTCGGAAGCAAAGATTACAGAATTTCCCGAACATCTCTACCGCTGTTCAGATAATTTGGGAATTCTTCCCATGGCAGCTATTTATGGACCAAACGGCTGCGGTAAAAGTAATTTTTTGAAAGGACTTTGGGATCTTAGAAATCTGATTCTTGATGCTCCTTCTATAAAAGAGTATCATCCATGCTTTTGTTTTGATCCTGCCTGTCGGAAAAAACCTGTCGAATTCGATATTCTGTTCCGGGTTGGCACCAGAGAATATGAATATCAGTTAAAAATACAAGATCAAATCGTAACAGAAGAAAACCTGTTTGGACGGAATCTGACAGACAACACATTTGATGTTCTGATTGACAGAGACAGTGAAGGAGTCTTTTTGTGCAAAGCCTGGGAACAGACAGATGTCTCCAGTCTGGAAGATTCCGTACCTCTCCTCTATTTTCTGGGAATCAGTAAGACAGACCATGAGATTTCATCGATCATCTATTTTTTTAAAAATATGACCTTCTTTTCCGGTCACCGGATAAAACAGGATCTTATCGTCTCTGTGATAAAATCCCACCCCCTTAAGGCAAGTTTGTTAGCTCATCTTCCGGCTCTCAATCTGGATATCACTAATATTCATCTTTCCGATGAAAGTATCCTTTTGACTCATTCACAGCAGAATCATCAGGCAGATCTTACCTGGGAAGAGGAATCTGTCGGAACCCGCCAGCTCCTGTGTCTTCTTGCCTGCATCATTCAGGCTATGGAAAATCATACGTTAATCCTTGCAGACGATCCGGAAATTCATCTGCATCCAAAAGCTGTAGGATATCTTTACCGATTGCTTTCCACACCAAAATCAGATACGGAGGGCGCTCAGCTAATTGCAGCCACCCATGAAAATTCCAATATGAATAATAGTATCTTCCGTCGGGATGAACTGTGGCTGGTCTCCAGGGACCGGGAAGGTTCCTCTTCTCTCTACACTCTGGCTCTGTTTTTAAAGGAGAACGGGGAAAAAGTACGTAAAGACGAAACCTACTTCAAACAATATCTGGAAGGACGATACGGTGCTTCTCCGATGATCCCCCTGTAAACTATACTTTGTGGCTCACATGAAACTGCATGACTTTGTGACACGTAAAACATGAGAAAGTATCCACTTTTCGCAGAAAAATGTGCGAATTTCGAATGTTTTAGGATTACGGGAGCGTGAAGTGCGAAAAAGTCCATAAGCATCATGGGGTCAAAAGCTTTTGACCCCATCTGATATATAATAATATGCCATTTACGCACGAAGATATGTTCTCATACTTTTGAGTGCATTTTTTTCCAATCTGCTTACCTGCGCCTGGGATATTCCGATTTCTTTTGCCACCTCCATCTGTGTTTTTCCCTCATAAAATCTCAGCGTCACAATATGCTTTTCTCTGTCATTCAACCTCTGCATAGCCTCCTGCAACGCAAGATTTTCCACCCAGTTTTCTTCTCGATTTTTCTTATCACTGACCTGATCCATCACATACAGGGTATCTCCGCCCTCCGTATATACCGGTTCATAAAGGCTTACCGGGCTTTGGATGGCATCCAGCGCATATACAATTTCTTCTTTATCAATACCAATCTCTGATGCAATTTCCATAATCGTAGGTTCCCTGAGATTATTTTTCACATAATTCTCTTTTGCATAAATCGCTTTGTATGCAATATCCCGAAGAGAACGACTGACACGGATCGCATTATTATCCCTAAGATATCTTCGTATTTCTCCTATAATCATGGGAACCGCATAAGTTGAAAACTTTACATTCAGTGTCGTATCAAAATTATCAATTGCTTTGATCAGTCCGATACAGCCAATCTGAAACAAATCATCGGCATTTTCATTACTGCTGCCAAATCTTTTAATTACGCTTAAGACCAGCCTGAGATTTCCCTTGATATACAATTCCCGGGCTTCTTTATCCCCCTGTTTGATTTTCTCAAAGAGCAATTCTTTCTCTTCCTCGGTAAGTACGGGAAGCTTTGCCGTATTTACCCCACAGATTTCAACCTTGTTAAGTGCCATAATAAGAATCCTCCTGAAGTCACAATATTTGTTTCTAATAAAATGATTCTCATATGCACTTTTATCTATTCACTTCTGATTGAAATTAAAAAAAGTTTTAGTCCTTGACAAACAAAAAAACAAACCGAGAGACCAACCGGACAGGGAACCGGACAGGGGACAGACCTGTGTCCTATATTTAGGACACAGGTCTGTCCCCTG
>JBJFCH010000184.1:0-8676 GCA_051888835.1 Oliverpabstia sp. | reverse complement strand
CATTGTGAGACAATAGTGTTGATACAAAGGAAAGATACCTGGAAACCCTTGAATTTACGTACTTTTTAGAGTTTTTCAGTTTCAACAGATTGTGTGAAAACCACTAAGAAAAAATGCTATATAAAAGTGAATAGTGTGCTATCAGATATTTGATAGATTATGGGGATGCTTGAAGTATAAGTATCCCTATTTTTATGTACCTTAGAATGCATGGTACTAATTTTGATATTTTTAGACTGAATATTAATAGATTAGAGTGCCGAAAATATTTTTTCTGTTAAAAAAATCCTTTATATATAGGAAATTTGATTAAAATCACAATAAAAAATACAAGTCTTAATTCTGATACTTCTCGTCATCTTATGAATTTTTTCAATGATACTATCCATCTATAATAAAGTCAAGAAAGTTAAAGAAATTCCTGTAATGAAGGAATCTTTGAAAAAAGAGTGGATTTCTTTTCGTTAGGGAATGTCTTGATAAAGGAAAGAAGGTCGTGGCATGACAGGAAAAATTTATGATGGTAATCAGTTATGGACGGATTCTATTTGTGAAGGATTGATCAAAAGAAGATTTGGAAATGAAACATATGATTTCTATGAGGATATGCCGAAATCTTTATACACTTCGCTTGTTAATGCTCAAAAGAAATGGCCTGATCGATATTGTATTGTAGATGACATGGGTATTTCTTATACATATAGTCAGTTCCTGGATATGGTTGAGAATTTTGCCAGAGTCTTGTTCCACACTTACCATGTAACGCCGGGAATGCACATTGGGATTCTTTTATATAACAGCATTGAATTCTGTGTGAGTGTCTATGCGATAAACCGTCTGGGAGCTGTAGCGGTTCCTTTTTCTACAAAATATCGACAACCGGAAATAGATTCCCTTATTGAAAAAGCAGATTTGAATGGTCTTATTTTTGATAAAGATTATGTGCAATGGTTTCCTATCGAAGAGGGAGAATGTTTTCTATTATGTCTGCGACAGAATGTATTGGATATTTTTCTGAGCGGCAGCATTCTGCCTGGGATTCCCAGAGAGGAAATAAAAGCTGAAGATTCGGCTGTTTTGATGTTTACATCAGGGACAACATCCCGAAGTAAAGGGGTTCTGATGGCAAATTATAATATCATGCATGCAATCGCAGTATATCAGAGGATTTTTCATATTACAGAATATGATAAAACAGTTCTTCCGGTGCCAGCATATCATGTTACAGGACTGATTGCAGTAATAGGACTCTTTATACATGCAGGAGGATGTATCTGGCTTCACAAGTTTTTTAATGCAGTGCGTGTTCTGAGAGAAATGAAGGAAAATTTTCTTACCTTTTTCCATGCATCCCCTACAGTATTTTCGCTTTTGCTGGAACATAAAGAGGAATTTCCAAACATTCCATATATGAGGATTTTTGCTTGCGGCAGCAGCAATATGCCGAAGGAGAAAATAAAAAAAATAAAAGAATGGATGCCTCAGGCAGAATTCCGTACGGTTTATGGTTTGACTGAAACAACTTCACCAGCAACGATATTTCCGGATAGTGCAGCAGAAAGCAGTCATATAGGATCTTCGGGAAGACCCATTCCGGGAATGCAGTTTGCGATATGCGATGAATTGGGCAGCCTGCTTCGACCCCGTGAAACAGGAAGTGTAATGGTAAAGGGAACAACTGTGACCATGGGGTATTACAAGATGGAAAACAGGTTGGAAGATGGATGGCTGGATACAGGAGATATAGGATATTTCGATGAAGAAAGTTATCTATATCTCGTAGATAGAAAGAAAGATATGATCAACCGGGGTGGGGAAAAGGTATGCAGTTTTGATGTGGAAAATGTCCTTTATGGAATTTCAGGAATTCAAGAGGCAGCGGTTGTGGGAATTCCGGATGATCGTTATGGGGAAGTCCCGGCGGCAATGATTGTGGCAGATGAAAAGAGTGACCTTACTGCAGAAAAAATCAAAGATTACCTGAAAACTAAACTTGCAGGATTTCAGATTCCGGTAAAGGTTTTATTTAGCCATAGTCTCCCAATGACATCCAATATGAAGATTGATAAAAAAAGAATTCGGGAACTTTTGGCTCAGAATTGACAATGTTTCTGTGGTCAGCATGACCGGGCCATGATAGGAGACGAACCTGGAAAACGTACAGAGGATGTTTTGAAGCTCCTTTGGGAATAAAAAATGCTCAGATAAAATTCGGTAATATTCCGGATTATATAAAAAATATTATAAGGAGGAAATGAACATGAGGCTGAAAGAAAAAGTAGCTATTGTAACAGGTGCCGGCAGAGGATTGGGGAAAGGAATTGCCATGAAACTGGCGGAGGAAGGTGCCAAAGTTATCGTAGCAGACATGGGACCGACAGAGGAAGCAGTCAACGAAATAAAGGAGAAAGGAGGAATGGCAGCCGGTTTTCAAGTGAATGTGGCAAAACAGGAAGAAGTTCAGGCTATGGTACAATTTGCTATTGATACCTTTGGAACTCTGGACATTATGGTAAACAATGCAGGAATTAATCGTGACGGAATGCTCCACAAGATGCCGAAGGAAAATTGGGATACAGTAATTGCGGTAGACCTGACTGGGACATTTTATGGAACACAGGAAGCAATCAAGTATATGCGCACGAAGAATTATGGGCGTGTCATCAACATTTCTTCCGGAAGCTGGCTGGGCAATATCGGACAAGCAAATTATGCAGCAGCAAAGGCTGGAGTAGTAGGACTTACAAAGACTGCTGCCCGTGAAAATGCAAAAAAGGGGATTACCTGTAATGCCATCTGCCCGGGATTTATTGAGACGGATATGACATTGAAACTCAAAGAAGTAAACAGTGGAGCAGCATGGGACAGTATGATGCAGAGAATCCCGATGGGCTATGCTGGAAAACCATCTGACGTGGGCAACATGGTAGCATTTCTGGCATCCGATGAGGCTGCTTATGTAACGTCCGAAGTCATTAATGTTGGTGGTGGAATGATCGTATAAAGGAGGAAAATCATGAGTGAATTAAAAGATGTGGTTATTGTAAGTGGAGTACGTCTTCCGGTTGGTTCTTTTGGCGGAAGTCTGAAAGATGTGTCTGCAATTGATATGGGTGCAATGGTGGTAAAGGAAGCAGTAAAACGTGCCGGAATCACACCGGAGGACGTGGATGAAGTAATTGTAGGACAGGTAGGTGAAATAGCGGAAAATGGTTTTGTTGCCAGAGCGATCAGCCTGAAAGCAGGTCTTCCGAAAGAGTGTACGGCATATTCTGTAAACCGTCAATGTGGTTCCAGCCTCCAGTCAATTGCTGATGCTGTCATAGAGATACAGACAGGTTTTGCAGATGTGGTAGTAGCAGCAGGAGCTGAGAATATTTCACAGCTGCCGTACTATGTTAAAGATGCACGTTGGGGTGCAAGAATGGGACATAAAAATTTTGAAGACGGAGTTATTGATATACTGACCTGGCCTTTGGATGGAAATCACAATGGTGTGACTGCAGAAAATGTGGCAAATAAATACAATGTGACAAGAGAAGAGCAGGATCAGTTTGCACTGGAGAGCCATCAGAAAGCTTGCGCTGCGATCAAAGCTGGTAAGTTTAAAGAGGAAATCCTTCCTGTTGAATTAAAGGATCGAAAAGGGAATGTAAGAGTCTTTGATACTGATGAAGGTCCTCGGGATGGACAGACTCTGGAAAAACTTGCAAAACTTCGCCCGTGCTTTGTGAAGGATGGTACCGTTACAGCCGGAAATTCCTCTTCTCTGAATGATGGAGCGGCTGCAGTTGTAGTTATGTCAAGGGAGAAAGCACAGGAATTAGGTGTTGTTCCCAAATTAAAGATTGAAGGATATGCAGTAGCAGGATTTGATCCGGAGCTTATGGGCTATTCACCGAAATTTTCCAGTGAGAAGCTTGCAGAAAAACTGAATCTTAACCTTGGAGATATTGATATGTTTGAAATCAATGAGGCATTTGCCAGTCAGGCATTCGCAGTGAGACGGGATCTTGGTCTTGATCCGGATAAAGTAAATATTTATGGCGGTGGTATTTCTATCGGTCATCCTATCGGAGCTACTGGGTGCGTACTTGCCGTCAAAGTACTTTATGAATTAATGCGTACCGACAAGAAAGATGCCATGATCTCCATGTGTATTGGTGGAGGACAGGGAATTTCCATGTATTTTACAAAATGTTAATGCGAATGTAAAGAGGGAGGTATTTTGTGAAACAAAAGAAAACAGGTGTACCTTTAGGGGTCAGGATTGCTTATGGCGGCGGTGATGCAGCAGCAAATATTGTATTTGGAATGATATCGACCATACTGACATTATTTTATACAGATTATGCAGGAATACCGGCAGCAACAGTAGGAATTGTAATGCTGCTTGCGAGAATGTTTGACGGCTTTTCGGATGTTATTATGGGATATATTATTGAAAACACGCATTCAAAATATGGAAAAGCAAGGCCATGGCTTCTTTGGATGTGTGTACCATATGCAATATCAGCTGTGCTGTTGTTTATGGTTCCGCATTCGACCGTTTTGGTAAAAGCGGTGTATATGTTTGTTACCTATAATTTATGCACTACCATATGCTATACTGCTACGAATGTGCCATACAGTACTTTAACATCCATGATTTCAAGAGAACAGCAAGACAGAGATATGCTTAGTATCTATCGGATGGGAATTGCACCTTTCGGACGGATTATGGCAGTGAGCTTCACACTTCCGTTGGTCAAAATATTTGGAGATACTCAGTCAGCATGGATAAAGACAATGGCCATCTGGGCAACGATTGCAGTTATTTTGAATCTCTGGTGTTTTGCCAAATGTAAAGAAAATGTGGAAATTCCGGCAAGACAGAATGTAAAGGTTCCGCTGGGTAAATCATTAAAAGCATTATTGACAAATCAGTATTTTTACGCAGGAATCTTTTTCCAGATGTTGCAGAATATCCTTTTTGGAATCACCGGAACGATGCTACCATATTACTGTAAATACGTTTTTCACAATGATTCATGGCTTTACAGCATTATGTATCTGGTGGAAACCGGACTGATGATTATTGTAACGATGGCATTCAGTCCTAAGCTGTTAAAACGTTTTGGAAAAAGAACAATGTCTCTGGGAGGAATTGTGATTGCTGTTATCGGCCAACTGATTTTCATGACAAATCCTTATAGCGAGACAATGGTATTTATCGGTTGTATTTTAAGGGGAATTGGTTTTGCACCGCTTAATTCCGTGTTCTTCGGATTTGTAAATGAAGCAGTGGAGTTTGGTCAATGGAAATCTCACATCCGTCAGGAAGGTCCGATTTTTGCGGGAAGCAATATGGGAACGAAGTTTGGTGCAGGTGCTGCATCAGCTATTATGACATCTTTGATGGGATATGCAGGATATATCAGTTCTTCAGGAGCATCTATTGTGCAGCCGGACAGTGCGATTCTAATGATCATCCGGATTTATAAATGGGGACCGCTTCTGGTATTCGCATGTTATACAATTCTGTTGTTGTTATACAAACTGGAAAAAAGGTATCCGGAGATTATGGCAGAACTTGAGGAAAGGGAAGCAAGAGGAGAATTATAAAGAATTTATAAACGGAGGAAATAAACATGAAAGTTGATAAAGTAAAAGTTGGTATTGTAGGGCTTGGAATGGTTTGTTATTCACATATTGATGCATATGAGGCTCATCCGAATGCAGAAGTGGTTGCTGTGTGTGATTTGAATGAGGAGCAGGCAAAAGCGGTTGCCGCAAAATATGGAATTAAGAAATATTATACAGACTATTCTGAAATGTTGAAGGATGAGGAGATTAATACCGTTGATATTACAACTCCTACATTCATGCATGCACCAATGACGATTCAGGCGGCAGAGGCAGGAAAGAACATTTCCTGTGAAAAACCGTTCTGTCTGACACTGGAAGAAGGTCAGGCTGCTTGTGATGCTGCAAAGAGAAATGGAGTATCTTTGATGGTTGGAGAATCCTACGTTTTCATGAGTTCTATCGTGAAGGCAAGGGAACTCATTGATGCAGGAGAAATAGGAAAGCCAACACAGATTCGCCAGCGTTTTGGAGCATGGATTGAAAAAGAAGGAGTCATGAATGAGCGTCCTGTATCTGTTAACAGAGAATGGCGTATGGATTCAAAAAAAGCAGGAGGAAACGGATTTCCGTGGATGTATGATCATTGTGTACATTTCTTCTCCACTGCAGAGTATCTTATGAATGATTCCAAAATCAAAGAAGTATATTCATTGAAGAGCGATCTTACATGGATGAATGAAAAGCAGAAACATAAAGTGGAAAATGATAAAATGCATCTTTATGGAACGAATGCAGCAGGAGATATTCCGATCATGACATGGACTTATGAAGATTCTGCATGTCAGGGTGTATGGATGCGAGCAGAGTATCTTAATGGAAAATATGATCCATATACAGGCTTTTCTGTAATCGTCAGTGGTGACAAGGGTATGATAGAGGTTCTCGGAGAAGGCGGTAAGGGTCTGAAACATGAGGGTAAAGATGTACATCTTGTACTGTATCGTCAGGATGGAACAGCAGAGACTTTCCGTTTCGACGAAGGCGGAGATGAAATCTGGGATTCTGAGGTTTCCTATTACAGCAGAGCACACCGGAATCAGATTTTCTCATTCGTAGATTCTCTCGTATCAGGAGAGAAAGTGAGATATACAGGCGATGACGGACTTTGGGCTGTAAAGACAACTATGGCAGCTATTTGCTCTGCAAAAGAAGATAAGCCGGTAAAAGTAGCAGAAGTCACAGATGAGAGAGTTAGCAGATAGAGGATATTTGTCAAACATGATATATCAATACTGTCATCGGACTTGGTACGGCTTTTGTAGATTCTAGTGCAGTACTTCAGATCTGTTGTGAAGCACATGTAAATATGATGGGAATAGGACTTCTTCAGGAAGTAGAGCAGGGCAGAATTTGATTCGATGAAGGATTAGCCGGCAGGAGTAAGTTTCCTGCCGGTCATGAAAAGGAGAAAGCAGATATGAAAATTGCGGTTATAAACGAAGTAAGTGCAAGTCTGCGAAATGCGGACATTGTAAACGCACTGGAGCAGGCAACAGATGCAGAAATTCTGAATTGCGGAATGCACAATTCGGAAGAACAGCCTTGTTTGACTTATATTCAAACTGGCTATATGGCGGCCATTCTGTTAAATACCGGAGCATGTGATTTTGTAATCAGTGGATGTGGAACCGGGCAGGGATTTCTGAATGTAGTTATGCAATTTCCGAAAGTAAGCTGCGGTCTGGTTTCAGACCCATTGGATGCATGGCTGTTTTCCCAGATTAATGGTGGAAATTGCGTATCACTTCCTCTTAATAAAGGTTATGGATGGGCTGCTGATATTAATTTAAAGTATATTTTTGAAAAATTGTTTGCAGATCCGGCAGGGCAGGGTTATCCGCTTTCCAGGGCAGAGAGTCAGGGAGAAAGCAGAGAGACTTTGAAAAAATTATCTGTAATGGCACATTTAAGTCTTGCAGAAATCCTGAAAAAAACAGACAGTGATATTCTAAAACCAATTACAGATAATAAAGTATTTATGGATGCAGTTATGAATACAGGTAAAGAAAATGATGAAATAAAAAATATTTTGAGAGAGGTTTCCAGATAAAAACATCCATGTCAGAAGTACTGGATAGAAAGGATGAAAAGAATGAATAATTATATCAATAAATTTGATCTTACAGGGAAAAAGGCAATTGTGACCGGTGGAGCCAAAGGTCTTTGTAATGGTATGGCACAGGCACTTCATGACGCCGGAGCAGAAGTCGTACTGCTGGATGTTCTGGATATCGTAGAAGATTCGGCGAAAAAGATGGGAAGTACGGGTGCGCAGGTTCATGCTGTAAAAGGAGATTTATCCAAACAGGAAACACTGGAGAGTGTTTATCAAGAATGCCTTGAAAAACTGGGAGGACGTGTCGATATCCTTCTGAATGGTGCAGGGATTCAGTATCGTTGTCCTGCAGTGGATTTTCCGGCAGACAGGTGGCAGAAAATTTTGGATATCAACTTAAGCGCGGTATTTTATATGTCACAACTGGCAGGGCGCACTATGATCGAACAAGGTTATGGAAGAATTATTAATGTATGCTCCATGACCGCATATTTTGCAAGCGTATTAATTCCAGCTTATAGCGCCAGTAAAGCTGGCGTCATGCAGATCACAAGAGCGCTTTCTAATGAATGGGCATCCAAAGGTATAACTGTAAATGCAATCGCACCAGGTTATATGGCAACAGAACTTACAGCGAATATGAAAGAAGTAAATCCAAAACAATATGAAGAAATCACAGGAAGAATTCCGATGGCACGTTGGGGAAATCCGGAAGATCTGCAAGGCGCAGTCGTATTTCTGGCTTCTGATGCGGCAGCATATATATCGGGAGCAATTTTACCGATTGATGGAGGATTTATGGGTAAATAAGAGGAAAGGGCGGACAATATATGAAGGTCGTTTTGGTAAATGGAAGTCCAAATGAAAAAGGATGTACAAATCGTGCGCTTCTGGAATTGGAAAAAGTATTTCATGAGCAGGGAATTGAGACAGTGAAATTATATGAAATGCAGGGAAATTGCCGGAAAAGCAGGGATTTCCATACCGGAGCA
>JBJFCH010000183.1:0-8689 GCA_051888835.1 Oliverpabstia sp. | reverse complement strand
TCGCGTTGACTTCCCGTAAATTTATACGTCTGCTCTTTGGTCTGCTGGACAAAGGTCAACTCTACTCTCCGGAAAAGAGTAGGTAATCCATACCGAATATCGAACTTACGTTCTTTTTAGACCGTAGGTCTATTCAGGTTACCCTTTTCCCAGAAAATCTATTTTATTTTTTCCTTGACATATCACCAAATTGCTTTTTTCTCTATAGGAACCTTTTTTAAACCAGTTTCATATCCACCAGTACCTGATGCAGTTTTTCTTTTTCTTCCGGTTTCAGTTCAGAAATCGGTGCCAGACATTTTCCTACCGGAATTCCCTGCTGAACGAGTCCTTCTTTAATCACTGCCGGGAAAGTACCCATACCACATGCGATTCGAAGCGGTGCCAGCGTGAACTGTGCTTCCAGAGAACCTTTCAGATCACCTTCTACATATTTATCGTAAATATCTGCCGCAATTCTCGGTGCCACATTTGCGCAGGAAGCAATTGCCCCTGTTGCGCCATAGCAAAGCGCTGCATGAATGAGCGTATCTCTTCCCATCAGTACAGAAAACTCTTTGTCTCTGGTGAGACGGATATACTCAGCTGTATTTGTCATATCACCAGTACTGTCTTTTACAGCCACAATGTTGTCGATGTCTGCCAGCTTTGCTACAGTTGCCGGTTCAATCGTCACATTTGTTTTCGGTTTATTGTTATAAAGAATAATCGGAAGTGTTGTACTTGCAGCGATTGTTGCAAAATAGTCGTAGAGTTCTTCCTGTGTCTGGGACACAAACATTGGTGTCAGAACGGAAACCGCATCTACTCCGACCTCTTCGCAGATCTTGATCAATTCAATAACGCCTCTGGTTGTAATGTGATTTGCTCCCCCGTATACCGGGACACGTCCTGCAGTCTCTTCTTTGACTGTTTCAAGAATTTTCCTGTATGTATCGTTATCAAATGCATAGAACTCTCCGGTCGTTCCCAGTGGGAACAGACCGTGAACTCCATTGTCGATCAGATGATTTACCATCTGTCTTAAAACCGGATAATTTACTTCTCCTTCTTCTGTTAAAGGTGTGATAATTGGTGGGATGACCCCTTTTGGTACAAATTTCATATTCTATGTCCTCCTGATATTCCAGTGCATCATTTCACAGCCAACTGCACTAGTGAATAAATAATTGCAAAATCATAAGTACTACTACACCGACCGCAGCCATGATAAGAGAAACTGCTGTCTTACATTTCACCTGATCCTTAAGCTCTGTAAGCCCAAACATACCATTGAATACCCAGAATCCGCTGTCATTAAAGTATGAGAATGAAATAGCTCCTACACAGCAGGATGCTGCAAGCAGAATCGGAGCGACAGAAATGGATGCCATCAGTGGTGCTGTAAGTGAAGCTGCTGTTGTGATCGCTACCGTTGCAGAACCAAGTGCGATTCTCATGAGTGCCGCGATGATAAATGGGATCAGGATTGCCGGAATCGGAAGGTCTACAACTGCTTCTCCAAGCACATTGCCGATACCGCTGACTTTGATGACATTTCCAAGCGAACCACCTGCTCCGGTGATCAACATAATGATACCGGTATCTTTTACCGCAGTATCCATAATACCGATTACTTTTTTATTCTCTTCTTTTCTAACCAGACCATAGATTGCAATTACCGTACCGATAGCAAGTGCAACGATCGGTTCTCCGAACAGGCAGATCAATGTATTTGCCATACCTTCTCCTGAACCAAGCAGGTTCCAGAAAGTTTTGACAAAGATTAAAATGATCGGAACAATAATTGGTGCAATGGATGCTCCAAAAGATGGAAGATTCTTTTCTCCGATCAGCTTTTCTACTTCATCCATAGATTTGATATATTCCTGTTTGAAATCTTTACGTTCATATCCGTGTCCGTCTTCACTTGGAATCTGATAAATCTTCTTACCTACCCATTTACAGTATGGAACGATAACCAGCAACATCGGAACAGAAACAACCATGCCGATCAGAATCATCTGTCCTACATCCACACCCAGAAGTCCGGCTGCGGTAAGCGGTCCCGGTGTAGGTGGCACCAGGCAATGTGTCATCTGAAGACCACATGCCAGGGAGAGTGCAAGTCCTACGACTGAAATTCCTGTTACAGAAGACATTGCTTTTACTAGTGGTGCAAAGATGACAATTGCAGAATCCGCAAATACCGGAATGGAAACGACCCATCCTGTGATGGCAAGCGCCCACTCTTCTTTACGCTTACCGATCCAACGGATAAATGTAAAGGCGAGCTGTTCTGCCGCTCCGGATACTTCCAGGATACCGCCCATCATAACGCCGAGTCCAATAATAATACCTGTACTTTTCAGCGTATTTCCGAATCCGTCCTTTATGGCTGTAATCACACCGACTGTCGTTACTCCTGTTGCCGCGTCTGTGATATCAACTACCGGCATGCCACCGATCAATCCGGTGATAGCTGCTGCAAGAAGAAGGGCGATAAATGTATGTATTTTTGTTTTCATTACCAGGACGATCATGACAATAATACCGATTGCCAGCCCCAGCATCATTCTTGTAGATTCACTCATAATTAATTCCTCTCTACTCTCGTGTGCTTTGATCTATTTCTTTTCTACCGAAACATTGGAGATTTTCTCGTAATATTTTACAATTGCACTATGATCGTCTTTCTCATTTCCATCGGCTTTAAGTGCCTGCATAATCTCCATTACCTGGGAAGTAAGAGGAAGCGCTGCATTTACCGCATGTCCTGCGTTTAATGCATTATTCAGATCTTTGATATGCAGTTCAATTCTGAATCCCGGTTTAAAATTATGGTCCATCATCATCGGTGCTTTAGCGTCCAACACCGTTGAACCGGCAAGACCACCCCGGATTGCTTTGTATACCAGTTCCGGATCAGCATCATTTTTTACTGCCAGCGTGAGTGCTTCAGATACAGCTGCAATATTAAGTGCTACAATAACCTGATTTGCGAGCTTCGCAACATTTCCGGATCCAAGCTCACCAACATAGACTACAGACGCAGCCATTGCCATCAAAATATCATAGTACTTATCAAAATTATCTTTACTTCCTCCTACCATAACAGAGATCGTACCATCAATTGCTTTCGGTTCTCCACCACTTACAGGAGCATCCATCAGTTCAATCCCTTTTTTATTCAACTCAGCTCCAATGGATTTTGACTCAACAGGATCAATAGAACTCATATCGATAACAACTGTTCCTGCTTTTGCCTTATCGGCAATACCGTTCTCTCCCAGACAGACTTCTCTGACCTGCGGAGAATTCGGAAGCATTGTAATGATCACCTGGCATTGTTCAGCCACTTCAGCAGGGCTTGACGCTCCTTCTGCTCCCAGAGCTACCAGTTCTTCTACACTGGCCTTGCTTCGATTGTAGACCACCAGTTCATATCCTGCTTTTAAAAGATTCTTGCTCATCGGTTTCCCCATGATTCCCAATCCAATAAATCCTATCTTCATTTGAGTTCCTCCTTATATCTCAACCTTGATTATTTATTAAACTTCAGCGCGCTGTCATTTACTTGACATGTTCATTGTACGAAAAGAAATACAAATTTTCTATTGACTAAAGCATCAATACTCTTTTCACAAATTTATGTATTTCTTATAATCTTTCATTTTTAGAAATTTATATTTCATTTTTATTTCAGTTTTATTTCACCATCACTATATCATTCAAATCAATTATCGATAATGCAATTTCAATTTCATAATTTGAAATATTTTTTTCTATTTCTGAATTTTACAGTGTTTTATAAAAAACAAGCATTATATTTTGTGTATATTTTCTATAGACATTTCTTCTCTTTAACATATTCAAAATAACCCTCTCCCAATGGCCAACACGCAAAAACGCCCGGTTTCATTTTTGAAACCAGGCGCAACCCTATTATAGTCTTTCTATGAATCAAATTTTGCTTCTATCCCATACTTCTTCATCTTTCGCCACAAAGTAGTTGTGCTAATCCCCAACTCTTTTGCCACAAGACTTCGATTTCCATGATATTTTTCCAGAAGCGTACTCAATTCTTCTCCTTCAGGCGATTTATAAATAATGACCTTCTCTTCTCCTTTCACTTTTCCGATATGCGGGTACAGGGTGTCAAACAGCTTCTGAATCATAACTTCATCCACAGAACGCTTTTTTGCCGAAAGAACCAGCCTCTCACAAAAAGATTTCAATTGTATAACATTTCCGTTCCATGCAAGATCCTGAAGTTTTTGATAACCTCCATCCGTAATGGTAAGATGCCGATTATACAATTCTGAATACCGCTTCACTTCCCGGTCAAAATGGTATCTCAGATCTTCCGGTCTCTGATTTAATGACGGAATGTCAAGAGTCAGTCCCTGTATCATATAGTATAGCTCCTCGCTGAAGTCTCCTCTATCTACCAGCTTCTTCAGATTTACTTTGGAAGATGCAATGATCCTGACATCAATTGAATCCAGTGGCTGCGCGTCTGTCCGCATCATTGCACGTGACAGCATAGTTCTGAGAATCTGATGCTGTACTCTAAGAGTCAGATGTTCTGCTCCTTTGATAAACAGCGTCCCATGATTCGCTTTCACCATGGCGCCCTTGATTCCCTGTCCATCCGCAGTTTCTCTGCGGAAAAGCTCTTCCATCTGATTTTCTTTATCCATTCCCCGCATATTAATACTTACATAAGGTCCTGCTTTCCTGTTACTGTTATTATGGATAGCTTCGGCGATCAGATAATCTTCACTTCCGGCCTGCCCATAAATCAAAATCGGGCTTTCTGACAGTGCAAATATTTTTGCCTCCTCCAGAACTTCTCTCATTTTCTGATTAACTGTGTGAATATCCTGAAAATTCGTCTGAGCCGCAAATCCATGGATTCTCATTTCGTTCCTGCCGTTTTTTACACCTACAGATGCATCTGCAATCTTACGGAGTGCAAGAATGGCTCCTGTAATAATGTCATCATACTGAATCGGAGCCATCAGCAGCATCCACGCTTTATTACGCACACTGATCGAAGTGGAATAGCTTTCTGTCGCTCCGCTCAATATTTTATCTACGATTTCTGTCTCGATCTGCGGGAAGACCTGTTCAAGAGGCAGTCCGATGATTTCTTCCTTGCTTCTTCCCAGCAAGTTTTCAACCATCTTATTGATGACGATTACCTTCCCTTCTGCGTTCACCTTAATGATACCATTGAAAGAAGTATCAAGCACAGTCTCAAACTGTGCTGTGTTCTGTTTCTCGATTTCCAGTGCAAAAGCCATATTTTCTGCCGTTTTTAAGGCTTCCCTTAGGGATTCTTCTGTGGATTGGTAGAACAGTGAAGGATATCCGAGTCGCTCTGCCGCCTGGCAAGTAATCTCTCCGCCTATAATTACATCCACCATTTCTTCCCTCATATCGCTGATACACTGCATCGCATCTTCTATTCTGTCCAGATATTCGATTTTCAACGTTACTCCGAACAATTCTTCCATGTAAGACAAATCTGCAAGCATATTTTCAAATGCAAGAATTGCTATAACTGGATGTTCTTTTTTTACCAGTATCTTCGCCTGTTGGATCAGTAATCCTATTTCCTGTGGTTGAAGGCGCATTTCCACCAAAGGAATATTGGTGTACTGTTTGATTAACTGAGCTTGATATCCTCTTGCTATGATGATGTGTGCTCCCGCCTCTACTGCCAGGCGTGCTTCATTCACAGCATCCACTGTGGCAATCGCTTTCAGATATACGACATCTGCTTTACTTTCAGCAACTATTGTTCTTGCCTTTTCTTCCATTCCTTTTTCCGGCAAAAGCATTCCTATCTTACTCATCTTTCATCCTCCCCACATGCTATTTCTTTCATTGTAACGATACATTTCACTTTTTGCAAGATTCATTTCACGTCAAAAGAGCACCTGAATTATGCCGGACTCTTTTTGTCCTCTTTGCAAAATTCAGATGCTCTTTTTCTGGTTATGTCAATTTTAGGTAATCGGCGCCGGGTTAAAAATACACAAATCGTTATGAAGCTTATATTTTTCTGCAAAAGACTGTTCTTTTCCACTTGCTACTGCAATGATCTTATTGAAAAGCTCTGTTCCCACTTCAGGGATTGTCGCTTCTCCGGTAGCAATCGGTCCCGCATTTACATCAATCAGATCCTGCCACATTGCTTTCATTTCATTTCTTGAGCAAACTTTGATAACTGGTGCTGCTGCAAGTCCATATGGGGTTCCTCTTCCTGTCATAAATACCTGAAGCGTAATTCCTGACGCAAGCTGACATGGTCCGCAGACGATATCACTTGCCGGAGTGGCCGCATAGATAAGTCCTTTCTTTGTCGGTCTTTCCGCCGGTGAAAGTACCTCCACAATCGGAGAGCTTCCGGATTTTGCAATAGAGCCCATGGCCTTTTCTACAATGTTGCAAAGTCCTCCTTTTTTATTTCCCGGAGTCGGATTTGCACTTCTATCCACCTCTCCTGCTTCCAGATAATGATCATACCAGCTCATCTCTGCTGCCAGTTTATCGCATACCTCTTTATTTACACAGCGCTCTGCAATATAATGCACTCCATCACGTACCTCTGTCACCTCTGAAAACATCACGGTCGCACCTGCATTTACCAGCATATCGGCTGCATAACCTGCTGACGGGTTTGCCGTAACTCCCGAAAATGCATCGCTTCCGCCACACTGCATGCCAATGCACAGATCGGAAAGAGGAAGCGTTTCCCTTCTTCTCTGATCCAGAATTGCAAGTTTCTTCTCTGCCATCTCCATGATTGCAGTTACCATGGCATCAAATCCTTTCTGTTCCTGCAGAACGATGACATTTTCTGGTGTAATATCCCCCTCATCAAGCAGCATGTCTACAGTAAGCTTTTCGCATCCCAGAGCAACTACCATCAGCTGTCCTCCAAAATTCGGATGTTTTGTCAGATTGCGAAGTGCCCGGATCGGAACTTTCGCCTCAGGTGCGTTGATGGCAACGCCACATCCATAAGCATGATTAATTGGAACCACATCATCTACGTTTGGATATTTTGGAAGTAATTCCTCTTTGATTCTTTTTACAGCTACATTCAATACCCCTGTTACACACTGTACCGTTGTACTGATTCCAAGAATGTTTCTGGTTCCGGCATAACCACCATTCGGATTACGATATCCTTCAAATGTCGTAACCGGCGGAACCGGCAAATCGGTAACAATATTTTTCCCGTATTCCATGTCATTTACCGACGGCGGGGTCGGCAGCTCCAGCATGAACTCATTGATCCATCCGCCTTTCTCAATATCATCTTTGGCATATCCCAGAATAACTCCATAACGGATTACCGGTTCTCCTTTTGGGATATCCACAAGTGCCACCTTATGCGCCTGCGGAATATCGTGCCTGGTAACAACCTCATCCGTCACCTGTGTACCTGCTTTGATTTCCTGTACCGCAATCGCCACATTATCCGCATCATTTACTTTTACAAGAAGTCTGTTGGGCATCACTTTTTCCTCCTTTAATGGTTTTCTTTTTCTTGCCTTTATCATACCGCTGTTTTTTCAATAAGTAAAATTCATAATATTTCTAGTTCTCTTAATTATTCTTATATTACTATTGCATTTTTACAGCTTTCAAAATACAATAATTGTAAAAAGAAGAATCAGGAGAGCTTGCTATGGATTTAAAACAACTGGAATACATAATAAAAATTGCAGAAGAAAATAATATCACACATGCTGCTGAGAAACTATTCATCACCCAGTCTGCATTAAATCAACAGCTGCTCAAATTGGAAAAAGAGCTAGGAACTCCTCTTTTCTATCGTTCCCGTACGGATTGGCGCCCGACCCCTGCCGGAGAAGTTTATCTGGAAGCGGCCAAAAGGATTCTGCTAATCAAGCAGGAAGCCTACAGTAAAATCTATGATATGACCCAGGCGCAGAAAGGCTCCCTCTCCGTAGGCTTTACCCCGGGACGTGGTATCGCTATGTTCTCCCACGTATATCCTGAATTTCACAATGCTTACCCACACATTCAGGTGACTCCAAACGAATTGAGTGTTCACGCTCAGCAATCTATGCTTCTGTCCGGCAATCTGGATCTGGGCTTCATGACCCTTCTGGAATGCCAACAAAAAACCGGTCTGGAATACACAAAAATTGCCACCGAGGAACTGGTCCTTGCCATGCCTGCATCCAAAGCTGCATCCTATCCTTGTTCTTTGCAGTCCAATTCTATATTTCCGGAGTTTGACCTGACGCTTCTACGTGATGAGCCTTTTGTTCTTACGCACAAAACCTCCACCATCCGTGAACTGACCGATCGGATTTTTTCAGAATCCGGTTTTTCTCCGAATGTACTTTTTGAGACTGCCAATAATCACACGATCATCTCCATGATACAGGCTGGCATCTGCTGTGGAATCATCCCCATGTATTATGTTGATCAGACGGATCCTTCCATCGCTTATTTCACACTTGCTTCCCATCCGGTATGGGAAGTTGCTGCCGCTTACCGAAAAGATTACTATATCAGCAAAGCGGCCAGAGAATTCGTCTCTCTGGCCACCCAATATTTTATTTCCCGCCTGATGCCTTAGTATGCTCGATCTGCTTTCTCACATAATCCATACTTCCTGCCGACATACTGAACTCATCCAGCCCCAGTTCCAGCAGAA
>JBJFCH010000182.1:0-8798 GCA_051888835.1 Oliverpabstia sp. | reverse complement strand
GCCGGATACAGAAACCTGGTTCAGTATTTCATTTAAAAATTGCTCATTCATTTTCATTTGCTCCTAAATGTTTTTTACACTATCCCTGATATATAATTTCGTCGGTGCAATAACTTTCAAACAAATATCCCTTCCGTTGATCCGTTCCTCCAACATATGAACCGCATATTCCCCCATAAATTCCATGTATAAACGAACTGTCGTAAGCGGCGGTACCATATATTTCGCCGTTGGGAGATCATTAAATCCGATAATACTGATATCGTCCGGAATCGACATTCCCAATTCATAAGCTGCCCGATAACTGCCCGCTGCCATGGAATCATTTGCCACGAAAAGAGCCGTCGGAAGATTACCCTCCTCATGCATTTCCTTGAACAGACTGTGTCCATATCTTGCATGATAACGTCCCATTTTTACACACTCCGGGTGATACATTCCCTTTTCCGTCAAATATTGTCTGAAGGTTTCTGTCCGTTCATCCGGAACCAGTTCTCCTTCTTCATTCGTTTCTACCCCTCCGATAAACCCAATCTTACTGTGCCCGTTCTCAATCAAATAATCCAGCACAGACTTCACAGCCTGCTTATAATCGATAACAATCGCATCAAACCGGTTCAAATCAGGACAGGTATCAATAAACACAGCAGGTTTTCCCCAAGAACCAATGTGTTCTACCATTTTTTTACTAAAAGTTCCTACACATATGACACCGTCAATTCCCGCCAGAGAATCCTGTGTATCCGAAATATTCACCACCTGCTTGCGATACCCTTCCTCCTCAAGCCGTTTTTCAATTGCCAGCCGAATACAAAGATAATATGGATCTTCAAGTTCCTCTTTCGGCGAATACGAATAGAATACACCAACTTTAAGCTTCTTTTTTCTCTTTTTCACCCGAACTTCATATTCAAGTTCTTCAGCAATTTCAAAAATCCGCTGTTTTGTCTCTTCCTGAGCATTCAATGTCTCATCATGATTCAATACTCTGGATACTGTTGCTATTGATACTCCGGCTTTAGCCGCAATGTCTTTAATTGTTGCCATATATGTTCCACCTTTTTTATTTTATTCTGCTGTTTCAGTTTTTCCGGATAACTGAACCTCAGATACCAGGACTGCAGAGAGAATCAGAACCGACCCGATAATCATGCGCACAGTCACTTGTTCATGCAGCAAAATGACAGAAAAAACTGTACCAAACACTGCCTCCATCGACAATATAATCGCTGATTTTGTCTCATCCACATATTTCTGCGATACAGTCTGCAGCAAATAAGTGATTGTTGTGCTCACCACCCCCAGATATAGCACAGCGAGCAAACTTTTCTCAGAAGGCCTGAATACAAAGTCTCCCGAAATTACAAGTCCTGCAGCCGACAAGATGAAAGCGGTCGTCATCTGAAGAAAATTCAGTACGGTCGGACGGATTCTTCCCACATATTCCCCGGTCAGGAATATCTGAAGCGCAAAACACACTGCACACAGCAAAGTCAGTGTATCTCCCAGTCCCAAAGAGAAATCACTTTGAAGCGACAGTACACCTGCGCCTATGATCGCCATCACAGCGCCGATCAGACTTCGTACTTCGATCTTCTTCCGATAGATTACAAGTGCAATAAACGGAACGATCACCACATTTGTTGCCGTCAGAAATGCATTTTTAGAAGGAGTTGTATATTGAAGTCCTATGATTTGAAGGGCAAATCCGCCAAACAGAGCAGCTCCCAACCTGAAACCGCATTTTACTTCATCCTTTGTAATGGTCGGTATCTGTTTTCTTCCCAAAAATGTCATAATCACAGCCGCGATCAAAAAACGAACTGTCATGATCTGAAAAGGTGTCAGAGTTTCCAGAGCCATATCGCTGGCCACAAACCCTCCGCCCCAAATGATAGTCACGGTGAGGAGCCCGATTATTCCTAAATATTTCTTCATGAACCAATTCTCCATTCTTAATAGTATATCATAGTTTACATAAAAAAGGGACATTTTACTGCCCCTTTTTTATCACTTTTTTACCAGTATTCTTTATCGTGTTTTACGCTTTGTCTACTGGAATTTTGTTTCCAATTCTTTCTGAAGATCTTTCATTGTCTTATCAACATCTTCTCCGTTCAGTAAAATCTTGGAAACAGCTACACCGATTGCATCGGAAGCTTCCTGGGCATTCGGAGAAATCGGAGTGTCAGCAACCTTCTGACCATTTTCAATAAAGATTTCATAAACATTTCCTTCTCCGAAGAAAGCATCACCTTTCTGGAACACTTCTTCTTCGTAGCTTGGAATATATGAAGGATACAAACCATATTTTTCAAATCCACTTGCCTGGAGTGAAGTATCAGTCATAGCAAATTTCACGAAATCTTTAGCTTCTTCCGGATAATCTGTCTTTGCGTTAATTGCAAGATCAGATCCTCCGTTGCTGCAGCTGTATTCTCCACCTTCAATCTTCGGGAGATCCATTACAGACCATTTACCTTCTGTCTGCGGTCCTTTATCTTTAATGGTACCGATCATCCACACTGCTTCCGGAATACATGCAACTGATTCATTTACAACCGTCTGCTCATACTCATCCCATCCGTTATAGTTGAGAGCCACATCGGAATCATAGATTTTATCCGCCATCTTCATTGCAGAAATTGAACGTTCGTCATCGACGATCGGATTGCCATCTTCATCAAAAACGCCAATACCGAATTCACCACGAATCAGAGAATAAAGGCTGCTCTTTTTCGGATCAACCGGAATCATTTTAACAGGGTCACCTGACGGGGTCTTGCACGCAGCTTCGATCTTCTTTCCTGCTTCGATCAGATCATCCCATGTCTGGATATCTTCCGGATTCACGCCTGCCTGTTCAAAATAATCTGTACGATAAAACATACCCACCGGGCCTGCATCCCACGGGAATGCGTGCACTTTATCTTTATATGTTACTTCGGCAAGTTTTGACGTAAGGAATTCATCTGTATTCACTGCATCAGAAACATCCAGAAATCCTTCCGGGAATTTATCGGCATATCCAACCAGCACATCCCCTTCAATTGCGATAATGTCTGCAATGCCATTTCCAGTTGCAAGCGATGTTGATAATTTCTTGTAAATCTGATCCGTTCCCATTTCCTCAAATTCAAATTTCACATCCGGATGATCCTTCTGGTAAACTTCTGCTGCTTCCTGAAGCTGCATCAATGCAACATCCCATGCCCATACTGTCAACACTTTCTCTCCGTCTTCTGCTTTCTTCTTTGAACCGCCACATCCGGTAAGCACTGCTGATGCTGTCATCGCAAGCGCAAGTGCCATTGCCATAACTCGTTTCATTCTTCTTTTCATGATCTTTTCTCCTCTTTACTATTCTTTTACTGCTCCACCCATAACACCTGCAACAAACTGCTTCTGGAATACCAGGAAAATAATCAAGATCGGCAGGGTAGCTACAGCTGTAGCAAGCATGATAACTGCGTAGTTCTTATTTGTCGGATTTCCATCCAGCATGGCCAGTGCAATCGGAAGTGTATATTTTTCTTCACTTCCCAAAATAATGAGTGGCCACATAAAGTTGTTCCACATACTCGTGAACATATAAATAACCAGAGCCCCCAAAGCCGGTTTGATATTCGGCAAAACGATGCGGAAGAAAATTCCGATTTCACCGACTCCGTCGATCCGCCCTGCTTCCATAAGTGCCGTTGGGAAATTCAGCATATTCTGACGCATCAGGAAAATCCCAAAAGCATTTGCCAGAAGCGGGAGTATGACCGCCCAATGACTGTCCGTCATATTGATCTTAATCATCATCTCAAATAACGGTACATACATAACCAGCGAAGGAATCATCATAGATCCCATTACGAATCCAAAAATAATACCTTTTCCTTTAAAATCAAATTTTGCCAATGCATAACCTGCCATTGAGAAAAGGAGTAATGCCAGAATCGTATACACAACTGATACGAAAAGCGTATTCCAGATACTGGTCAAAAGATCAATCTTACCACTCAGTATCGCAAAGTTCTCCGCAAGCTCGGTTCCCGGTGTCAGTTTGGGCGGTACAGACAAAATCTGATTGTTTGTGTTCGTTCCCGATACAAACATGAAGTAGAACGGGAACAGGGAAAGGAATGCACCAATAACCAAAACGATATATCCGATTGCTCTACCTACCGATTTCATTAGCCTTCCTCCTTTGTAGCTTTAAACTGGAATACTGACAGCAAGCCTATGATGATCGTCATCACATAACCAATCGCTGATGCATATCCGAATTTCAAGTATCTGAAACCATTGTTGTACAAGTACATTCCCATCGTGATCGTCGCATTGTTCGGACCGCCTTCTGTCAGAATAAACGGTTCATCAAACAACTGCAGTGTACCGATCGTAGACGTAATCGTGCAGAACAAAATGATTTGCTTGATCATCGGAATCGTAATATAGAACAATTTGTCCCAAAATGTCGCTCCGTCAATATCCGCCGCTTCCATCAATTCGTTCGGAATAGACTGAATACCTGCAAGAAGAATAATCATATTGTATCCCAGCCATCTCCAAGTAATAGAAATGATGATTGCAAATCTTGCCGGCCATTCTCCATAAAACCAGTCAATTCCTTTTCCGCCAAACAGTTCGATCACATAGTTTATAAGACCATGATCTCCATTCAGAAGCACTTTGAACACCAACGCATAGGCAACCAGTGCTGTAACGGAAGGAAGAAAGATCGTTGTTCTGAAAAATGCTTTTCCCCGGATAAATTTCTGTTCGATTGCCACTGCAATCAACAGTGCCCCACCGATCATAACCGGAACCTGAACGATAAGGAAAATGACAGTGTTAAATAAACTCTTATAAAATGTTTCATCTTTAAAGAGTGCTATGTAATTTCTTAATCCCACAAAAACGTAGGATCCCGATACCAACTCGAAAAAACTAAGGTATAAAGATCGAAGGATCGGATATACCATGAAAATGGTAAATATCACCACGATCGGTGCGATCATTATATATGGTACGGTTTTTCGGTTAACCAACGGTTTTTTATTCATGGATCATCACCTTAACTTTCTTGCTCTCTTCAATAAGCGATTCATTATCAACACCTACAAAGAGCAGTTTCATAGAGTAATCATTCAACCTTGTCTTATTTGCATACGTCTGTTCTTCTCCGCACGCATTGCTTCCCACTCCGGAATGCTTCGCGTCAATATGAACAATCGCAGCATCACATCGTTTGATTTCTCCTACATGTTTTGCTTCTTCCAACGCATCAATCGTATAGTCATGGACGTCCATTCCCACCTCATTTTTCGCGCATACCAGAAGACTCTTTTTATCATCTCCCACTGCAAACCACTTTACATTTTCACGATGCCCGTTTTCCTGCGGCATTGCGTATTCCACATGCATATCATCCACATTTTTCTGATATACCCCCATGAAAGAGGCTGACTTCATATCACTGTAATTCTCATCCGGTCCAAGACCGTACCATGTAACTCGCCTCATTTCACAAGGCATTTTCATTTCAACGCCGATGCGAGGAATGAATTCTGGTACGAAGGGACTGAATTTGAAACCTTTCATATTCAGATCAAGTTCCATCTTTCCATCTGAATAAATCCGATAACGGTAATGTCCTTTAAATCCAAAAGCCATACTGAGCGGTGAAAAATGTGTATGTATCTTAACTTCCACATATGATCCGCAATTACAGATTTCAAATTCTTCCATCTGCTCCTGTTGTTTGTTCAGGAAATACTTTTTATGCCAGTCTTCAACCTTATACATGTCATTGTCAATTGTTGCACGTCGAAGATTCAGAGACGGTCCTTCCATAATCCAGGTTCTTCCATCCATCTTATAAGTAAGAAGACGGCCATTTACCTTATCAAATACAACATTCACATGTCTTCCTGTAACCTCGGCCCGAACCTGCGTCTCTTCTATCAGAAGTCCTTCTTCAGTACATGCATCCATGATTCTTTCTCCGCTTTGATATACCGGAAGCAGGAACTGGGCTTTCGCCACCTCATCCCCCTCTTCTCCATAAAGCGTCTCCTGATTATAAACAAATGAAAGATTCAGATAATAATCTGTTTCCGGATAAACCTTTTCCAGTTTCCACGGAATCTCAATCTCCTCCGCTTCCTGCGCTGCCACTTTCAGGCTTTCAATGACTCCTGTCTGAAGGATTTCGTCATCATAGACAATCTCGTACTTCATAGACAAATGTTCCAACGATCTGAAATAATACAGATTCGATATCCGAATTCTTCCTTTTTCAAGATCAACCGCTTCTGCTTTGACCGGCGCGATCACCTGCTTGTAATGAATCAATCCAGTAGAAGGTACTCTGTCCGGTCTCAGCAGACCATCCATACAGAAATTCGAATTGTTCGGCTCATCTCCAAAATCACCGCCATAATAATAAGTTGTATTTCCTTCAGAGTCCTTTTGTTCTATTCCGTGATCATACCATTCCCAGATAAAACCGCCCTGCAGTCTCTTGTATTTGTGGAATAATTCCTGATACTCCTTCAGATTACCCGGCCCGTTGCCCATCGCGTGACCATATTCACACAAAATATGCGGTTTACCGTGACAATCATTATTCTCACCAATTCTCTTCATTCCATCTAGTCTGGTATACATTGTAGAGTACACATCTGTGATATCCGCATCATAATCGCTCTCATAATGAATCAGACGAGAACCATCCAATGCGCGGATCGCTTCTGCAGAAGCATTGAAATTCGAACCAACTGATGATTCATTTCCCAGAGACCACATAATGATACATGGGTGATTCCGATGTTCCTTCACCATTCGAGTGCTGCGGTCACAGTATGCCTCTTTCCAGCTCGGCGTATTATTCAGCCACTGATATTTCTGAATCCATTCAAATCCATGTGTTTCGAGATCTGCTTCATCGATCACGTAGAACCCATAACGGTCACAAAGCTCATAGAAATAAGGCATTTTCGGATAATGGGAACATCGAATTGCATTGATGTTGTACTGTTTCATCATCCGTAAATCCTGCTCCACAACTGCCGGTTCCACCGTCGCGCCCCCTGTCGGACTAAAATCATGCAGATTGACTCCATTCAGAAGAATCGGTTGACCATTTACCGTGAAATTCTCGCCCTTCACTTCTACACGCCGGAAACCTGTCATTAGAGTTACCTCATCGACCGTTTCACCCTGTCTCATCAGTTTTAATGATAATGTGTAGAGCTCCGGCAATTCTGCACTCCATGGTTTTACCTCTCCGACAAAAACATTTTCCATGGCAATGCCATTCTCTACTGCGATCTCTCCGGAAGCCACTTGATTTCCTTCTGCATCCCTAAGTTCCCATGAAGCCTTATCAGCCGATGCAGATGCTTGGATCTTCTGACGCAGAATTCCGACGTGATATGAGTCATCCAATGTCGCTTCTACCTGATAATCCAACACCGAACACTCCGGCTCATTTCTCAGGGACACGCTGCGGAATATTCCGCTGTACCACCACATATCCTGACATTCCAGGTAAGTTCCGTCAGACCACTGGTATACTCGCACGGTGATCTGATTTTCCCCCGGATGAATCAAGTCTGTGATGTCAAATTCAGACGCAAGACGGCTGACTTTGCTGTATCCGGCATGCTTGCCATTGATCCAGACATCAAATGCACTACTGACACCTTCGAATCGAAGAATATCTCTGCCCGCATGCCATGTTTCCGGAATAAAAACCGTTTTCCGGTAAATTCCAGTCGGATTTTCTGAGGGCACAAACGGCGGATTTATCGGGAACAAATACCATACATCTGTATAATGCAAATATCCGTATCCCTTTAACTGCCAGCAGGATGGAACTTCTATATCATCCCATGCCGCATCTGGAAACCCGAACTCAAAGAAGCCTTCGGGAGAGTATTCCGGTGCTTTCAAATACAAGAATTTCCAGTCTCCGTCCAGAGAGATTCGCGGGGAAATCTGTTCACTTCTATGGAAATCAGTATGGCTTTCCCGTCTTCCGATTTGCAGAAGTTCTTCATCTTCCCAACGTTTCTTTTTCCTTGACACTTCACTTTCCTCCTATCTTTATGATGGATTAAGCTTATCATTTAACTAGTAAAATGTCAATATTTTACTAGTTTATTTTTTACCTAAGTTGTGTAAAACGTGAATATGCACGACTTTATACAAACATTTTTGTGCATTAATCACATTTTCCAATCCTTGTTAACACTATAACAATAATATTTTAACAATCTGTTGGTTAGTAAAATAAATCGATTTTTTTACTATTATATATTGATATTTTTACTAATTTACTCTATAATAATTTTAGGAATCAGTAGTTGCTCTGTATTTACGGAACTTGTACAAGATCTGCTTCCTAAATAAAAGAAAAAGCAGGTGTTCATATGAATCAGGAAAATAAAATTTTAGAGTTGCTTTCAAGAATTGTCGATTTATTATTATTAAATTTTTTATTTATCATAACATCTATCCCAGTATTTACTATAGGAGCCTCTCTCTGTGCACTATATTCTGTAAATCTGAAGATGACTCGCAAGGAAGAATCCTATGTAATAAAAGATTACTTTCACTCTTTCCGTCAAAACTTCCGGCAGGCAACCCCATCATTCTTTGCCTTTGCGGCAGCGTTTTCGCTTCTCGGCATGAACTTATGGATATCAACTCAGACTGGTGGAACATTTTCAGCTGTTTTGCGAACAGTTGCAGGGATTTTTCTTCTGGCTGTATATATCTGCTTTCTATATTATTTCCCGATA
>JBJFCH010000181.1:7418-8913 GCA_051888835.1 Oliverpabstia sp. | reverse complement strand
TATTATGGAGATTGTACTTTTAATCAAAAGGAAAAAACGGAGAAAACGGAAGAAGAGAAACTAGAGAGACCGGACAGGGGACAGACCTGTGTCCTAAATATAGGACACAGGTCTGTCCCCTGTCCGGTTGCCCTGTCCGCTTTCGGTCTCATCTCTCACTCAGAAAAGATTTTACTCTCCATATCATATATAACGGTACACTGTACGTTACCGTATCTTCCACCAGATTATTTCCTGCATTTTTCATAGAAAATTTAAATCCCAAAGAAGGTCTGTATTTTTTACAGAACTGTCGATAACTTTTTGCTCTCGTATGGATATCCGCTTTTGCTTCCACCGGGATGATTCTGTCATCATGCTCAAACAGAAACTCCAATTCTGCTGTATTGCCGGATCTCCAGAAATATGGTACTATTCCCTGACTTTTTAATTCTGTTAATACGAAATTCTCTGTAAAGGCTCCCTTGAAGTTTTTATATAAATCAGAATCTTCCATAATAGTTTTAGAAGATACACCTGATTTTCTGCGAAGCAATCCTACATCAGCCATATATATTTTAAAAAATGAGGCATCTGCGCAAAATGCCAATGGCAATTCCGGATTTGTCACCAATTCCAATCGGTATACCAGACCGGCATCCACAAGCCATTCTAACGCATCTTCCAGTTCGCTGGAACGTTTTCCGGCTTTTACATGAGAAAAAACAAATTTATTATTATCTTTTGCCAGCTGTTTCGGAATAGAATCCCATATCCATCCCAGTTTTGGAATATCTGCCTTTGGAGCATGTTTTGCAAAATCACTGCTGTAATCAAGCAAAATATTATCCTGAAGCTTTTCAATCTGCTCAAAATTATGTGTCTCAACCCATTTTGCCACAACTTCCGGCATTCCACCTACGATATAATAATATTTCAATGCTTTTTCCAGAGCCTTTGTATATAATTCAGGAATTTCTCTATCCAGATCATATTTTTGAACTCCTTTATAAATTCCTTCACCTCCATCTGCTCTCAAAAACTCCGAAAAAGACATGGGATACATAAGAAGCCGATCCACCTTTCCAACCGGAAATGATATATTATCTCTTTTTATCGACACGCCAAGCAGTGAACCCGCACAAACAACATGAAGTTCTCTCTTATTTTCGCAAAAATATTTCAATGATGTAACGGCAGCCGGACAAGACTGTATTTCATCAAAAATCACTAAAGTTTTTCCCGGTATGATTTCTTTCCCCCGGATTATATTACCTAGCTCATCAATGATACGTTCAATGTCAAAGTCATATTCAAACACAGATGCCAGACCTTTATTTCCCTCAAAATTAAAATAAGCTGTATCTTTAAAATACTGCTCACCAAATTCTTTACATACATATGTTTTTCCACATTGTCTTACTCCGGTAATTAACAATGGTTTTCGCTCCGCAGAATTCTTCCATTCTACTAATCGTTTCATAATATCTCTTTCCAAACCGCATCCTCCTTTTAT
>JBJFCH010000181.1:0-7318 GCA_051888835.1 Oliverpabstia sp. | reverse complement strand
AATCTTCTTCCATCCGGTATATTATATACACATATTATCACATTATTCATAGGAATCCAATTGCAAATATGCGATTTTTCATATGAACTTTTACATTTTTTTGCAATTATTCATACAAAAAGCGGACAGGGGAAGCGGACAGGGGACAGACCTGTGTCCCATATTCTGGGACACAGGTCTGTCCCCTGTCCGCTTCCCCTGTCCGCTTCTATTTCTTTTTTTCCTGTCTTCTTTTTTCCCTGCGTTTGCGCTTGATTTCTTCTTTCTTTTCCCGGATCATCTGTGCTTCCGCTTCGTCAGTGATTTTCATGGTCTTGACTACAAATGTATTACCGTTTTCCGCCTTTTTCATGCGGATCTTACCTTTCATCCATCCGTGGCGAGGGCAATACGCAAGGCAGTAATAATTCTTCTGTCCGTTGGCAAACCAGCGTATTTTCTTCCGTACATTTTTCCCGCACAGAAAGCATCTGCTGCTGGTAATTTCCTTATCCATCAGTGCATCTTCTTTTGATGGAAACTCCCGTGATATATATTTTTCATAACCGGGATATATTACATGAATCTCTTCTTCCTTTTTTTGTGGATTCTGATAACAGTCAATCGAATAAAAAACATCGGCAACATCATTGTGAAGCATTGAAAATACCTGAGCCGTATACCATGCATCCGCCAGTGCCCTGTGAAAATCTTTTCTCTTTTCGATTTGAAGGAAATCCACCGCATATTCCAGTGATTTTCTGCTTTCTCCATCCTCATAATCAAGGCTGAACAGCTTCTGAGCATCAAGAAATGGGATCGGTCCTTTCAAAAGCTGAAGAACGCCATAATATTTCATATTTCTCTGGAGCTCCAGAAGATCCGAATTCCCCCAGGTACAGAAACGATAATCCTCTCCGCACCACCTTAAAAATTCACGGATAGCCTTATAAAATGCCTGTCCCTGTTCCAATTCTTTCATGTCCAGCTGAATGATTTCTTTCGTACGAAAATGCAGCTTTTTATATACCTGCGGGCGGATCAGTACCTGATACTGGTCAATGATCTGTTTTTCACTATTCAGTTTAACTGCCCCAATTTCAATGATTTCAAAAGGGATTCTTTCGTTTTCCTGACCCTTTCCATAAGGGCATTGATTCCATTCCAGATCAAAGACAATGTAATTCATGATCGTTGATTCCTTCCCAATTAGTTTCTTTCGCCAACAATTAGCTTATCATATGTATCTGGCATTTTCAACTTTATTCATAACAGTTCAGGGCTGCACCCCTGAGCTGTTACCTTCATTCATACACTTCCACTGTCATTTCTGTGTCTGCCTTGTCACACCATACCCTTACGTTTCCATCTTCTTTCCTTGCATATACAGTGTTTACTGTATTTCCATGAATATCCGGTATTTTGGCACAGATGGTCACATTCTCAGCCGGATGATAGACCCGGACAACAGGGCAATCATTATAATCATAATCCGGTCGTGTCTCACAGCTTCCCATAACCAAAATAGTATTTTCACGTACATAGAAAGGCAATGAAAAATAATCATACTCTCCACTGTACCATTTTCCGCCTTCTCTGATCTCCCCGGTAAAGAAATCCGTCCAATTTCCGGAAGGGAGATAATATTCCGCTTTGTGATCTTCCCTGAACACCGGCGCCACCAGTAAAGCTTCACCCAGCATATACTGCTGATCCAGATATTTTACTGCAGGATCCTCCGGATATTCAAAAACCATCGGTCGCATCACAGGTGTTCCTTCCTGGCTTGCCTCCACGGCTTTCTGATAAATATAGGGCATCAGGCGGCATTTCAGGTTGGTGAAAAATTTTGTCACCCGACATGCTTCTTCATCAAACAACCACGGTACACGGTAACTTTGTGAACCATGCAGACGGCTGTGGGTGGATAAAAGCCCAAAGGCAGTCCATCGCTTATAAAGATCCGGTGTTGCTGTATTTTCAAATCCGGAAATATCATGACTCCAGAACGCAAATCCGCTCATGGCAAAAGACAATCCACCCCGCAGGGTTTCTGCCATGGAGGGATAATTTGCCGAGCAGTCACCGCCCCAGTGCACCGGGAACTTTTGACTTCCGGCTGTTGCGCTTCTGGCAAACAGTACCGCTTCATTTTCTCCCCGGTACTCTTTGAGAAGTCCGAATACCGCTTTATTGTAAAGATATGTATAATAATTATGCATGGCCCTGGGATTGCTGCCATCGTGGTAAACCACATCAATTGGAATTCTTTCACCAAAATCTGTTTTGAAACAGTCTACACCGCAATCAAGAATGGTTCGCAGTTTATCTGTATACCATCGCACCGCATCCGGATTTGTAAAATCTACAAGTCCCATTCCTGCCTGCCAGTTATCTGTCTGCCATACACCCTTTCCATCAGCTCTCATCAAAAGATATCCATTTTCCACGCCTTCCCGGAAAAAGGAAGTTCCCTGTGCAATATAAGGATTGATCCATACACAGATTTTCAATCCTTTGTCATGATACTTTTTCAGTGTTGCACGGATATCAGGGAAATATCTCTTGTCCCAGGTAAAATCACACCAGTGAAATTCCTGCATCCAGAAACAGTCAAAGTGAAATACACTGAGCGGAATATCCCGTTCTTTCATTCCCTCAATAAAAGATGTGGTGGTTTTTTCATCATAATTTGTGGTAAATGATGTAGATAACCACAGTCCAAAGGACCATGCAGGAGGAAGCGCAGGTCTTCCGGTCAGTCGCGTATAAGCGTTCATAATGTTTTTCGGCTGGGGACCATAGAAGAAATAATATTTGATTCGTTCTCCCGGAACAGAAAATCCTACATATTCCACTTTTTCACTGGCCACTTCAAAAGAAACACGATCCGTGCTGTCTACCAGTACGCCATATCCGCAGTTTGTCATGTAGAACGGAACATTTTTGTACGCAATCTGTGAAGATGTTCCTCCGTCTTCATTCCACATATCCACAACCTGGCCGTTTTTTGCAAATGCGGTAAATCTTTCGCCCAGACCGTATACACATTCTCCTACTTGAAGGGAAAGCTCATTTACCATATAGGGCTCCATTTTCTCCTGCAGATAATTTGCTTCCGGAAACATGGTACTTTCCTTTCTTCCCCACCGCATATATCCAAGGTTTCGGAAGCCGCTGCCTGTCAGTACTTTACCGTCAGCCTCCATAGTATAAGAAAAATCTTTTCTCCTTACTCGAACCTGAACCTTCCCCGTATCCAACAAGGCCTCTTCTTCCGTAATCTCAACATTTACATTTTCATATATTTCTTCCCGTTTCTCAAAAGACGGCACATGTTCATCATATGCTTCATAATGCCATGATTCCACAGATACCGTATCCTCCGCATGAGCCACGAACTCAATGGTAATAGTAGGAAGATTCAGCGTCTCCCCTCTGTTTGCAATTTTCTTCGTAGTTGCCAGCACACGCATACCACCCGGTATTTTCTCAACTTCATAAGCCTGTGCGGCATAAACAGGATGCGCTTTTTCACTGGGAAGCCAGTAACCCTCTGTAAATTTCATTTTTCGTAGTCCTCCTTCATCTAGTCATTTTTTGCTAATTTTGTAAACAAATCCTCGAACAGACAGTCCCGGTTAATATGATACACATACTTAATAAAATGACGATCTGGATTAAAACTGTAATGAGCATCGTACTGGGGAATCGGGCTTCTCTCCAGCCGTTCTTCCATAAATTTTTCATCCAGCAGCCATGCTACCGCTGTCACATCCCAAATCACCCGGCTCCAGCAGGAAGCCTGTGCATAAATCCTTGCCTCTGTGACTGTATTTTCCACCAGATAGTCACAGAGTTTATTTTTTCCTTTCAGCCAGTAGAGCAACTCCGGTTCTGTAGTGGAAAATTCCGAAACGACCCCCATACACGGAAGCTGTACCAACGGCACCTGGCAATTGAAAACAACTCTTGCGGCGGCAATATCCTGAGCCATATTGAATTCTTTGGTATCTTTCCAACTATATGCATGCCCGCCCAGCCAGATCAGAACAATCTTCTCCCGTATTTCCGGTTCTATCAAAAGAGCAGATGCAACATTGGTGATTGCCCCGATGGCTACCACATACAGTGGGCTGTCATTCGGCTGTGCCATGGCTCTGCGTACCAGATCCTCTGCCGCTTCTGAAATGACCGGATGGGTCTCATCTGACAAATAGCTTTCCGACCCTTTGTAAGTCATTTCCATATACTCCGGTTTTCCGATTAAGGTAAGAATATGCCGGATCTCTTCATAGCTTTTTTCCATGCCTTCCTTCGGTGTCGCTGCTTTGTCATTGGAAAATGGCGCCGCATAAATTGCTTTCAACCGTAATTTGTCCTCGGACCGGATCAGATATGACAATGCAAATTGATCATCAATCTCATTATACGTATCCGTATCGATCACAACATCCACTATACCTGTCGGTTTTTGAAGTCTCTTTAATAATTTTTCCTGGTCCATCCTGTCTCACCTCTCCATGGTAAAATTTCCAGTCTATATTTATCCTATCAATACATTCTTTCCCTCAAATGCAAATCCATATTTACGAATCCGATCTTTTGCGATTCCTTTTTCCATAAGACCTGCAGCATACTGCTTATTATCAATCTGGCGCAAGGCCTCTTCTACAGTATCCTCCAGGCTGTTTTCTCTTCTTTTATTAAACACTTTAAACTCCAGGATAATTGCGTCATCTTCCTGTGGATTTTTCGGCTCAAACATCACATCATATCTTCCGAATCCACTCTCCCTGTTGGACGTGATCACATATCTGTCCTGCAAATCCACCAGCAATCCCAGCACAAACCCATGATAAAAACGTTCCGGCTCCTCTCCTGAGGGATTCTTTCCCGTATCAAAATAACTGAAAGAATTCAATGCCACACGATTCATATACGCATTCATGGCATCCAAATCATCCAACAGCATGGCTTTGATGAAATCATTGTAATCTGCCTTCACTCCTGCGAACCAACTGCGGACCATGCCTTCAAACATACGTGTTACTTCATAATTGGTAAGTGTCAGTTCATACATCTGCTCTTTTCCCGGTTCCAACAGATCCAGCCTGTCATGAGAAAGAACTTTCAGATATCCACTGGCAAGAATCAAACTCCAGACCGCCTCTTCATTTCCATCCAATTGATTATATACAATCTGCTCATCAATCGGTGTATAGATAACCTCTCCTTTTAAAAGCCTCTCAAACTTTTCCTTAATCCGACGATCGCCCTCCCGGATCAGTTTTCCCACCAGACTGTTAGAGCTGGTATTTGCCCAGTAAGTGGTAAAATATTTTTTATCTAAAAAATTCAAGATAGACCATGGATTGTAAATATCTCTGTGATTTCCAAAAATAAATCCATCATACCACTGTTTCACTTTCTCTTTTTCTTTTTCAAGTCCGCATTCTTCTAATACCGCAAATACTTCCTGCTCCGTAAAACCAAAGGCAGTGGCATATTTATCGGATGTTGTTGTTACCACTTCCAGGTTATTCAAATCCGAAAAAATGGATTCTTTATTCACTATCGTAATCCCGGTCATAAGTCCTCGTTCCAACCACGGATTGGTCTTAAATGTGGCATTAAACATACTTCTGATGAAAGCAACAAGTTCATCCCGACCGGCACATTCAAATGTGCCGGTTCGCGGGCAGTCGCCAAATGAAAGCGAGCTTTCACTTGGCTCGTTGCTTTCGCGCAAAAATCCGTCAACATATGCCTCCTGCATAGGAGTATCGTATTCATCCAAAAGAATAATAACCTTTTTCCCATAGTATCGGTGCAGATAATCTGACAACTGATACAAGGCAAGCGTTGCATCCACATCACGCATATCTACGGATATCCTGTCAAAATATTCTCTGTCTTTATCCGTCAGCACATCACTGTCTCTCAAAAAAGAATACTTCACATACAGATTCGTAATAAGCTGACATATTTTATCTCTGGTATTGATATAATTCCGTTCTTTTACATTGGCAAAAGACAAACTGATGACAGGGTAAGTTCCCTGTATTTTGCGATATTTTTCATCTTTCCATATGGACAATCCCTCAAACAGATCGCCTCGTCCTGCATAATCCACAGAAAAAAACTGCTCTGTCATACTGATATTCAGTGTCTTTCCAAAACGGCGGGAACGATTGATCAAGGTCACACTGTCCCCACTCTCCCACCATTCTTTAATAAAAGAAGTCTTATCGATATAAAAGTACTTATTCTCAATCAAAACACTGTAATCCTGTATTCCAATTGCTACTTTTCCTGCCATAATAACGACCTCCCTGCCACATATTTCTCTGTTCTCAGCATAATAAAATTTTACCAGCCTTTCAGCACTGATACATTATAATTCACCGGATTGTCCACACCGCTTTTTGCCATTCTTCTCCAATCTTTGGGTACTACGCCTACAATCCTCTTAAAATTCCGGATAAACGTACCTGTTGTCTGAAAGCCGGAACGCAATGCGATGTCAGACAAGTTATCGTCCGAACGTTCCAGAAGTTCACAAGCCTTTTTTATCCTTACCAGATTAATATACTCTGCCGGAGAAGTATTCAGATACTCTTTGAATTTTCTCCGGAAATGTGTCTCGCTCATATGGGTTATATGCGTCAACTCTTCGATACTGATATCTTCCTGATAGTTCTTTTCGATGTATTCCAGAACATCCAAAATACTTTCCAGCACTTTATCGTGGATATTCATTGTTTCTGTAAAGTTTTCTTCCGGGTTCAACCGCACCAGGTCTATAAGCAGTGCCATAAGTTTTGCTTTTACGACCACGGAATACAATTCTCCTTTGATCCGCATTTCATCAAGAATACTTTTTATCAGAAAATCACATTCTCCCCCTTCACCGGCGGGCAGCACTAGAGTTCTTTCCTGAAGTCTTTTTACAATCTGCTCCATTTTAAACACTTGTCCTGCCATTGCCTGTTTCAAAAAACTTTCTTCATCTACAAAAAGATACTCCCATTTCTGAAATTTTTCCTTGCCTGCCACTGTGTGATGGGGAAAGTTTTTTGGTATCACCGTAATGCATCCTGAGCTATAAGGAACCATCTTATCTCCCAGACACATCCATCCCTCACCTTTATAGCAATAACCTATTTCCAGATAATTGTGAAAATGCATGGAATCATTACCATACTCGGTCTCCCATTTTTCTCCTAATAATGCCAGAAGCGGCATTCCCTGGGGCAGTTCATAATATCGTAGCTCCACTCTTTCCTTTTCCGCTGTTTTCAATTGTATCTACCCCTTTCCTGTCAAAGGCATTCTT
>JBJFCH010000180.1:0-9007 GCA_051888835.1 Oliverpabstia sp. | reverse complement strand
ATAAAACAGGTAAGAAAAAAGGGATGCTGCTTTGGGTGAAGTGCATCCCTTTTTGCGTGTTGTCTTTTATTGAAGTTGTTATAAGTTTTTAGCTCTAAGCTGTCCCGGCAATATGCCTTGCCACATACATGTTTTTGTGTGTAGAAAACAAATAGGAAAAATGTTTAGTAAAACCAACGAAATTGGCTATAATGCATGAAAAAAAGTTTCGTTTTGAGCAATCATTGATTTAAATTATATAAAATGATACACTCAGTGCAGAACATGTTTAGGAAATATTTTCTGAAAGGGACCGGGACAAAAGATATGAATATTCAGGAAATTGCAAAAATGGCGGGAGTATCTGCATCCACCGTATCAAAAGTAATGAATGGCAAGGATAAAGATATCAGTGAAGAGACCCGTAAACGGGTAATCAAGATTGTTGAGGAAACGAATTATACTCCGTGGCTAAAATATCGGGAAAAGGAAAACCTGAAAATCCGGTTGCTGGGAATGATTATCCATAGAAATTGCCGGGAACGAGAGCGTATGATTCTGGCGGCAGAGAAAGAAGCGAGCAGACTGGGGTACCATCTCGCGGTTCATTTTGTGGATACAGATGAGGAAATACCGGATTATTTAAACGAAATGGAGAAAAGAAAGGTTTCGGGGGTATTGATTGATTCTGATATAGAGATATCCTTGGGGCGTCTGGAAGATAAAGCGATTTTCCTAGGGCAGTCACATGGGAGGGATCATAATCCTAAGATTTATTTTTATTATAGTATGACAGAAGCCGGAAGGCTTGCTTCGGAGCAGCTGATTCGGGAGGGACATAGAAAAATAGCCTGTGTTGTGGAAGCTGGAAGCCGAAATCTTCTGGAGGGCTATAGGCGTGCAATGCGTGATGCAGGGCTTCGGGTCAGTCCTTCATGGATCTATGAAGGACAAACGCTGGAAGATATTGAAACTTTAGGATTCAGACAATGCTTAGCAGAACAGGTTACTGCGATTGTATGCGGGTCAGGAGATATAGCCGGCCGTCTTTGGAAAGTTGTTCAGCAGGCAGGTGGAATGATTCCTGAAATGTATTCCGTAATAGTGATTGGAGATGATCCTATGATGGAGATACTTGGAAATGGAATCACTGCTGTGGATTTCCCGATAGAAGCGATGTGCCAGGACGCAGTAAAATGTTTGGTCGGCATGCTGCAGAATGAGAAGCAGGTTGAGGGAATGAGAAGATTTCCTTTGGAGTTGATAGAACGTTCCAGCGTCCGGCATCCGATGCAAGAACATCAGGGTGGAAAAATTGTGGTTGTCGGCAGCATGAATCTGGATATTATGATAGAAGTATCAAGAATTCCGGTGAATGGCGAGTCGCAGATTGCCGAGAATGTATATCAGTTTCCGGGAGGGAAAGGCGGAAATCAGGCTGCAGGGGTCGGAAAACTTGGAGGACAGGCTTATATGATTGGCTGTCTCGGCTATGATGTGGACGGGAGAATGATGTATAATGCCCTTCTTGAGAATCATGTACATATGGAAGGAGTTGCGTTTGACGGAACTTTAAAGAGTGGAAAAGCATATATCAATGTGGATCGCAAAGGAGAAAGTACCATTGTGGTTTATGCAGGGGCAAATAGGAATCTGGACACGGCACATATCAATCGCTGTAAACACATATTCGCAGATGCAAAGTATTGCCTGCTTTCATTTGAAATTGCTCCGGAAGTTGTGGAGTATACCATTAATTACTGCAGGAGAAATCAGACAGAAGTAATAGTGAAGCCTTCGAATGTGGAAAAGATTAAAGAAGAATTATTGAAAGACATTGCATATTTTATTCCTAATGAGAATGAACTGTATACGTTGGTCCCGGAAAAGATTACTTTGGAGGAAAAGGCACAGTGGCTTCTGGATAAAGGTGTACAGAATGTGATTGTCACACTGGGCAGGAGGGGATGTTATCTCAGAAATCAAGAATATTCTCTATATTTTCCGGGGACAGGTTTTGACGCAGTTGATACTACTGGTGGGGCAGATTCGTTTATCAGCGCGTTAGCGGTCTATTTAAGTGAAGGAAAACCACTTCTCTTAGCTATTGGATATGCAGTTTTTGCATCTGGTATTACAGTTACCCGATACGGTGTTCAGCCGGCATTACCAGACAGGCAGGCGGTAGAAATATATGAAGATGAGATACGCGTAAAATATCACTTGAGCGGGAGGGAGGAAAATCAATGAAAAAGATTGTAGTAATCGGGAGTTTGAATCTTGACACGGTCATAGAGGCTCCTAATATGCCCAAAGCCGGAGAAACAGTAGCAGGGACCAGCGTTTGCCAGGTACCTGGGGGAAAAGGGGCTAATCAGGCGTATGCGGCCGGAAAGCTTTTGGGCAGTGTGAAGATGATCGGTGCGGTAGGTAATGATACTCCGGGAGAAATCCTTGTAAAGAATCTGGAGAGTGTCGGAGTAGATACCGCAGATATTGAGGTGGTTGAAGGCGGAACAACCGGACAGGCATTTATCACCGTAGATGACAGTGGTGAGAATTCCATAATTATTATTGCGGGAACGAACGCAGCCGTGACCAAAGAGATGGTGCAGCGGAATATGGAAGCAATTCGGGAATCGGATATCGTGATCATGCAGATGGAAATTCCGCTGGAAACAGTGGAATACGTAAAAGAGTTAGCTGTTGGTCTGAAGAAAACAGTGATTCTGGATCCGGCACCGGCTGTAGCAGGGCTTCCGGATCAGTTCTGGAGGGGGATCGATTATATTAAACCAAATGAGACGGAATTGTCGATCCTGGTTGGAAAACCTTTGAATGGAATGGAAGAAATACGAGAAGGTGCCCATATTATGTTGAATAAAGGGGTAAAAAATGTGCTGGTTACATTGGGAAGTAAAGGATGTCTGTTTATTACAGAAGGGGAAGAAGAATATTTTCCGGCATGCAAAGTTGAAGCGGTGGATACCACGGCAGCAGGAGACAGTTTTACAGCCGCATTTGCACTGGCGTTAAGTCGTGGAAAGAGCTGCGCAGATGCAATTCGGTTTGGACAGAAAGTATCTGCTATAGCAGTAACGAGGAAAGGAGCACAGACCTCAATACCATCACCGGAAGAAGTGATGGAATAAGAATAATGAAGTTATAAGGAGGAATTATGAGAAAGATTATTATTGACACGGACCCGGGGATCGATGACGCGATTGCGATTTTGTTGGCGTTAGCTGCCCAGAAGGAATTAGACGTTCTGGCGCTTACTACTGTCAGCGGCAATGCGAACATTGACAAAGTAACGGTGAATGCATGTAAGGTATTGGAAATCGCAGGAAGAACGGATATCCCGGTTTACAAAGGATGCGAGAAACCGATGGAACGTCCAAGAGTAGAGGACGATGATTTTCATGGTGATGACGGCCTTGGAAATACAAGACTTCCGGCGCCGGAGAAAGGAATTGAAGAAGAGCATGCGGTGGACTTTTTGATTCGAAAAGCCAGAGAGGAAAAAGAGAAATTAACATTAGTACCGGTCGGACCGCTGACTAATATCGCTCAGGCAATAAAGAAGGATCCGGAGTTTGTAAATTTCGTAGATGAAGTGGTGATCATGGGAGGAGCAGAGCATGGAGGAAACATGTCTCCGCATGCAGAGTTTAATTTCTGGTCAGATCCAGAGGCGGCTAAGCTGGTATTTCAGGCAGGATTTAAAAAGATTACCATGGTAGGACTGGATGCAACAGGATATGTATTCTTAAGTCCGGTTTTGCGAGAATATCTTTACTTAATCAACACACCAATTTCAAGATTTATGCATGAAATAACAAGAGTTTATGCAGACGAGCACTGGAGAATCGAGAAGAAAATAGGATGTGAATTGTGTGATGTCCTGACGATAGCATATCTGCTCGATCCTTCAGTTGTAGAACTGGTAGATGCATTTGTAGATGTGGAAACACAGGGACTTTGCGATGGCGCATCGGTAGTGTATAGAACAAAATACTATCCAGATAAAGTTGAGAACTGTAAAGTTGCTGTCAAGGCAGATACGAAAAAATTCTTTGAAATCTTTTTCGGATATTTATTTCCGGAGTATAAAGATATAGCAATTCAATCAATGTAGTTCATCTGTGAGAATGAGGAGGAAAAGACAATGAACAAAAAAAGAAGTATCAAAGACGATTTTAGCTTAATGACGATTTTGACAATCCCGATTGCCATTGCAATTAATTTTATTTGCGGAAACTTGGCACTTACTTTAAAATTGCCGGTTTATCTGGATTGTATCGGTACCTTTTTGGTGGCAATGCTTGCAGGACCATGGGTTGGCTGTCTGACTGGATTTCTGAGTATTATCATTAATTCAATCATGGATCCGTCTGTAATGCCATTTTCGATTATTGCAGGAGGTCTTGGACTGGTTGCAGGATTTATGGCACGGAAAGGCCTGTTCACGAATTGGAAGAAATTTATCCTTTCCGGCGTGATTACAACGTTGGCAGCAGTTGCGTTAAGTGTTATTGTTACCTATATTTTCTTCGGTGGATTTGATACCAGCGGAAACTCTATTATGATTGCAAGTATGATGTCTGCCGGTGTACCGTTCTGGCCGGCACAGATAATTGGTAACTTTATTTCGGAAGTACCGGACAAGTTCCTTTCACTTTTGGTTCCGTTCCTGGTAATAAGAGGAATGTCTGATCGTTATTTGTATAAATTTGCAAATGGCCCGGTATTTATTGAAGCAAGAAAAGCAAAAGCTGAAAATAAATAAAGGAGAGATACGATGGTAAAAGAGAGGAAGGGAGTCAGAGCGCTGAATCCTTTGACAATCCTGTATATGATTATTGTTTTGGCAGTTGTGGCGGTATTGTTTGACTATCGGGTTACGCTGTTGACTGTTGCTGTGATGATACTGATTGCGGTAATATCAGGGGTGGGAGCTCCCTATGTGAAACTCTGGATGAAATCCATGTTGTTAATTTGTATCATTTGTTTTGTTTTGCAGTCGCTTTTCATTCCCGGAGAGGATGTGCTGTGGAAAATGTGGGTGTTTTCAGTGACAAGGGAAGGACTTGAGAAAGCAATCGTGCTGAGTTCTCGTATACTTGGTGCCGGATCAGCCATTCTTCTTGCCGGAAAGCTGATTGAGATGAAAGAATTGATGACGGTATTAGAAGAAAGAGGAGTTGCGCCATCTGTCAGTTATGTACTTTTGTCTACTACGACAATTATTCCGCAGATGTCAAAGAAGATGAACACAATTCTGGATGCGCAGCGCTCAAGAGGAATTGAAACTGACAGTAATGTATTGGTTCGCGCAAAAGCTTTCTTCCCGGCAGTAAGCCCGTTGCTTCTGAATGCACTGGTCAGTGCAGAAGAACGTGCAATTACCCTTGAAGCGAGAGCATTTTCTGCACCATGTAAGAAAACGAAACTGAAAAAGGTGGAAGATACACCGAAGGATAAAACAATACGGACATTAATGGTTGTCCTGTTGGTTGCAGCGATAGGAGGTAAAATTGCATTATGGATAATATAGTAATTAAAAATCTGACCTACCGTTATCCGACTTCAGAAGAAGATATTCTGAAAAATGTTTCGCTTACGGTGAAAAAGGGAGAATTGTGTGCTCTTGTAGGAGCAAATGGAAGCGGAAAGACAACTCTGTGCAATGCTATTCGAGGATTCGTCCCAAAGTTTTATAAAGGAGAAATGTCGGGCGAAGTATATATTAAAGGAAATAATATCGCAGACATGGATGTTGGAAGTATCGCACTTGACGTAGGATTTGTATTTCAGAATCCATTTACCCAGATTAGCGGAATTGCTGAAACCGTATATGAAGAATTGGCTTATGGTCTGGAAAATATGGGGGTTGAGCCAGAAGAGATTGAACGGCGTGTCTGTGAAGTTATGAAATTAACAAAGATAGAAGAATTCAGAGACAGAGATCCATATCAACTCTCAGGAGGTCAGCAGCAAAGGGTGGCACTCGCAGCAATACTTGTTATGGATCAGGATATTCTGGTTATTGATGAGCCGACTTCCCAGCTTGATCCACAGAGTACGGACTACATTTTTGAGATTATCCAGCTGATGAAAAATATGGGAAAGACCGTTGTACTGGTGGAACATAAAATGGAACAGGTAGCAGAATACGCTGATACTGTCGTTGTTATGGATCAAGGAAAGATTGTGATGCAGGGAACACCCAAAGAAGTATTTGCGGATCCAAGATGTAAAGATTATCAGACTCGTCTGCCACAAAGTGCTACGATTGCACTCGAGTTGGAAAAGGAAGGAATTTCTTTCGATTCTGTACCTGTCACCGTGGAGGAAGCAATAGAAGCGCTTCGTAAAATTATGGAAAACAGAAAGGGGAGGAAAGGATAATGGCTTTAGTTGAAGTGAAAAATATTTCTTTCTGTTATCCGAATGGATATAAGGCTGTTGATGACGTCAGTTTCTCGATTGAGGCAGGGGAAAACATTGCAATTGTAGGTCAGAACGGTGCGGGAAAGACAACTACTGTGAAAATGCTGAATGGTCTTACGAAACCATGCGAAGGAGATGTCTTGATCAACGGAGAATCTACGAAGAATTTTACGACTGCCCAGATGGCGCGTAAAGTCGGATATGTGTTCCAGAATCCAGATGATCAGATATTTAATCCGACTGTATTCAAAGAAATTGAATATGGACTGAAAAAAATGAAGGTCGATCCGCAAGAACGCGAAAGGCGAATTAAAGATGCAGCGGAATTAACAGGAATGACGCAGTATCTGGAGACTAATCCTTATGATCTCCCGCTTTCAATTCGGAAATTTGTGACTATTGCATCCGTGATTGCAAGTAATTGTGATGTCATGATTTTTGATGAGCCAACTGCCGGACAGGATTTGATAGGATTGGAGAGATTATCAAATCTGAATAAAGTTCTGACCGAACGAGGTAAGGCACTTGTAACGATTACTCATGATATGGAGTTCGTGGCAGAAAATTATGATCGTGTGATTGTGATGTGCCAGAAAAAGATTATTGCAGATGGAAAGACCAGTGACATCTTTTTTGAAGAGGAGATCATGAAGAAAGCCATGTTGAAACAGCCGGCACAGGTTAGGATTGCCGCGGCTTTGGGAATGAGCGAAAAAACATTAGATATAAAGAAGCTGGCAAAATATGTAATGGGACTGTCGTAAAATAACAGAATTCAAATGGGGATAGGTGCGGCTCATGTGAGCCAAATCTATCCCCACATTTTTTAAATCAATTTTATCTTTCTGAAAGTGTCTCCGCAATATGCCTTGCCACATACACCCCGCTTGCGGATGCGTGGGACAGGGAATGGGTCACACCGCTTCCGTCCCCGATCACATACAGTCCTTTGTATGGTGTTTCCAGATTTTCGTCAATATCCACTTCCATATTATAAAACTTAACTTCTACGCCGTAGAGAAGGGTATCATCATTCGCGGTACCCGGTGCAATCTTATCCAGGGCGTAGATCATCTCGATGATTCCGTCGAGGATTCGTTTCGGCAGTACCAGACTGAGATCTCCCGGAGTTGCAGCGAGTGTCGGACGCACCAGTCCTTCCTCGATTCGTTTCTCATTGCTTCGTCTTCCGCGGATCAGATCCCCGAAACGCTGTACGATCACGCCGCCGCCCAGCATATTTGAAAGACGGGCAATGCTTTCTCCATATCCGTTACTGTCCTTGAACGGCTCAGAGAAATGCTTGGATACAAGCAGAGCGAAGTTTGTGTTTTCTGTCTGTTTTGCCGGATCTTCATAACTGTGTCCGTTTACGGTCACGATTCCTTTTGTATTCTCATTTACGACGATTCCGTTCGGATTCATGCAGAAGGTACGGACATTGTCCTCGAATTTCTCGGTGCGGTATACGATCTTGCTTTCGTAGAGTTCGTCGGTCAGGTGAGAGAAGATTTCGGCCGGAATTTCTACGCGCACGCCGATATCAACGCGGTTGGAGCTGGTCGGTATCTTCATTTCCCGACAAGCCTTTTCCATCCACTTACTTCCGCTTCGTCCTACGGATACAATACATTTTTCACAGTCATCAAACTGTTCGCCGCAGTATACGCGGTATCCTCCGTCTGCTGTCTCCAGGCGGTCAACTTGATAATTGAAGCGGAATTCAACTTTATCTTTCAATTCTGCGTAAAGGTTTTCCAGAACCACATAATTGATGTCGGTTCCCAGATGGCGGACAGAAGCATTCAGAAGATTCAGCTTATTCTGCATGCAAAGCTTCTTGAAGCGGGTTCCGGCTGTGGAGTACATACGTGTTCCCTCTCCGCCGTGTGTTACATTGATTTCATCTACATATTCCATCAGTTCGATTGCTTTTTTGCGCCCGATATGTTCATAGAGTGTGCCGCCGAAATCATTGGTAATATTATATTTTCCGTCTGAAAATGCACCTGCACCGCCAAAACCGCTCATGATCGCACACGTTTTGCAGTTTATGCAGGATTTTACTTTTTCGCCGTCGATCGGGCAGCGCCGTTTTTCGAGCGGGTTGCCCAGCTCAAATACGGCAATTTTCAAATCGGCATTCTGCTTTACTAATTCATATGCAGAAAAAATTCCCCCCGGTCCTGCGCCGATAATAATAATGTCATATTTCATAATAATCTCCTTTCGTCATGTGGTCTGTACAACATTTACAGAAGACACTTTTTTATAGGATATGCAGTTTCCCTAATAACATAAGGAACTCGCAGTCTTATTTTGGGGATAAGAATACGAGTTCCGATGTAGTCACTTCTTAACATTTCCTATTTGTCGTATATGTTATTTCTGCTCTTATCATAGCACAATTTTATGAGCGATTCCAGAGAGAAGTTTACACCATCGAAACGATATTGTAAATTGACAATATGGAAATAAGAAAATAAAATGAAAGGAAAGAATTGCTGAAAACTATCTTAAAATAGCAAGATTAGAAGATAAGAAGAGAGGTAGAAGACGATGGAATTACTGGAAC
>JBJFCH010000179.1:0-47150 GCA_051888835.1 Oliverpabstia sp. | reverse complement strand
TTATGGCTCAGACAAAAGAGCACATCCTTCTGTCCCGTCAGGTAGGTGTACCTTATATCGTTGTATTCATGAACAAATGTGATATGGTTGATGACGAAGAGCTTCTTGAACTGGTAGAGATGGAAATCACTGAAGTTCTGGAAGAGTATGAGTTCACAGATTGCCCAATCGTTCAGGGTTCTGCTCTGAAAGCTCTGGAAGATCCGAGCAGCGAATGGGGAGATAAGATCATGGAACTGATGGATACTGTAGATAGCTATATCCCGGATCCAGAGCGTGACACTGACAAACCGTTCCTGATGCCTGTAGAGGACGTATTCACAATCACTGGTCGTGGTACTGTTGCAACAGGTAGAGTAGAGCGTGGTGTTCTGCATCTGAACGACGAGGTTGAAATCCTTGGTGTTAAAGAAGATAAGAGAAAAACAGTTGTAACTGGTATCGAAATGTTCCGTAAACTGCTGGATGAAGCTCAGGCTGGTGATAACATCGGTGCTCTGCTTCGTGGTGTTCAGAGAACAGAAATCGTTCGTGGACAGGTTCTGGCTAAACCAGGTTCTGTAACATGCCACAAAAAATTCACAGCTCAGGTTTACGTTCTGACAAAAGATGAAGGTGGACGTCATACACCTTTCTTCAATAACTATCGTCCTCAGTTCTACTTCAGAACAACAGACGTAACAGGTGTTATTTCTTTGCCAGAAGGAACAGAGATGTGTATGCCTGGTGATAACGTAGAAATGACAATCGAACTGATTCATCCAATCGCTATGGAGCAGGGTCTTACATTCGCTATTCGTGAAGGTGGACGTACTGTAGGATCAGGCCGTGTTGCTTCCGTTATCGAGTAATCTACGCGATGGCAATGAGCCGAGCAAATAAGTAAAAATATAGCCCAGAAGCAAGCTTGCTTGCTCCTGGGTTTATTTTTGCTTATTTATTGGGCGAAGCCGGGCGAGAGTATACAGGTGAATAGCGAAAATAGAATTGTAGTGAAGAAGCAAATAGTCTCACGGAAATAAATTTGTTGTTGTTTCTTTTCTGAAAAATCGTCTTGTTTATTATCAATAATGCATGATAAACTACAGAAAACGGATATTCAAAAGGAAAGGACAAGTTTGATGGATACAAATGCAATTGAGAGTTTTATTGTCCTATATGAAACAAAAAACATGCATAAAGCGGCAGAGAGGCTTTATATATCACAGCAAGGGCTGAGCAGAATAATCAGAAATCTCGAAAAAGAATGGGAAACTGTGTTATTTGAACGTTTCTCAGGAGGTATGATTCCTACAAAAGCAGGTGATTTTTTCTACCAGGAGGCATTAAAATTACGTAAGCAACTTATCGATATGCGACATACCATAGCATGTATGAATAGCGGAAAAGAGGACATCATTCTTGCCTGTTCTTACGGTGTACTTCAGATTATGTATCCTGTATTGAAACAGTTCGAAGCAATCTATCCTAAATACAGGGTTCATTGGTCCGAATACAGTGATGCGGAAGCAGATAAAAAAGTTATGAATATGGATGCAGATCTGGGGTTATGTATTTATCTGGAGCAGGCCAGAAATGTAATATTTGAGCCACTTATCACTAAAAAAGTGATGCTTCTGGTATACGAAGGGCATCAATTGTGGGAAAAAGAGAGTATAGATATAAAAGATTTGATAGGCGAAAAAATAATCATGGAAGGATCTGATTTTCATATCTTCCACCTTTTTCAAAAGTTGTGTTTGGAAGAAGGGTTTTATCCGAATATTATTGCACAAACGGTGGAGATTACTTTTTGCCAGCATCTTTGCAAACTTAAAGAAGGAGTCTCAATATCTGTTGATTTTGTTGTAGACCAGAGTAATCTGGAGGGAGTGAAAGCAATTCCCTTTACCGATAGACGTTTTTGCTGGACTGCTGGGATTGGAAAAAAGCAGAACGGAAAATTGACAGAAGGAGCACAAAAACTGGAACAATTTCTTTTGGAAACATACAGCTGTTCTGAAATTTGATTTTGAGTCACTTTGACAGTGAATAATTGTCAGAGTGACTTTTTTTGATTGTTGGACAGATAATATTGGTTCAGTTATGATGATGTCAGAAAAGAAAATATAATCCATGGGAGGAATAAGAATGAAGATTAAAGCTGCTGTTACTTATGAAGCCAATGCTCCTTTTGTCATTGAAGAAGTTGACCTGGCGGAACCAAAAGCAAATGAAGTCCTTGTAAAAATCGTAGCAAGTGGTATTTGTCATACCGATGAAGTAGCAAGAGCACAGCAGATCCCGGTTCCACTCCCGGCTGTTCTGGGACATGAAGGATGTGGAATCGTTGAAAAAACCGGAGAGAACGTGACAGAATTTAAGCCGGGAGACAGGGTAGGATTTTCCTATGCATATTGTGGAAAATGCGATTGTTGTCTGCAGGGTATGCCCTATGCCTGTGATGATTTTAATCTGATTAATTTTGGAGGTATCATGCCCGACCACACAACAAGGCTTTCCAAAGACGGAAAACCGATTTCAACTTTCTTTGGTCAGTCGTCTTTTGCAACATATGCTGTAGTTGATGAAAAAAATGTAGTGAAAGTTCCGTACGATGATATCGACCTTGCGTTAGTTGGACCTCTTGGATGTGGTATTCAGACAGGCGCAGGAACCGTATTAAACTATTTGAAGCCTGGATTTGGAACATCGATCGCTGTTTTCGGATGCGGAACAGTAGGAATGAGTGCTATCATGGCAGCAAAAATAGCAAATTGTTCCCAGATCATAGCAGTAGGTGGTAACCCGAAATCTCTGGAGCTCGCAAAAGAATTAGGTGCTACTCATACAATCAACCGTAGGGAATGTCCGGATATTGTAGGTGAGATAAAGAAAATCACAGGACGCGGAGCCCATTATTCTGTGGAAACGTCAGGCGCAGAGGCATTTATCCTGGCAGCACTTCGCTGTCTCAGATTCAAAGGGATTGAAGCAATCGTCGGTGTTGCCGGTGACGTTACTGTAAATGTGCAAGGCGATATTATGGGAGAAGCAAAAACTGTAACTGGTGTTATCGAAGGAGAGGCTGTTTCCAAAATCTTCATTCCGCAGCTTTTGGATTACTATCATAGGGGTATGTTCCCGTTTGACAGACTAATCAAATTTTATCCGTTTGAACAGATAAATGAAGCTGTGGAAGATTCACATAAAGGAGGATGTATTAAAGCAATCCTGAGGATGGATTGATAGATTTATGTGATTAAATCTGGCATTTGGCAGCCTTTCGCAAAAAGAATCATTGACTATGAAAACCCGGAGAGTATTTTTACTCTACCGGGCTTTTTTTCTGGTAATGATAGTATAAAGTTTGGTAACTAATCAAAGAAAAAAATAGTTGACTGGATGAGTGCTAAGTGATAGAATAAAATTCCTTTCGCTCTAAATGAGGGAAAATACTATTGAATTGGTTTTAGTAAAGGAGGAATGATTATGGCTACCAGACCTGTTTATGTACCTGATGTCCGAGCACCTTTTGTGAAGGTTTATTCGCCCGATTTCACCTGGAGTGGTGGATTCGCTGTTTCACAAAAGCAAAAAAATATTACAGCACTTCATGCGGCATATCACAGACGATTCCCGGAAAGTAAAGTTCTGGAGATTTCATCGAAATCGTTACAAGAATTGGGAATAAAGTTAAGTGCCTTCAATTTGAAGAAATATGTTCCTGAGCTGGAAGCCGGCATTCCGGTTGAATGTGTTTTTCAGGGAGGAAAAGTATTTGCTGTCGGAGGTCCTTATACAGATCTTTACCGTGTATCTCCCAGAGATGCGAAACGGGATTCGCGTTTGAAATCCAGCGGTATGTTAAAGAACTTTTTCTTTGATGGCAAAGAAATGCCGATTAGTCCGCAGACGGCATTTTATGATTGGATTTATATCAATGCAGTGTTGGAAAATCCATTACTTGCGGCAGAGATAGTAAATTATGATGCATTTACGGATATAGAATTTAATCCGGCGAAGAGTATTAACTGTCAGGCGAAGGCAGCTGCTTTATTTATTGCATTGTCCAGACAAGGTAAATTGGAGCAGTGCCGGGAGTTTGATACTTTTTTCAAAATAATCAAAGGTGAAAAATAGTTACGACAATCGAAATTTTAGCAATCATATACTACATAGTTATTAAACATTCGGGAATATTTGACAGATTCCATGTAGAGCGGTAATATGATTGTAGAAGATATTGGCAAAAGAAGATTTGTTAGGTGAATTTAACAGGTCTTCTTTTCGTTTACAAAGAGTTTTAGCATAGATATATGGTGAGGATTATGTAAATGAAAATAATTGAAAAAAATGGAACGATTGTAATATTGAACGAGACCAGTTTGGCAGTATCTGTGGAAAGAGGAAATACTGTATGGGTTTGGCGCAAGGGTTTTCAACCGCGGCTTATATGTTCGGAAGGTGAGTTTCTTTTTCAGGATGCGGTAATGATTTCTCATGAGTGTTACCATATGGGAATTGGTGAAGGGATCCGGAGTCGGTTTGAAGGTTTTGAAATAGAAGGAAAAACGTTCCCATACAGTTTCGAAACTTTAATCTGGATCGAAGAAAGCACCGGAGATCTCTATTTTGAATGGGTTCCTTTGCAGGAAGAAGGACTTCATGTGCAGAAGGTTTTCTGGCCGGGTGATATGGAATTTGATGAGAAGAAGGACAGTTGGTACACTCTTCTTACGCATCAACAGGGAATTCTGATTCCGAATACCTGGAAAACCGAATTGGCTCCGGTGGGTTTTAACGGTCTTTTTGAAACTGCAGGTGGATATATGCCCTGGTTTGGTCAGGTGAAAGATCGGGAAGGTTATATAGCGATTTGTGTGACCCCGTGGAACGCAGGTTATTATGCAGAACATCCGGCAGACGGTCCGTATACGCATGTGGGGATTTACTTTGAACCGAGCCTGGGAAAAATGGATTACCGAAGAATCGTAAAATATACGCTGGCATCTGATTGCGATTATAATGATCTTTGTAAAATATACAGGGAGTATGTGAATGAGCAGGGAAAGCTCAGGACTCTTGCGGAGAAAGCAGCACGAAATCCGTCTGTTAATCAGCTGATTGGCTGTGCATTTGTACATAAGGGGATTAAAACTCAGGTACAGAAAAATTCCGATTTCTTTGATCCTGAGAATCCGGAAAAGAATAATCATCTTACTTCTTTTGCGCAAAGAGAAAAAGAAATCCGTACTCTCCATGAAATGGGAGTAGAAAAATTGTATCTGCATCTTGATGGCTGGGCACAGCCCGGATATGACAATCGCCATCCGGATTATCTTCCGGCATGTAAAGAGGCTGGCGGCTGGGAAGGAATGAAGGCTTTGTCAGATGCTCTGCACGAATGTGGATACTTGTTTGGGATTCATGACCAGTACAGGGATTACTATCTGACAGCTCCCAGTTTTGATGAAAATTACGCCTGCAGACTCCCGGATGGAACCATTCCAAAGCATCAGAGATGGGCAGGCGGCCCCCAGTCTTATTTGTGTGCTACACAGGCTCCCGGCTATGTGAGAAGAAATTTTTCTGAAATTAAAAAACAGGGAATTGAACTGGATGGAGCATATCTGGATGTTTTCACTTGCAATGAAGGGGATGAATGTGATCACCCGGAACATAGAATGACGCGTAGGGAATGCTATGAATTCCGAGGTAAATGTTTTGAGTATCTGCTTTCTTGCGGTATTTTACCAAGTTCAGAAGAAGTGAGTGACTGGGCAGTTCCCAGCCTGGTCTTCTGTCACTATGCTCCTTATGATTTTATGATGAAACAGCCGGGAACTCCGAAAGAAGGAATACCGGTACCTTTATATAATCTCGTATATCATGATTGTGTGATTGAACCATGGATGATGGATAAAGTAAGTGAAGAGGAAGATTATATGCTGTATGCTCTGCTCAATGGAGGTGCACCATATCTGATTCGTGATGCTGCTTACCCTAATACAGATGGTGCATTTGATGAGCAGGTGAAAATGACTCTGGAAGAGCAGATTAAACGATGTAAAGTGGTATCTGATTTGCATGAAAAAGTGGCAAAGTGCGAAATGCTGCGTCATGAAATAATTGATGGTGATTACATGATACAGGAAACAACTTTTTCTAATGGGACAAAAGTGAAGGTTGATTTTAGAAAGCAGACCTATATACTGAAAGAAAAATAGAATACATATGATAAAGGAGAGATAAAAAAATGGCTTGTACAACAATGCTTGTTGGGAAAAAAGCAACTTATGACGGATCTACAATGATCGCCAGAAATGATGATTCCTGTTCCGGGCGTTTTACCCCGAAGAAATTTGTGGTGGTTCATCCGGAGGAACAGCCGATACATTACAAATCCGTGATTTCTCATCTGGAGATTGAGCTCCCGGCGAATCCGATGCGGTATACTTCTATGCCCAATGCTCTGGAAGGGGAAGGAATCTGGGCAGGAAGCGGTGTCAATGAGGCACAGGTGGGGATTACAGCAACCGAGACGCTTACCTCCAATCCCCGAGTGCTTGGAGCAGATCCACTGGTGGTTTATCAGCCGGCCAAAGACGGAAACGAAGAAATCCCGGGAGGAATCGGGGAAGAAGATATTGTATCCATTGTTCTTCCTTACATCTATAGTGCCAGAGAAGGGGTGAAGAGACTGGGAAATCTTCTGGAAAAGTACGGTACCTATGAAATGAATGGAATTGCTTTTCAGGATAAAGATGAAATCTGGTGGCTGGAAACTATTGGTGGTCATCATTGGATCGCAAGACGTGTTCCGGATGATGCTTACGTGGTGATGCCAAATCAGCTTGGACTGGATCAGTTTGATCTGGAGGATGCACTGAATGCGCAAAAAGAATATATGTGTTCTCCGGATATGAGGGAATTTATTGAGAAAAATCATCTTGATCTTTCAATGGATGGAAAACTGAATCCCAGAGATGCTTTTGGAAGTCATGATGATTCAGATCGTGTATATAACACACCACGGGCATGGTATATGCTGCGCTGTATGAATCCACGCACAAAAGTATGGGATGGACCCAATGCGGAGTATTCGCCCACTTCAGATGATCTGCCGTGGTGCATGGTTCCGGAGAAAAAAATTACGGCAGAAGATGTAAAGTATGTGCTTTCCTCTCATTATCAGGGAACGCCGTATGATCCATACGGATCCTATGGGGAAAAATCCATGCAGGGAGCTTATCGTTCCATCGGAATCAACCGGAATGACTTTATTTCACTGATCCAGATGCGGCCGGAGCATGAGAAGGACAGCAGAACGATTGAGTGGGTGGCGTATGCTTCCAATGCTTTTAATGCAATGGTTCCATTTTATGCGGATGTAGAGGAAACACCGGATTATCTTTCCAATACTACAGAAACGGTTTCCACAGATAATTTTTACTGGAACAGCAGGATGATTGCTGCTATGGCGGATGCTTCTTACAGAAGCTCGATTTTCCATATTGAACGTTATCAGGAGCATGTGATGGCAAAAGGTCATGAACTGATCCACCGTTATGATGCATTACTGGAACAGGAGAAAGATGTCCAAAAACGCCTTGCATTGAAAACAGAAGCGAATCAGAAAATTGCGGAAATGCTGAAAAAAGCCTCGCTGGATACCCTGGATAAGGTCTTGTATGAACTGAGCTGCCAGATGAAAAATGCATATTCTAGATCTGATGCATAAGAAACGCCATACATATGGTAATATGCGCTTAAAGTAGAATAAAGCTCATCCGGAAGATAAAGCCTCCGGCGGATTGCAGAGGTGCGCAGATGTATCGTGTCATGCAAAGCATGACGCGCACCTCGCAGCAAGTACGCCGAGGCGTACTTGAACGCAACACGATAAAAAGTATTTGACATTTGTGGCAATAGGAGTATAATAAATTTATCGTAATACGATAAATTTATTCTGAAGGAGAAAAAAGATGAATCAAAAAAAGCTTTCCTGGTGGCTTCAGGTGATTATTATATGTGTTGGCTTGATAGGAGCCGGTTTTTATTTTCTTATCTTTCCTTTTTATGGTAGAAATTTAGTGGATGCATATCCGGAATTTATGTATGCTTTTTGGCCATGGTTGATTTTCTTATGGCTGACAGGGATTCCTTGTTACATTGTTCTGATATACGGATGGAAAATTGCAGCCAGCATAGGCAAAGATAAATCTTTCTCTTTAGAAAACGCTGATAGACTTACGAAGATTTCTTATCTTGCAGCTGGAGATACGGCGTTTTTTGTTGTGGGAAATATAGTGTTCTGCGTATTAAATCTTAACCCAATTTGGATACTACTAATGTCTATGTTGATAGCTTTTGTAGGAATTGCAATTGCTATTATTGCAGCGGCGTTATCTCATCTTGTCATGAAAGCAGCAGATTTGCAGGAGCAGAGTGATTTGACAATTTAATGGAGGGCGACATGGAAGAAAAACTACCTGGAAAACTGATTATAAATATTGATGTGATGCTCGCAAAAAGGAAAATGAGTGTTACTCAGCTTGCTGACAAAGTGGGAATTACGCTTGCTAATATGTCTATATTAAAGAATGGCAAAGCAAAGGCAATCAAAGTATCAACACTTATTAAAATATGTGATGCTTTGGATTGCCAACCAGGTGATATATTAGAGTACCGATCAGAGGAGAAAACATGAGTTTGCGAAGAGCAGTGTGATCAAAAATATGACCTTTTCTATGACGGCACAAGAGATACAAAACAACTTGAATCTAATAAATAAAGGACAGGCAAAATTATGGAGAACATCATCTGGTTTGTTATTATGATTCCGTGCAGCGCAATTTTCACCGGTATTGGAATCTATGCGTGGAAAAGAAAAAAACCTATGTGGTTCTGGTCCGGTTCTTCCGTGAAAGAATCTGAGATCAGAGATATTAAGGCTTACAACAGAGCAAATGGTATCATGTGGATGATATATTCCATACCTCTGTGGATCAGTACCTTTGCTATATGCTGGAGTGCGTTGATTGCCGGAGCTTTGATTGTTGTTGATTGTACTGTAGGTATCGGGTTACTTGTGGTTGTATACAACAAGATATATGCAAAGTACAAAGTATGAATGCATAAGCAGCCAATTGATACATATACTTACCCGGACATATCATGTTTCTCCGAAATAAAAATTAACAAGTAAAATACTTTGACATTTTTGGAACTGGATGGTAATATGATTATAGAAAGAGTGCTACCGATAGACGGTTAGTCCCATAAATTGTTTGACAAAAACAGCCGCTCAGTTTACCAGACCGGGGCGGCTATTTTTGTGAGTTATTGCTTCCGATGGCATATCCGAGTCCGAAAGAGGTCAGACATAAGCTGATGACTGCAATCAGACTTTCAAGTGTCAGCATTGGCATCCCCTCCTTTTGAAAGATTTTCACCAGATTGCTCTGGGAATTTCTATGTAATCGGAGGGTCACAGGTCTCCGTTTCACTTCGGTCATTGCAAAACGAGTACCAGTGGCACTCTGCAACCCTCCGTAGAAGGAGTAACCGCCTACCGTTTTTGGTAGCACCTATCATTTATTATAGCAATTGATAGATAGTATTGCAATAATATAAAACGAAAAAACAGTGTATAAATTTGCAAATCAATCATACGGGACGCAATCATTAGTGTAGTATGTGCAGGAATATTTTCTGTTATTTATGCGTTATGTACCTGGAAAATGGGGGCTGATCAGTCACAGGCTGTAAGAATGGCGTTGTTGTTTTTTATAGGAATTACAATTCTTGGTTATGGGGTACTCAGAATCCTGGCTCATATGAGCAGAAAAAATATGCGATGAAAAGGGAATGATAAAAAGGCACGCAAAATTATTGCGTGCCTTTTTTTAACATGATATGATGAAAGAAAATGTCCGTGGAAGAACAGGAGAAGGAAAATGGCAGTAACAATACAGCAGATCGCAGAAAAAGCAAATGTGTCCAGAGGAACGGTAGACAGAGCACTGAATAATCGTGGTCGTATTAACCCGGAGGTTGCGGAGAGAATCCTGCAGCTTGCCGATGAGATGGGATATGTACCCCGGGGAAAAAAGAAAAATATAGATAAAAAAGCAAATATAAAGATCGGAGTGGTCACACAGCTTGCAAAAGCATCCTTTATGTTGGAGATTAACCGGGGAATCCGGCAGGCTGGTGAGGAATTAAAAAACTGGGGTGTTGAGATTGTGCTGAGAGAAGTGTTTTCTGTGGATGAAAACGAGCAGGTGCGTGCGATCGAAGAACTGGCGGCAGAAGGAATCCAGGGACTCGCACTGATGCCTGTGGACTGTGACAGAATCCGGGAAAAGATTAACTGGCTGACAGAAGAGAAGAAAATTCCCGTAGTGACATTTAACTCAGATATCGTAGGGACCAGGCGCTCCTGCTTTGTGGGCATGGACAACCGAAGAAGTGGTCAGACGGCAGCAGGTCTGATGGGGCTTATGACAAGAGGAAGCGGAAAAGTATTGATCATCACGGGATATTTCAGTAACGTGGTAAATAATGCCCGCGTAGATGGATTTGTGGAAGAAATCAAAAAATCTTATCCAAAGCTTGAGATTGCAGGAGTTCAGGGAAGTTTTGATGAGACGGCCGAGGTGGAGAGGATCATTGAAAATTCTATGATGAATATTCCGGGCATTAACGGCATTTTTGTAGTGTCCGGGGGACAGGCTGGCGTTAAGACTGCATTTGATAAGCTGGGGCTGACCAGGCGGCCTTATGTGGTGATTTATGATCAGACACCAAAGAACGAGAAAGCAATCAAAGAAGGAACTGTAGATTTTCTCGTGGACCAGAACGGATTTTTCCAGGGATATCGTCCTTTGTACATTCTTGCAAATATGCTGACAAAAAACATTATGCCGGAAGAGGAATATCTGTTTACAGAGATTAAAATCAAAACAAAATATAATCTGTAGGAAATCTGCAGAAAAAGAGGAAAATATGAAAAAGAGGGCAATGAGAGGGATTGCTGTGGCTTTGTGTGCAGGAGTTTTGTTGATTTCATGCAGCAGTGAACAGCAGATTCGAATAGAAGAAACATATACCATAGGAGTTGTAACAAAGTCCGGTACCAGTGAGTATTGGATGTCTTTGTGTGAAGGTGTGGAACAGGCAGCAGATCAATACGGGATGGATGTGATTATATTGCAGCCGGATTCCGAAAAAAACAAAGAAGCCCAAATAAAAATGGTAGAAACGTTAGTCAGGAAAAATGTAGATATCATTGCCATATCTCCGGTGGATTCGGGGGATGCACAGATATATCTGGAAGCAGCCGAAGAAAAGGATATTCCTGTGATTACTTTTGATGACAGATTTGACGATCAGCAGATTCCTTATATCGGAATAGACAATGAAAAAGCCGGATATGAACTGATGAAATATATGGCTGAGCAGATGGACCATCATGGGCAGGTGGGGATTATCTCCGGACCTTTAAGCCAAAGATGCCATCGCCTGCGGATAGAGGGGGCGAAAAAATATCTTGCTGAGGAAACGAATATGGAGCTCATCTATGTAGAGAGTGGATACAGTAATCTACAGATGAAGGAGACAGAAATCAAAAGACTACAGGAAGAATATCCGGACGTAGAAGGTGTGATGGTGACAAGTGCCGCAACAGCCATGGGATTTGTGGATGCGGTTTCGGATGAAAATCTGAAAATTGTATCGGTAGATGCACAGTCAGATGCGGTGAGTGCACTGCAGGAAGGGAAAATAACGGCACTTTTGGCACAATCAGGGTATGATGTGGGATTTGAAATGGTGCGTTATATAGAAGAACTGAGAAAACAGGGGGCAGAGGAGACGGAGAAAATATTGGATGTTCCGATGCTGACTCAGAGTAATGTAGAGGAATATATGCAGGCAGATAAGAAAAATGGTGGGGAGTGAGAACAGTGAAGGGCAGATTTATGAGAAGTATTAGAGGGAAAATACTGATATCGATATTGCTGATCACTTTGCTTACTTCATTGGCTGTTACGATGATTTTTTATGGCCAGTCGGCCCGTACGATTGAAGAAAACTATATTTCTTCGTTGCAGCAGCGTGCGCAGCAGATGATGGGTGAGTTGGATGAGGCGGTTGAGAGGGCATATCATGTAAATCTGTATGCATCCTGTGACGACAGAATAAAAGAGAGTATTTGGTTCTACCTGGATGAAAATCAGACGGATCAACAGGAAGAAGAACTGGAAAAACTGGCACAGCTGTTGTACGAATATAAAGCGCAGAGTCATGCGGTTTCTTCCGTGTATCTATTGATACCGGAAGCACAGTTGGTGGTCACATCGGAAGAGTATCCTGTCTATCGGAAAGAGATTTCGGAGAATAAGATAGAAAAAGTCGAAAAGAAAATGAATGAAAATGCCAGCCCTATGCTGATTGAGGATTTGATTTATGAGGATGAAATGCTGTTTTCCTGTATAGAAACCGTGAAAGATGAGAATGGCTCTGTTCTGGGGTATATGATGTCCAATATCAGAGAAAGTAAACTGTACTATGATTATATTGCAGGATGGGATGAGAATGAGATAAAGGTTTCGGTAATTCTGGATTCTCAGAAGAGAATGATTACCGGTTCCCAGATAAACCGAATGGGAAAACTTTATCAGGAAAAACAATATGAGAAATGGATTGGCGGAAAGAAAACGGAAGGCAGTGATCGCGAGAATATTTATATTTACTGTGAATCCACATTTGCGCAGATTGGATTATTTACTGTGGTGGATAAAGCGACAGTACTCAGCGATCTGCTGTGGATAAGATGGTTTTTCTTTGGTGTACTGGCGGTATTTATGGCAATCGCATTGATTTTGGCACTATATTTGTCTCATATCATTTATCGTCCGTTGAAGCAACTGACACTTACTATGGGAGAGATTTCCGGAGGAAATCTGCAGACAAGAGCACAGGTAGAATCAGGGGATGAAATCGGAGAATTGGCCATGGAGTTCAATGAGATGCTGGATAAGATCGAAGAACTGATTGGTCAGCTCATTGAGGAAGAAAAGAAAAAGAAAGATATGGAACTGGAAGCTTTACAATATCAGATTACGCCTCATTTTATGTACAATACTCTCAATTCCATCAAGTATGCAGCTTTGCTGAAAGGGGAAAAAGAGATCGGTCAGATTATCGGAGAGTTTGTGGAGCTTCTGCAGGCGGCTGTCAGTAAGAAAGGAGTTTTCCTGACAGTAGCTGAAGAAATACATATACTGGAGAATTATATCCATCTTCAAAAATTTCGTTATGGCGGTGGTTTTGAAGTCACCTATCAGGTGGCGGAGGATGCACAGACATGCCTGGTTCCCCGCCTGATTCTGCAGCCATTAGTGGAAAATGCACTGATGCATGGTCTTGATATGAAGCAGGGTACAGGAAAGCTGAAAATATGTGTACAGATTGAAACAAGAACTCTCTATTTGAAAGTCATGGATAATGGAAGAGGGATGAGCAAGGTACAGATTCAACAACTTTTGACAGAAAGAATAAAAAAAGAGAGAGGATTTACGGCAGTGGGAATTCCCAATATTCGGGACCGCTTAAAACTATATTATGGGGAAGATGGCGGAATCCGATATGAAAGCAGTGAAAAAGGAACAACTGCGATTATTTATCTGCCGGTTAAAAAAGGGGAAGATCAGGATGAGTAAAATAAAAACAGTTATTGCAGATGATGACCATCTGGTAAGAAGTTATCTGAAAATGTTGTCATCCTGGGAAAGAGCAGGATTTGAAATCGCAGCAGATGCCCGGGATGGTGAAGAGGCTCTGGAAGCCTTGGAAAGGACAGAGGCTGAACTTTTGGTGACGGATATTTCCATGCCTCTTCTGGATGGTATTGAGTTAATTCGGAAAATACGCAGAACCGATCAAAAACTGTATATTATCGTACTGAGCTGTCATGATGAATTTGAATTTGTAAAGGAAGCCATGAAAGAAGGAGCGGATGAGTACATCCTGAAAAATACGCTGGATGAAGATACATTGTATGAACTGCTTGTCAGCACGAAAGATAAAATAATAGAAAAGGAATTAAAAAATATTTCTCAGTATCGAGAAGCGGGTATATCAACTCAGGATAACATTGCCGCCAAATATCGTTTTTTTAATGGGGTACTGGCAGGAAACTTGAAAGGCCAGATGCGGGAGGAAGCACGAAATTATGCGGGAATTTTGGGAACTTATCAAAATAGTTCAGTGATTGCCCTGTTTTTGGAAGAGTGGGAAGAGAAAGAAGAGCGATGGACCTGCCTTGAAATGGAACAGTATTGCCAGGATTTTCTGGGACGGCTATATGAGGGAATGAGACAGCAGTTGGGAGATAAAATCCGCTATGTTGAGATGATTTACCTGGGAAAAGGTGTCTTTTGTGTGTTTCGGGATATGTCGGATCAGTGTAAGAGCAGCCGTATGTATCAGGAATTGACTGATACAGCATCTGCATGTTATAAAATATGCCGCCAGGAGCAGTATCGATATAGAATCGTGGTCAGCAATGTGTGCATTGGTTCTGAGGCGATTCGACAGGCATATCAGCAGGCCCGGGAAATGATGAAACTTAGTTTTTATGATGATCGGGAGATTCTCTATTATAACTCTAATCCCAAAATAGGAATTCAGCTTCCGATAAAGGCACAGATGTTATTAAATAGCATAGACACATTTGTTTATCAGAATGACAGAGAAGGATTTCTGAAAAAATGTCAGGAAGTGCTGCAGGAATTTGAAAAAGAGCAGACAGAAAAGCGTCTGGTTTTGCAGTGGCTTGTTCAGCTGGAACGAAAGGCAGGCGTTTTGAGGGAAGAAGAGGCAGGAAAAATTCATTCGATCCGGCAGCTTCCGGATTATCTGGAAAGCATTGCCGGGGAAATTTTTGAGATCAGGCAGGATGTGATACCGAAAGAAGTCAGTAAAGCAGTTCGTATTGCAGCTGAATTTGTTGTAAAACATTACAGGGAACCGATTGGGCTGACGGATGCGGCTGCGGCAGCAGGAGTAAATTCGGCGTATCTGAGTTATCTTTTTCAGAAGGAGATGAAAGTGGGATTTTCCAGTTTTCTTTTGAACAGGAGAATGGAATGTGCCCGGGATATGCTGAAGAAAACAAATCTTAAGGTACGGGAAGTGGCACAGCAGTCAGGCTTTCAGGATTATCATTATTTTGCCAAAGCATTTAAAAAAATACATGAGATTAGTCCGGCCGAGTATCGAAAGCATTCCCAGGAGACTGGAGATAAAATCTAAAAAAAAGACACAAAATTAAGAATATAAAAAGAGACCAAAAAAGAACTGCCTAAAGAAAAGACCACAGAATCTAAAATTTCTCCTGATTTTGAAGATTCCGATTTGCTGTTACGATATAGCTATAAAGAAAATATACGTGAAAGCAAATATGGAAAAAGGAGAGAAAAAAATGAATGAAAAAAAGCTGACCTGGGGAACAAGAGTAGCTTATGCCGGCGGCGATGTGGCTTGTAATGTGATTTTTGGTATGATTGGCACGTTGTTGACACTTTTTTATACGGATTATGTGGGAGTCAGCCCTGCGATTGTAGGTATGGTAATGCTGCTTTCCCGTTTATTTGATGGGGTATCAGACCTGGTTATGGGTGTGATTGTGGAAAACACAAAATCAAAATGGGGAAAATCCAGGCCATGGATTCTGTGGATGAGCGTTCCCTATGCATTATCTGCGGTACTTCTGTTTTCTGTGCCGCATACTACAGGAATGGTACAGGCTGTTTATATTTTTGTGACATATAATTTCTGTACAACACTCTGTTATACAGCCTTGAATCTTCCGTACGGAAGTCTTTCTGCTATGATGACACGTACTTCATCAGAACGTGATATGCTGAGTGTGGTGCGGATGGGATTGTCGCCTCTGGGACGGATTATGGCAGTGACATTTACGCTCCCATTGGTGAAAATATTTGGTGATGATCAGTCAGCATGGATAAAAACAATGTCCATCTGGGCAGTGATTGCTCTGATTTTGCTGATAATCTGTTTTATAAAATGCAAAGAAACTGTTGTAATTGAGGCTCAGAAAAATGCGAAGAAAGTACCTGTTAGGGAAGGAATGAAAGCATTGGTAACGAATCAGTATTTCTGGTCTGTATTGGTGCTGTGGATGTTGCAGAGTGTTTCTTTTGGAATTTCGGGAACAATCCTTCCGTATTATTGCAAATATATCTTCCACAATGATACTTGGATGTACAGTGCATTGTATCTGACAGAGACGCTGGTTCTGGTAGGCTGCATTTTTCTTTGTGCACCGCTGATCCGAAAATATGGGAAACGTAATATTGCTTTATTTGGAGCTTATATTGCACTGGGAGGACAACTCCTTTTCTTCCTGAATCCTACGAATTTTGTCTGGCTGGTGATGAGCTGTGTGATGCGTGCCATTGGACTTGCTCCGTTAAATGCCGCTGTTTTCGGAATGATTGGTGATGTGGTGGAATTTGGACAGTGGAAAACCCATATCCGTCAGGAAAGTTTGATTTTTGCCGGTGGTTCGATTGGAACGAAAGTGGGTTCCGGTGTTGCATCTGCATGCATGACAGGACTTCTTTCTATGGCGGGGTATATCAGTTCCTCAGCAGGGACAGTGACACAGCCTCAGCAGGCATTGGATATGATCATCAACATTTACAAAGGGGGACCATTGATTGTAGCGGTAATTGCAGTGATCACACTTACCTTGTACAGATTGGATGGAAAATATCCGGCGATCATGGTAGAACTGACACAGAGAGAAGCGTGCGGAGAACTTTAATATTATATGGTATCAGCATAAAAAAAACCCGGAACCTTGTTTTCCGGGTTTTAATTGTGTCACAGGATTATGGAAGATTACTGAAGTTTTTCGCCTGTCAGCATCTCATAGCTCTGCAGATATTTTTCAATTGTTTTTTCCACGATCTCATCCGGCAGTGTCCAGTCGTTGTCCGGATTTGCTTTCAGCCAGTCACGGGCGAACTGTTTGTCGAAGGATGGCTGTCCATGACCTGGTTCATATCCATCCGCAGGCCAGAAACGGGAGCTGTCCGGTGTCAGCATCTCGTCACCGATTACGATGTTGCCATCTTCGTCCAGACCAAACTCAAATTTGGTATCTGCGATGATGATCCCGCGTGTCAGAGCATAGTCTGCGCATTTTTTATAAAGTGCAATGGTACAGTCACGAAGTTTGGTAGCGTATTCTTCTCCTTTGCCCGGGAAATATTTTTCCAGATGAGCAATGCTCTGTTCAAAGGAAATATTTTCATCGTGATCGCCGATTTCTGCTTTTGTGGAAGGAGTATAGATTGGTTCCGGCAGCTTGTCGGATTCTTTCAGACCTTCCGGCAGCTTGATTCCACATACGGTACCGTTTTCTTTATAGCTTGCCCAACCGCTTCCTGTGATGTAACCACGGACGATACATTCAATCGGAAGCATATTCAGTTTTTTACACATCATGCTGTTGCCGTCGAACTGGGGCTGCTGGAAAAATTCCGGCATATCCTTAACATCAGTAGAAATCATGTGGTTGGGAAGGATATCTTTTGTCAGCTCAAACCAGAATTTGGACATCTGAGTCAGGACAGTCCCTTTTTTGGTTACAGTATTTTTCAGAATCACATCAAAACAACTGATGCGGTCTGTAGCAACCATGATCAGGCTGTCGCCATTATCATAAATCTCACGTACTTTACCTTCTTTGATGGGTTTCATTTTATACACCTCGCTAAATGATTTAAAAATGTTTCCATATAATAGATAAACAGATTTTGGCATAAAAAGCAATGGAAATTTATGATTTTATGAAAAAATTTGATGATTTTAGAATGATGGACGCTCAGGCGTGGTCCGAAAACTGGAATAAAACATGCGAAAATTCTGAAAATATAAAAATTTATAAAAAATATTTGGAAATATACTTGACAAAATTAAAAAAGTGAGATATGATATAACCATCAAAAAACAAAAGACATACAAAATAAAAAAAGGGAGGACAGTCCAATGGCATAGTTAATCAATCTCAAAAAATCAAGAAAATCTCCAAAAGGAGTTTACCATAGATGTAACAAAAAGGAGGAGATTTTAATGAAAGGCAGAGATCCATAGTGGACAAACCTACAATTTCATAGAACAGGAGGTTATATAGTGAAACTTACGATTATTCATTAAAAGGGCTATCTGATAGAAAAGAAAATCAGATAGCCCTAATTTTTTGTCGTTCAAAAAGAACTATGGATTTCAATGGATAAAAAAGAGTGATTACTGGTGTTTTTTCCCAGTTTGTGATATCCTACATCCATGGAGGTAGGAATATGTCAGTAAGAAAAGCGGCCTTTTTTGATATCGATGGCACTTTGTGGAACACAAAGAATGAAATTCCCGAAAGTACGATAAAAGCCATACGCCTGCTTCGTAAGAACGGGCATCTGGCTTTTTTATGCAGTGGACGAAGCAGAGCATATATACAGAATCCGAAGTTATTTGAGATTGGTTTTGACGGTGTGGTATCCGGGTGCGGGACTATGATTGAATATAGTGGAAATACTTTATTTTATAAGAAGCTGGAAACAGAGCTTGTGGAGCACACGATTCATGTGGTGAGAAATCATGGTTTCCGACCAATCCTTGAGGGAAGAGAATTTCTATATCTGGATGAAGCAGAATTTGCACAGAATTATTATGGAAAAAAATTGAAAGCAGAGATGGAGGATCATCTTTTATCCATAGCCGGTGAATGGGGAAAATGGGAGATTTCCAAGTTGACCTGTGTTACGGATCAGGGAGACTGGGAATCGTGTGTACCAGAGCTGGAAACGTACTATGATTTTATGATACATCGACCGACGGTTGTGGAGGCGGTGCCGAAAGGATATCATAAAGGAACGGGTATTAAGAAGGTGTGTGAATTTTTGGATATAGATGTTGCAGATACCTTTGCGTTTGGGGATAGTGCCAATGATATTGGCATGCTTCGGACGGCAGGAGTCGGTGTGGTTATGGGAAATGGTTCGGATGAAGCAAAAGCAGAAGCCGATTATGTGACAGATTCCATGATCGACGATGGGATATGGAATGCGTGCAGGCATTTTGATTTGATATAAGGATCACAATTATGCTGTTTTGCAGTATATTAGGAGAAGATTGGCATGAAAAGGGTTTCTCTGGAAAAGTTATTGTTTTCAAAATCTGAGTTTTTATATGAGCAACAATATCAGTATGTGATGGAACTTCTGGAAGAAGGGAAAATCCGTCCGGTTCTGGCATCGGGCACCAATGGAAAGAAACCTGCCCTTTACCGTGAGTATTGGATTTTGGAAGAAAAAAGGAACTATTGCGAACTGGGAAAGGAGTTGGATTATGAGATTACTCCTCTGATTTCCGTGGATTATTATCGGGCTCATCCGGATCTTTATGAAAAGGACAGGCAATGGGTCCTTCTTCTGAATGATTTTCTGAAAAACAAAAAGGAAAGTTTGAATTATCCGCAATCTCTGAATGAACGGAGTTTTGAAATATGGGGAAGAGAAAAATTTCTTTCGAGAGAGCAGGGAAGAAAGATACTCAAACGTTGCGGGTTAAATGAAGAGTTTTTGAATGTATATCGTACTACAGAACCTCTTGCTTATTATTCTCATACAAGAGTTGTACCGCAAAATCTGTTGATTTTGGAAAATAAGGATACGTTTTACAGTATGCGGAGACATCTTCTGGAAGGAAATGACAAGATTTTGGGAGTGACTGTGGGAACCTTGGTTTACGGAGCAGGAAAGGGGATTCTCCGATCATTTCAGGATTTTGATTTTTGCGTGGAGCCGTATATGAAAGCCGGTGAAAACAGTATTTATTATTTTGGAGATTTGGATTATGAGGGAATCGGAATTTATGAAAGTTTGGCGGAACTGTTTGCCGAACAATGGGAAATCGTTCCCTTCCTTCCGGCATATGAGGCTATGATGGAAAAAGCTGCTTCCATGAATAAAATGCAGTGGGAGCGACTTCCGGATACGAAAACCGGGCAGAATCGAAATAACAGAGGATTGTTCTTTTCCTATTTTGATAAACAGCAGATAGAGAAGATGAAAGACATTCTGGAAAAAGATAAGTATATTCCCCAGGAAATTCTTAACATTACAGATTTATAATAAAAACAAAACGGGAGCAAAAAATGCAATATGAATTTTTGAAAAATTTCCCTAAGAGAATGAAAACAGTAGGGCTTTATGCCATACTCATTCAAAACAGCATCCAGAAGCAGACCTGGAAACAGTACGGGATTTTAAAAACGGATGAGCAGTTGAATATGATATTTGCAGTGATGCTATATATTATGGAGCAGTCTCTGAAAGAGGAGACCTGTACCATGGATGATATTGGCGCTTATATCGATAATATCAATGTGCAGTACTTCCAAAAAAATATGACCTATGATGACTGCAGAAAGCTGGGAGACTTTATTGTTAATGTAATTCTTTCCAATGAGGGAAGAGCCATGTATTTTGACGGATATGATTTTGAACAGAATGCATATCATATTATGCATATCAGTTATGTGGCAAATAAGATCGTTTATATTGATCAGGAATTAAAACGGACTTCCTATTACCTGACGGACGATGGGTACAATCTTCTCCTGGGAACGCTGGAAATAGAGAATAATATGAAGCTGACCATTCACGAGATGATTTTTCAGATGCATCTGGAGAAGCAGAGTTATGATAAGGCAGTGGATGAAATTAAAAATGTTTTTAATCTGATGCGGATCCAGTTGCAGAAAATACAGGAAGCTATGGGAAAGATTAGACGAAATGCACTTAGTTATTCCGTGAAAGATTATGAGGTTATTCTTCTGGAAAATCTGGATACCATCAGCGATACCAGACAGAAATTTCAGAATTATCGTGGAATGGTAAAAAGCAGGGCAAGGGAACTGGAAGAAGCCAATATCAATGTGAAACGGCTCAGTGAAAAGGAAGAGGAGAAACTGAATCATTTGCGGGAAATCGAGTGGTATCTGAACCGTACCATTGATGAACACCAGAGAATACTAAACAGTCATTTTGATCTGAAAGCCCTTTATACAAAGGAACTGGAACAATTGACGCAGATGTCTCTGATTAAACGTTTTCCTTTGAGGACAGAGTTGTATGATAAGATTCTGGAACATCCGTCTGCCATGGAAAATTTGGATTTGTTTTTGAGACCTCTTTTTATTCGTGACACTGAAAAAATATATAATCTAAATAAAGCATTTGAACTGCAGCGTCCGGTGAGAAAAAAAGAGGAAGAAGACAGTGAGGAAATACTGGATTTTGACGAGGAAGCATGGCAGGAAGAACAGGAGCGAATTCTCAGGGAGAAACTGAAAAAGTATGAAGAAAGCCTGCATTGTATTCTGAAGTACGCCTTGCGGACAGGAGAAATATCTTTGCAGGAGATCTGTGCGCAGGCGGGAGAAGAAGAAAGAATCAGGCTGATTCCGAATGTGGAGATTTTCAAGGAAATCATGGTGGAACTGATCAGAAATCGAGAGATTGATATAGAGGCACTTCAAAAAGAACGAAGTGAATACATTCAGGACAGACCGGGGGAATTCCAGCTTAATGAGATGCTGCTGCAGCTCATAGAGGAATATCCGGAAAACAGAAATATAAAAAGAATTGAAACTTATAGGGTGCCGGATCAAAGTTCGGTTATCTTTGAAAATATAGAGGATGAGAATGGAAGAAAGAAAAGTATCCGGTGTTCCAATGTGCTGATCCGGATTATACAGGAGGAATAGAGATGGCATATGAGCTAGATGAAATCAGAATCAGTCAGGAAATCTTTTATTATTTGCTGGAACACCATGAACTTCGGGAGGAAGAAGAGGAACGGATGTATCGTGCTTACACGGAGAGGGAGGAAATCCAGAATCTGGTGAAATCTCAGGGAGAGATTGCCAACAGCAGTATTGAGAGATATGGGAATGTAATTTACCTGATTCCAAGGGAGGACAATAGTTTTCTGGGGTTTTCCAAGGCACAGCTTAAAGCGGCACTCTGCAGATCCAATGCCACAGACAAAGATTATTACCTGTCACAGTTTGTTATTCTGACACTTCTGGTAGAATTTTATGACGGACAGGGAAGCAGCAGCAAAGCCAGAGAATACATGCGGGTGGGAGAACTGCAGAACTGTATTTCCGAACGATTGAAGGAAGGTGCCCAAAATGCAGGGGAAACGGAAGAAGAAACCAGTGGTATCGCATTTTCCAATATTCTGGAAGCATACGAAGCTCTCAAATCCGATGAGAAAGGTTCCAGAGCAAGAACCACAAAGGAGGGATTCTTGCATTATATTCTGATTTTCCTCCAGAAACAGGGATTGATCGAATATGTGGAGCAGGATGAGATGATCAAGACCACAAAAAAACTGGATAATTTTATGGACTGGAATCTGCTGAACCAGAATAATTACCGAAGAGTGCTCCGAGTGCTGGGGGTGAAAGAAAATGAGTAAAATCAATGCTGTCAGGCTGATTAATGTAAATTATAATAACAATGCGATCCGCATCAGTGACGAGTGTTTTCATTTTAATGGGGAAAGCACACTGGTGTCTCTGAGAAATGGCGGCGGTAAGTCTGTTCTGGTACAGATGATGATGGCACCATTTGTCCATAAAAGATACCGGGATGCGAAAGATCGCCCTTTTGAGAGTTATTTTACGACCAATAAACCATCCTTTATTCTGGTAGAATGGGTACTGGATCAGGGCGCGGGATATGTGATGACCGGTATGATGGTCAGAAGAAATCAGGATACCGGAGAGGGAAATACAGACAGTCTGGAAATGATTAATTTTGTCAGTGAGTACAGGCAACCTTGCGTACAGGATATTCATCATCTTCCGGTGGTGGAAAAAGGAAAGAAAGAGATGGTTCTGAAGAACTTTTCCGCCTGCAGACAGATGTTTGAAATGTATAAAAAAGACCGTTCCATGCAGTTTTTTTATTATGACATGAATAATTCTGCCCAGTCCCGTCAGTATTTTGACAAATTGATGGAGTATCAGATCAATTATAAGGAATGGGAAACCATCATAAAGAAGGTGAATCTAAAAGAATCAGGGCTTTCTGAACTGTTTTCGGACTGTCGGGATGAAAAAGGGCTGGTGGAAAAATGGTTTCTGGATGCGGTGGAAAATAAATTGAATAAGGAAAAGAACCGTATGAAAGAATTTCAGGTAATACTGGAAAAATATGCGGGTCAATATAAAGACAACCAGTCGAAAATCAGGCGCCGTGATACTATTCGTGCTTTTGAAGAAGAGGCGGTACGGATTCGAGAAAAAGCGGAATATTATCAGGAGACCGATGAAAAACAGAAAATGCAGGAAAATCAGGTAGCCTGTTTTATTAAGGAATTGGATATTCTTCGTGATTGCACGGAAGAAGAGCATCAGAAGGTGATGGAGCAGGTCGAGACCATTCAGGAAGCCATAGCCAGGGTAGAATATGAAAAGCTTTCCAGTGAGGTATACGAACTGAAAGATCAGATGAATTTTCATACCGGCAACCGTGATATGATTGAGATGGAAAAAGACAATCTGGAACGGGAGGCTGAAAAGACAGAAGAATTCTTGCATCTTTTAGCGTGTGCAAAACAGCAGGAGTCTGTAGATAGTGAAAAAGAAGAACTGGAGCTTCTCCGTCAGAAATTGCTTGTTATACAGAAAAAAGAGGAAGAACTGGAGCCGGAGAGAAATGCTTTGGGCAAAAGACTGCGAAATTATTATGAGTATAAACTGCAGGAAAATGATTTTCAGACAGAGAAAAATCGGGAAAATCAGCAGAAGGTAACCGATCAGATCAATGAACTTCAGAGAAAGTCAACCGAACTTGAACAGCAAATCCGGAAAGCTGCGGGGGAAGAAGGAGGACTGAAAAGCAAGGTACAGATTTATGACCGCCAGGAAGAGGCTTATCATACACGATATGAAGAGGCGCTTGTTCGTAATATTCTTGGTGAGTATGAACCGGGAACTTTGGAAATCCTTCGGACAACTTACGATCAGCAGATGGAAGAAACTGTGAGGGAAAGAGTACGGAAAAAGAAACAGCAGGAAACCGGTCAGGAAAATCTGAGGCGGTTGGAGCGGACACTGGAGGATATTCGGGCAGAATTGATCCGCAGCAGGATGGAAAGAGAAAAGCAGGAAGAAATCGGTAAGACATATGAAGAAGAACTGAATGTCCGCAGAGTGATTCTGAAATACCTGAATCTGGATGAAAAAGAGATTTTTCATACGGAGACGATACTTCGGGCTTCGGAAAGAAAACGCCTGGAGATAGATAAAATTCGAAGAAATCTGGAAAAAGAGGAGGATGTGCTGCAGAAAGAATATCGCAGACTGACACAGGGGAAGACGATGGAGATCCCGGAAGAACTGGAAGCCGAGATTTCCGGTCTGGGAATTCATCCGGTTTATGGTATGGAATGGCTTCAGAAAAACGGGTATAGTGAGGAACAGAACCGGGAGCTGGTACGTCAGCATCCGTTTCTTCCGTATGCCCTGATTCTTTCGAAAAAGGATCTTGAAAAGCTCAGACGAAGTGAAGGCGGAAGCTATACTTCTTTTCCGATTCCTATTGTGATTCGGGAAGAACTTGCCGTAAAGAAGCCGGAAAACACAGGAAATATTGTATCTCTGGCGGGTATCAACTTTTATGTGTTGTTCAATGAAAATCTTCTGAATGAAGAAAAACTGCAGATTCTCGTGCAGGAAAAAGAACAGGAGATTCACCGAAAGAAAGAGGCTATTTCTGTAAGGAAAAAAGAATATGATGAGTATTTTAAGCGTCAGGAAATAATAGAAAATCAAAAAGTAACCGGTGAACGGTATGAGAAAAATCACCTTCTTATAAAAGAGCTGATGGTAAAAACGGAAGAACTTGAGAAGTGTCTGAGAACAACGACAGAAGAATACGCACAGCTGAAAGATCAGTTGGAGATTCTTGATAAAGAAATCCAGGCTTTAAAAGAGAAGACGGAATTTCAGAAGCGGCGGTTAGAGGATTTTGAGGAACTGACGGCAGATTATGAAGCGTATCTGGAGAATCGAAGAAAACTGGAGCAGTGCCGAAAACATACGGTAAGATTTCAGGAACAGAAAGAACTGACACAAAATCAGCTGGAAAAACAGAGAGAATACCTGCGCACTCTGGAAACTGCCCATGATGTACTGGAACTGAAAAAACAGGATGTTCAAGGTCATTATCTGATTTATGAAAAATATGAACGACCGGATTCGGATGAAGAAATATTGAGCGCAGAAGAAGCACAGACATTGGAGCTTCGGTATACTGCTGTTACAGAAAAAATGTCCGTAGAAATACAGGAATTGGAGAAACAGGAAAAGCGGGCGGCAGAAAGGTATGAAGAAGCTGGGGATGAACTCATCTATCTCCAGAAAAAGTACCGCCTTTTGTCAGGTGCATGGAAAAAAATCCATTACAGCCGTAAAGAAGAGTCCCATCAGGAAATCCTTCTGGAGAGCTTCAAAATGAAGATTGAGAACAGAAGAATGCTGTGGGGAGAAGAAGATAAAAAGATTGCCGTTATTGCACAGCAGATTCGGGAACGGATGCAGAGAATCGTCAGTGAATGTGGAAAGGAACAGCCCCTTCCTGCTTATGAGATTCAGAACCAGGATTTTGACGCAAGAAAAAATCAGCTCCGGTTTCAGGAAAAAGAGGCTGTAAAGAGTGCTGACAGGCTGAAAGGAAAGCTGCACAGCTATGAGGAAAATCTGACAGCTTTGTCGGAATACAGCGAATTTCCTCTGATCGAGCAGGTGGAATGGGAAGAAGCATTTGCGGAAATGAATGAGCGGGAGCTTAGAAATTTTAAGGGAATACTCATCCGGGATTACAACCAGATGGTCCGTGACCGGCAGTCGGCAAAGGAACGACTGATTCAGGTATTGAATCAGATTGTGCGTGTGGATGCATTTCAGGAGGAATTCTACAAAAAACCGTTGGAATCCATGTTGGAACTGACAGATGATGCCGCTCAGGTACTTCGGCAACTGGATACTACCATTCAGTCTTACGACAGTCTGATGGAAAAGTTGGAAGTGGATATTTCGGTGGTAGAAAAGGAAAAAGACAGAATTGTGGAGCTGATGGAAGAGTATGTACGGGAAGTACATCAGAATCTGGGAATGATTGACCACAATTCTACCATCACCATCCGGGAGAAACCGGTAAAGATGCTCAGAATTCAGCTTCCGGAGTGGGAAGAAAATGAAAATCTGTATCATATCAGACTGCAGGATATGATTGATGAAGTGACACTGAAAGGTGTGGAGCTTTTCGAGAAAAATGAAAATGCACAGGAGTATTTTGGCACTCGAATCACCACCAGAAATCTGTATGATACTGTTATCGGCATTGGAAATGTGCAAATTCGTCTGTATAAGATTGAGGAACAGAGGGAATATCCGATCACCTGGGCGGAAGTGGCAAAGAACTCAGGAGGAGAGGGATTTTTATCAGCTTTCGTTATTCTGTCCAGTTTGCTGTATTATATGCGGAAAGATGACACGGACATCTTTGCTGACCGCAATGAAGGGAAAGTTCTGGTTATGGATAATCCGTTTGCGCAGACAAATGCTTCCCACCTTTTGAAACCTCTGATGGATATGGCAAAGAAAACGAACACTCAGCTGATATGTCTCAGCGGTCTGGGCGGAGAGTCTATCTATAACCGGTTTAATAATATTTATATATTGAATCTTATAGCGGCAAGCCTTAGAAATGGTATGCAGTATCTGAAAGCGGATCATGTACGGGGAAATGAGCCGGAGACTATGGTGGTATCACAGGTTGAAGTAATGGAGCAGCAGGAACTGATCTTTTGAAAGATAAAGGAGAGCAAGTATGATTTTATTTTTAACAAGCAGTCCCACAGGACCGCTGGACGGAAGCCGACTTGTAGATGGACTGGATGAAAAGAACTGTTTTGTGGAGAATCTGAAGAAATATTGGAAGACGGAAGCCAGATGTCTGATGATAGCAGCATCCCCGGAAGCGTACGAAAGAAATGATGAGATGACGGATTTTTTTAAAAATGCAGTGAACAAATCAGGACTTTTAGTGTCTGACTTTGAACTGTGGGATGACAGAACGGAAGATATGTCAAAAGAAATCCTGCATTCCTATGATGTGATTTTTCTTGGCGGTGGTCATGTTCCAACCCAGAATCGGTTTTTTAAGAAGATTGGTTTGCGGGATAAAATGCAGAGTTTTGACGGAATCGTTATCGGAATCAGTGCCGGTACCATGAACAGTGCCGATACCGTGTATGCTCAGCCGGAGCTTCCGGGAGAAGCCACAGATCCGTCATATATCCGGTATCTGCAGGGGCTTGGCCTGACGAAAACTATGATATTGCCCCATTATCAAATGGTAAAAGACAGTGAACTGGACGGGCAGAGACTGTATGAGGATATCACATACAAAGACAGTTATGGAAAGAAATTTTTAGTGCTGCCGGACGGGACTTATCTGCTTTCGGCGGATGGCGTGGAGACTGTATGGGGAGAAGCCTGGCAGATTCAGGATGGAATGCTAAGGAAAATCTGTGAAGAAAATGGAAGGGTTGTGTATGAGTGACATTTTGATAAAAGTCGTTCATTGACAAAGAAAAAAGCAGATGGTATGATTACAATCAATAGCATAAGAAAAGCAATGACGGAAAAGAGTAGTTTACAGGAATCATCCAGAGAGAGCAGTGTATGGTGGAAGCTGTTCATGAGAAATGTTTACGAAAACCATTCCCGAGCTGTAATGCCTAAGATGACAGATCGTTAAGCGTTACCGTATGCCTGCGTTAAAGGATAGGATTTGATGGAATCTGAAGTGAAAAGTCAAGGTGGAACCGTGCGATTACTGCACCCTTGGAGATACATGAATGTTGTATGTCCGGGGTGCTTTTCTTATGTTATAAACCATTGCTCAAAGAGCAGAAAGATCAATCAGGAAGCCGCAGAAGAAGTGCGGGGAAAGGAGACATAAGAAATGAAAGTAATACGAAAAGACGGCAGTGTATGGGAAGGAACATTTGAAGAAAAAGAAGTTCGGGAGGCATTTTGGCATACCAGTGCTCATGTGATGGCACAGGCTGTGAAGAGGCTGTATCCGGAGACAAAATGTGCCATCGGACCGGCCATTGAGAATGGTTTCTACTATGATTTTGAATTCAGTTTTCCATTTGCGGAGGAATCTCTGAAAGAAGTGGAAGCAGAGATGAAGAAAATCGTGAAGGAATCCCTGTCATTGCAGGTTTATGAAATGAGTCGGGAGGAAGCTATTTCTTATATGGAACAGGAAAAAGAACCATATAAGCTGGAGATGATCCAAAATCTCCCAATGACAGAGAACATCAGTTTTTACAGGCAGGGAAATTATGCGGAGTTTTGCGCTGGTCCGCATATTTCCAATACCTGTCAGATTAAGGCATTTAAACTTCTGTCTGTTGCGGGTGCTTACTGGCGCGGGGATGAACACAATAAAATGCTTACACGTATTTACGGCATTTCATTTCCAAAAGCATCGGAACTGGAGCAGTATCTGAAAATGCAGGAGGAAGCACGGCTGCGGGATCACAGAAAACTGGGAAAAGAGTTGGGATTATTTGCGTTGATGGATGAGGGACCGGGATTTCCATTTTTCCTTCCTAAGGGAATGGTGTTAAAGAATCTGCTGATTGACTATTGGCGAGAGATACACAGACGGGAAGGTTACCTGGAGATTTCTACACCGATGATGCTGAATCGGAGTCTGTGGGAAACATCGGGACATTGGGATCATTATCGGGAAAATATGTATACCACAGTGATTGATGATACGGATTTTGCAGTCAAGCCGATGAATTGCCCGGGAGGTATGCTGGTCTACAAGATGGAACCTCGTTCCTATAAGGATCTTCCCATGCGTTTGGGTGAGCTGGGGATGGTTCACAGACATGAAAAATCAGGGCAGCTTCATGGCCTTATGCGTGTGAGATGTTTTACTCAGGATGATGCACATATCTTTATGACACAGGAACAGATTACGCAGGAAATTCAGAATGTTGTGAGACTGATCGATGAGGTGTATTCCAGATTTGGCTTTCAATACAGTGTGGAACTTTCCACCAAGCCGGAAGACAGTATCGGGAGCGAAGAAGAGTGGGAAATGGCAACAACAGCACTGGAAAATGCCATGAAAGCCATGGATATGGATTATCATGTGAATGAAGGAGACGGGGCATTTTACGGGCCGAAGCTGGATTTTCATCTGAAAGATTCCATCGGAAGAACGTGGCAGTGCGGAACCATTCAGTTGGATTTTCAGCTGCCACAGCGGTTTGATGCGGAATATGTGGGAACTGACGGACAAAAGCACCGTCCGATCATGATCCATCGTGTGGTATTTGGATCTGTGGAAAGATTTATCGGTATATTGATTGAACACTATGCGGGGAAATTCCCGCTCTGGCTGGCTCCGGTACAGGTGAAAATATTGCCTGTTTCAGATAAATATCTTTTGTATGCCAATGAGGTTGCAGAGAAACTGAAGAAGTATGGAATTCGTGTGGAAACAGATGAAAGAGATGAAAAGCTGGGATATAAGATCAGGGAAGCACGTCTGGATAAAGTACCGTATATGATTATCGTAGGGGAAAAAGAAGAAGCAACAAAAACGGTATCTGTCCGACAGAGGGATGCGGAGAAAGACAAGCAGGATATGGGAGAAATGTTACTGGAAGAGTTTATCCGTGTTTTGCAGTCAGGGAAAAAACAGCTTGAATCAGAAACGGTTTAATTTTATAATAGAGTGACAGACAGGCGGAACCGCAAAGCGTGTTCCGCCCGTTTCAATAAATCCTAAAAGAAAGGACCCTGTACATATATGAACAAAAAAGATATTCATGAATTGAAGCGTCGTCTGACAAAACACGGCTGTACATTTACCAGAATGTGCGGCTGTTATGTGGACGCTGAACATAACAAGGTTACAAACATTGCGGAGACTTTTTTGAATCTGGAGGAAGAAGACTTTTATAAATATCTGGATATAGCCAAAAAAGTATTTTCAGGAACGGTTGGAAATAATATTCTGGAACTGGAATTTCCCATGGAGGAAGAAGCGGTTGGAGGAAAACAGCAGTTTTTGATGGGACTTCGGGAGAGCGAACTGAAAAATGATGAGCTGCTGGATGCATTTTACGATATGGTGATCGCAAGCTACAGCCATCCGGGAAACTATTTGATTCTGTTGTTTCATGATGCGTATGATGTTATGAAAAAGACGAAAGATAATATGGATCTGGATGAATCAGAAGAAGTATATGATTATCTGATCTGCGCCATCTGTCCGGTCAATCTTTCAAAACCGGGACTGGGGTATCGGGAAGAAGAGAACTGTATTCGTTCCCGTATCAGAGACTGGGTGGTGAGCATGCCGGATACCGGCTTTGTTTTCCCTGCATTTACGGATCGCAGTACAGATATTCATTCGGTCATGTTTTATACCAGAGACACCAAAAATCCTCATTCGGAATTTATGACAGAAGGACTTGGCTGTGGTGCCAGACTCACAGCGACGGAGAAAAAGATTACATTTGAGTCCATCATTAAAGATGTGATCGGTGACGGGGATGGAAAAAGTGAGATCCTTTATATGGACATTCAGGATAATCTGAATGATAAGGTTTATCAGAATTCGGAGATGAATGATCCGGCCGAGACCAATGTGGCACCGGAACCTATGCTTCTTACAACAAGAGATATGACGGAAGTGTTGACGGAAAGTGGGCTGACGGAGGAACAGACGGCAGTAATAGAGAAAAACTATGAGGAAATTTTTGGGGAAGATCTGCCGGAGGCCGGAAGTCTTGTGGATTCCAAACTTGTGGAAGCAAATGGCAGAAGAAAAGATCGTCTGGAACTTGTGGAACAGGTGAAAAACCTGAAGCAGCAGCTGGAAGAAACCCGTGCCCTTTCCCCGGAGGGGGAGGAAGAATGCCAGGTGGTGGTAACCGTGAAACCTGAAAAGGAAGGGCAGATCTATTCTCAGATTATTGATGGGAAGAAATGCCTTATTATCCCGTTGGAAGAAGATGACCATGCTTCGGTGAATAAAGAAATTCTGTTTTAAATATTTCTTAACAGGAAGGACATGGTGTAGTAAACCTGAACGGTTGATAGTTACCTATGGACCTGTATAACAAGTATTTTCAGCGGATAGGAAAGCACAAAATCAAAATCCTATATTTTAACTTTTGGAACTGGCATCGATATAGTGAAATTTTTAGAGTTATATCTGCCTAAATTATCAAAAAAATGATGATTTTAGAATGTATCAACAGATAGTACTCTGTATTTCTCAAGATATCGATGAAAAAAATTTGCTTTTCTAACTGTTTTGGGCAGATAGATTCCCACTTTTCCGAATCACTCGCTGAGAAAATATATTTTGTCTCAAAATTCCAGCAGATAGGACGAGAAATTAGTAATCTTTTATCCGCCCATTCTTTAGTTTGTCATCGATATAGAGCGTTTTTCAAAGAACTATCTAGATACTTCATGTATTAAATTCCGGCATGATAAATAAACCGTTCTCCAAGTGCCGGAATATGCCATTTGGCGGCAGGATTCTGTGCCCACAGTTCCCGTACAAAGTTCAGCGGATCCACTGTATTTCCCTCGATCATGTCAAAGTGTGTGGGAATGGTCAGGTCTGCATGCAGAAGTACTGACAATCTGGCTGCTTCTATAAAGGATAGATTTCCGATACAGTTGCGTTTTGTGCGGAAATAGTCACTTCCGTTGATCGGAGGCAGAAACAGATGAGGCGTCGGGAGCTTTTGTAAATCTTCCAAAAGTTGATCTGTCAGATAAGTATCTCCCAAATGCAGGATTTTAACATTTCCCATAGTAATATGATAGCAGAGTGCAGTGTCTGCTCCACTATCATCTGTTGTGTGGACCGGATGTGCCGCAGAAACAGGATAAATAGTTACACCGGGAAGGGAAATAGCCTCATGAGCCTTTGCGGAAATAATACAACTTTCAGGAACACCGGCATCTGTGAGTATTGTACGGCAGGCGCCGGGAACAATAAATCTGACAGCAGGATTGGAAGCTGCGATGGCTGTCAAAGTATCAATCGCAAGATGATCCGCATGTCCATGGGTACAGAGAATATAATCGGCCTGCACGGAACCGGGCAGATACGGGGAAGGATAATGACGCCGGGTATTTCCGGAAACATCTGTCAGATCGTTAAGAACAGGGTCAATATACAGTGTGACAGAATTTTTGAAAATAAAGCCACATTGACCGATATACCATAAAGCCAGTGTATCAGGATCTGCCTGTGTAGACGCAATTTCATGAAGCAGGGAGTCACCCTGCCGATACCATTTTCTATACATAATTAAAAACTCCTTTCATTAATAAAGTTTTAATTGTGACTTAAAGTAAGTGGATTGAAGCGTTTGCAAATACATGATATACTATTGTTGGGAACCATAGAGCAAGGCGGCTTGCCCTCATTTGACGGAGGGCTGAACCCTCCAGATTACAGAGAGAGGAGGGGATTGCCAATGTATGTTACATATGCTGAGTTAATTCAGATTGGAATATTCATTGTTACTCTTGTAGGTCTGTGTGATCAGATTTTCAGGGGAAAACGAAAATAGCCGCCATTACCCACAATAATGACGGCTGAAATTATATAGTTGCCAAACTATCGGGTAGCCGCTTCTATGGCTCCCCTTTTCTATAATCAATATATCATATTCATTGAGTAAATTCAATGTTTTCCGGAAAGTTTTCCCTATCTTTCATCATATCCCAGAACAGCAGCGCTACCTGCGGAAGCTGTTCTTTTGATTTACATAAAACAGCAATTTCTGTGGAAAGTGCTGCATCCTCAATTTTCAATACGGTTAACCGTGGATTGTTCAGATGATAAATGGCTGATGCCGGAAGTATGCCGATTCCAAGACCATTTTCTGCCAAAGCCAGAGTGGTCTGCGCGTCATCATTGCAGCATCGAATCTGGGGAATGCATCCGGCAGCTTCAAAACGGGAGCGAAGAATTTCTTCCCAGCGTCGATAAAGAATCAGAGGGTGTTGAGCAAGTTCACACACCGAAATGGTATTCTTTGTGGAGATAGATGCTTTAATGGAAGAATCAAGGAGAGAGGACAATCCTACAGCCATCATAGATTCCTCCCTGACCGGCAGAATTTCCATATCCGGAGCTGAAAAGGGAGTACGCACAATAGCAAGATCTAATTGGCTCAAGCGTAAGCGTTCCAGCAAATGATAGGTGTTGGATGTATAGATTTCATACCGGATCGATGGATGTTTGTCAGCAAAATGTGTGATCCAGTCCATGAACAAAGTTCCCTGAACAGAAGAAACCACACCGATGCGAAGAGTTCCGGTATTGCCGGAACGGAAATTTTCCATTTCTGCTGCAGTAGCACTGCACATTCCCAGAATTGCGCAGGATCTTTGATAAAAGGTATGACCGGCTTCCGTCAGGTAGAGCCGTCTGCCTTCGTGGCGGAACAGGCTGCATCCCAGTTCTTCCTCCAGACTGTGCAGTTGGGCGGTTAGCGGAGGTTGTGTCATATTCAGTTTTTTTGCTGCTCCGGTAACAGTCCCTTCTTCTACTACAGCATTAAAATAGCGCAATTGACGTATTTCCATAGATTTCTTGTCTCCCGTCTATAAAATCTATATTTTTTCCATATAATTATATCATAAAATAAATATTATTCCTATAAGTATTCCTGTGTTATTCTAGAACATATGAGGCTACGATATTACTGCTCACGGAGTGAACAGTAGCATCAGATATTATGAAAGGGGAAAACAGCAAATGAAGTATTTGTTGGAACATTTAAAACATTACAAAAAAGAAAGTATTCTGGCACCACTTTTTAAGATGTTGGAAGCGTTGTTTGATCTGTTTGTGCCGATTGTTGTCGCAGATATTATTAATGTAGGAATCGGTAATCAGGATAATAAGTATATTATGCAGCGGTGCGGGATTCTGGTACTGCTGGCATTGATTGGAATTGCCTGCAGCTTTACGGCCCAGTTTTTTGCAGCAAGAGCTTCTGTAGGATGTGCGGCAGGTCTCCGTCATTCTTTGTTTGCTCATATTCAGAAGCTGGGGTATTCGGAGATTGATACCATAGGAACCAGTACATTGATTACCCGTATGACCAGTGATATCAATCAGGTGCAGAACGGAATCAACATGGTTCTGCGTCTGTTTTTGAGAAGCCCGTTCATTGTTTTCGGTGCTATGATTATGGCATTTACAATCAATATAAAGATTGCGTTCGTATTTCTTGCAGCCATACCGGTGCTGTCTGTGATCGTTTTCGGTATTATGAAAATCACGTCTCCGCTGTATAAAAAAATTCAGGGAAGACTGGACAGTGTCCTTGGAATTACCCGGGAAAATCTTACAGGTGTGAGAGTGATACGGGCTTTTGGAAAAGAAGACGCAGAAGTAGAGCGGTTTGAAAATAATAATAATCAGCTCACATCCATGCAGCTTCATGTGGGACACATCTCAGCACTGATGAATCCGCTGACATACGTGGTAGTCAATCTTGCTACGATTGCAATTTTGAAAATGGGAGCTGTAAGTATCAACAGCGGTGTTTTGATGAGCGGTGATGTGGTCGCACTGGTGAACTACATGAGCCAGATTCTGGTGGAGCTGGTAAAACTGGCAAATCTGATTGTGTTGCTGAGTAAGGCTATGGCGAGTCTGCATCGGGTACAGGATGTGCTGGATACCGAACCGTCTATGAAATTTATTGAAACGGAAAACAGAAAACAGGCGAATAACAAGAGAAATCATGAAGACGAGGCGGTAGCATTTGAAAATGTAAGTCTCACTTATGCCGGAGCAGGAGAGGAAAGTTTGACCAACATTTCTTTCAGTGCCCAAAAAGGACAGACCATCGGTGTGATCGGAGGTACCGGAAGTGGTAAGTCCAGTTTGGTAAACTTGATTCCGAGATTTTATGATGCCACTGCCGGACAGGTCAGAGTCATGGGAATACCTGTGCAAGATTGGGACAGAGAAGAACTGAGAAAAAGTGTGAGTGTAGTCATGCAGAAAGCACAGCTTTTTACCGGTACCATACGTTCCAATCTGTTATGGGGAAATACGGAAGCGACAGATGAAGAGCTTTGGAAAGCGCTGGAACTTGCGCAGGCTGCGGAATTTGTCCATGCAAAACCTCGTGGACTGGATGAAGTTGTGGAACAGGGAGGACGAAATTTTTCAGGCGGTCAGAAACAGCGTCTGACAATTGCCAGAGCACTGGTGAAACAGCCGGATATTCTGATTCTGGATGACAGTGCCAGCGCACTGGATTTTGCTACAGACGCAGCACTTCGAAAGGCACTTGCCACACTTCCGGATTATATTACGGTATTTATTGTTTCACAGCGAACTTCCAGTTTGAAGCATGCAGACCGGATTCTGGTACTGGATGACGGACAGATTGCGGATCAGGGCACTCATGAAGAGCTTCTCGAGAGATGTGATGTGTATCGTGAAATTTATGAAAGTCAGTTTAAGAAAGGAGAGATGCACTGATGGCTGGTAAAATGACAGAAAAAGATAGAAATGCAAAGCGAAATCTGGCTAAGAAAAATCAGGCGGTTATGAAACGTATTCTCCGGTTTACTAAACCGTATTCACCGTTCCTGATCATCAGTTTTGTGTGTGCTGCTGTCAGTGTAGCGGCTCAGCTTCTGGTGCCTATTTTATGCGGTAATGCTATCGACTATATGATTGGAAAAGGTCAGGTTGATTTTAAAGGCGTGGGGACGATTATAACTGCGATTGCCGTGGCTACAATCATTACAGCTTTCGCTCAGTGGATAATGGCTGCCTGCAACAATAAGATTACATTTGGTGTTTCACGGGATTTGCGAAATGCTTCTATTCATAAAATTCAGAAGCTGCCCCTTTCCTATCTGGATTCTCATCCGTCCGGCGATCTGGTAAGCCGTGTGATTGCAGATGTGGATACCTTTGCGGATGGATTGCTGATGGGATTTACGCAGCTGTTTACCGGTGTTTTGACAATCATCGGTACACTGGGATTTATGATTTCGGTGAATCCTCTGATCACATTGGTTGTAGTATGTCTCACTCCGCTGAGTCTGTTTGTGGCAAATTTTATTGCCAAGCACACGTATCATTATTTTCGTCAGCAGACGGTGGTGCGGGGAAATCAGACTGCTTATGTGAATGAAATGGTGGAAGGTATGAAAGTGGTGCAGGCTTTTGGGCAGGAAGATGAGAGTCTGGAAAAATTCGATGAACTGAATGAACAGCTTCGGGACACAAGTCTGAAAGCGGTATTCTTTTCCAGTCTGACTAATCCGTGCACACGTTTTGTAAATAACCTGGTGTATGCGGCTGTTGGATTGGCAGGTGCTTTGTATACAGTGGCAGGCGGCATTACCGTGGGACAGCTGAGTATTTTCTTAAGTTATGCGAATCAGTATTCAAAACCGTTCAATGAAATCTCCAGTGTGGTGACGGAATTGCAGAATGCTATTGCCTGTGCAGACCGTGTATTCCAGCTTCTGGATGAAGAGGATCAGATTACAGAAAAAGATGAGGTTCTGGTGAGCGATGGTCATGTGGAACTGGAAAATGTATCCTTCCGTTATGTGGAGGATCGACCACTGATTGAAAATCTTTCTCTTGATGTAAATCCGGGACAGAGAATTGCCATTGTGGGACCGACCGGATGTGGTAAAACAACACTGATTAATCTACTGATGCGTTTTTATGATGTGGATGGCGGTAAGATAGAAGTGGCGGGGAAAGATATCCGGGATGTGAGCAGAAAATCATTGCGTCAGAATTATGGAATGGTTTTGCAGGAAACATGGCTGAAAGCGGGAACAATCCGTGAAAATATCGCATACGGAAAACCGGATGCTACGGATGAAGAAATCATAGCGGCAGCAAAAGCGTCTCATGCACACAGCTTTATCAAACGTCTGCCCGATGGATATGATACGAAAATTGCGGAAGATGGAGGAAATATCAGTCAGGGGCAGAAGCAGCTTCTCTGCATCGCCCGTGTAATGCTCTGCCTGCCGCCTATGCTGATTCTGGATGAAGCGACCAGCAGCATCGATACTCGTACGGAAATCCGTATTCAGGCCGCATTTGCCCGGATGATGGAAGGAAGAACAAGTTTTATCGTAGCGCATCGTCTGTCAACTATCCGGGAAGCAGATGTGATACTGGTGATGAAAGACGGTCATATCATAGAACAGGGAGATCACGATTCCCTGATGGCACAGAATGGATTTTATGCACGGCTGTATAACAGTCAGTTTGAAGAGAGTGCAGTGGGTCAGAAATAAAAAGTAGTGAGGTTGACGGAATGGTGTTCTTCCTATCAATGTCAGGTCGCTTCCCTTAAGCTAACTGTTAACTCCGACTACGACGCTCCGGAGAGCCGTCGCGTCTAAGTCTGCGTAAACAGTGGATCTTCAGGCGCGCTTTACTCAATGACATTGGCAGGAAGAACACCATTCCGTCAACCAATTTACTTTTGAACATTATCCCTTTTAAAATGTATGCGTTATTTCATAATTGCTTCTACTGCAGTTTTTGTATCCGTTTTCGGGAAAAGTTCATAACCCACAAAGCCATTATATCCGCAGGCTTCCAGATGCCAGAGAACTTTCGGGTAATTGATTTCTCCTGTACCCGGTTCATGTCTTCCCGGAGCATCTGCAACATGGATGTGACCAAATTGGTCGCAATATTTACTGATCGTATCACATAGACTGCCTTCATTCAGCTGCATATGGTAGATATCATATAACAGTTTCAGCCTGGGAGAGCCAATCAGCCGGCAGATTTCCGCACCCATTTGTGTTGTTGTAAGAAAGTTTCCTACATGATCGGTTGTGATATTTAATGCTTCCAGATTGAGATTTATTTGCTCACGTTCTGCAATTTTTACACATTCCAGAAGCGTGTCATACATGGAGCACAGTTTGGTGGTGTGGGACAGATTTTCATAATGATTTACAACAATTCCGCCTTCGCCCAGAGCATTGGAGTGGATGGTTACACTTCGTGCACCAACCTTTTGAGCGGCATCAATTGATTTTTTCAGATCTTCCAAATAAAGTTTTTTATGGTCAGGATCTACAAGAGAATAATCGGCATCTCCGTTAAAACCTGATATAATGATTCCCGCTTCTTGAGCTGCTTTTTTTGTCTCGTCCAGATCACGGATCCGCCAGTCCCAGAATTCAACGGCCGCAAATCCATCATTCTTTGCCGCCTGAAAACGCTGGCACCAGGAAAGCTCTGTGTAAAGAGTGTCAATACATGCACATTTTGCTAATCCCATAAATAAGTTTCCCCTTTCATAATTAATGCAGAATCACTGCATGATATTTTTATTATCATACAACAAAATAATACTTTTGTGTAACTTTGTTTATAGAAAAATTTTGAAAATGGTTGCGTTTTAAGAAATAGTGTGCGTATAATTTGGGTAAATGTTCAGGAAGCAAAACTTGAATATTTATCCATTTTTTTATAAATGATAGAGAAAAGGGGACATCAAAGATGCAGGCGAATTATCATACACATTCGAAATGGTGCAGGCATGGAGTGGGTGAGATTGAAGATTATATTGAGGAAGCGATACGCTGGGGGCTCCGGGAGATTGCTATAACGGAGCATGTACCTCACAAGAATACAGAAGATTCATGGATTCCATGGGACCAGTTTCCGGCATATGATGCGGCATTGAATCATGCTATCAAAAAGTATGAAGGAAAAATCCGGGTAATCAAGGGTTTTGAATGTGAGTATTATCCCTTGGAGATGGATGATTACCGAAGATTCCAGGAGGATTTTGGATATGAGTTGTTGTTTATTGGTCAGCATAGATGTGGAAAAAATAAAGAGATAGACTGCTTTGGACCGAAAGGTCCTTATGAGCTGCATGTATATGCGGATGATGTGTGTAAGGGATTGGAGACGGGACGTTTCCGTTTTCTTGCTCATCCGGATTGTGCATTGGAGAATTATAGTAACTCATGGGACAAGGATTGCGAAAATGCAATGGGACAGATTTTTCAGGCATGTGAGGAATTGAAAATTCCTGTGGAAATCAATGGAAATGGTATGCGCTACCAAAGAAGTTATCCTTGTGAACAGACATATCTTTTGTCAAAGAAGTACGATTTAAAATATATGATCAATTCGGATGCTCATGCACCGGAGTTGCTTTGTGATGAAGGGGTAAAAAAATCAGAAGAATTCGCAGAAAAACTTGGATTGGATATTATGCCATTCCTTGAAATATAAAATACGTGTAGGAGGATATGAAAATGTTAGAAGTTGGAACAAAAGCTCCCGGTTTTGAACTGCCGGATCAGAATGGAAATGTGCATACACTGGAGGAATATAAAGGAAAAAAGGTAATACTGTATTTTTATCCAAAGGATAATACTCCGGGCTGTACGAAGCAGGCCTGTGGATTTGGAGAACTGTACCCGCAGTTTCAGGAGAAGGATGCTGTGGTGATCGGAGTCAGCAAAGACAGTGTAGCATCGCATAAGAAGTTTGAAGAAAAATATGGTCTGCCATTTACTCTTTTATCTGATACAGAACTGACCGTTATTCAGGCATATGATGTATGGAAAGAAAAAAATATGTATGGTAAAAAAACAATGGGTATCGTGCGTACTACGTATCTGATTGATGAAGAAGGTATCATTATAAAGGCATTCGGAAAAGTAAAGGCAGCTGAAAATCCGGAGCAGATGCTGGCACTTCTGTAAAGGAGGCGCAGAAGATGAGGATTATCATTTCACCGGCGAAGAAAATGAATGTGGAGCCAGATCTGATCGCATGTCAGGGGCTTCCGGTTTTTTTAGAAGATACCAGAAAGCTGATGAAGTGGGTACAGAAATTAAATTTTGAACAGGTCCGGAAACTATGGGTATGTAATGATAAAATTGCAGAACTGAATTTTCAGCGATTTGCTGATATGAATCTGGAAAGAAATCTGACACCGGCATTGATCTCCTATGAGGGAATCCAGTATCAGTATATGGCCCCTGTGGTTTTCTCTGATAAAGAATGGGATTATGTGCAGAAGCATCTCAGAGTACTTTCGGGATTTTACGGCGTATTGAAGCCCTTGGATGGAGTTACCCCTTACCGCCTGGAAATGCAGGCCAAAGCAAAAGTGGATGGAAACGGGAATCTGTATGAATTCTGGGGCGATAAACTGTATCGGGAAGTGTTGGATGAAAGCCGAATTATCGTGAACCTTGCATCTAAAGAATACTCAAAATGTATAGAGAATTATTTGTGTCCGGCAGATAAATTGATTACCTGCATCTTCGGTGAATGGAAAGACGGGAAAGTAATCCAAAAAGGAACTCAGGCAAAGATGGCACGGGGCGAGATGGTTCGTTTTATGGCGGAAAATGCAGTGGAGGATCCGGAAAAATTGAAAATGTTCAATCGCCAGGGATACATATACATACAGGAATTGTCTTCGGAAAAAGAAATGGTGTTTTTGAAACAATAAAAATACCTTTTGGTATGCGAGAGGCGTGCAGCCAATCAAATAGACCGTTTTAGAAGCAGGTCGTTCCCCTTCAGCTAATCGCTAACTCCGACATAAGACACTCCGGAGAGCCGTCGTGCCTAAGTCTGCGTAAGCGCTGGATCTTCAGGCTCACTTATCCCAATGCTTCTAAAACGGTCTATTTGATTGGCTGCACGTTTCCTCACGATACAAAACGGCAATGGGAATGCCACCTGGTTTATCTTTTGCTTCGTATAGCCGATAAAGTAGATTGGCTGATAATATAATATATGCTGCGTATCAATGTCATTGGGTAAGCGCGCCTGAAGATCCACTGTTTACGAAGACTTAGGCACGACGGCTCTCCGGAGTGTCTTAGTCGGAGTTAACAGTTAGCTGAAGGAAAGCGACCTGACATTGATACGCAGCATATATTATTTATCAGCCTCACTACATATATTGGTTATACGAACCAAAAAGTATGTTTTATACGACTTTACGTTTCTCAACAAATACCTGCAGGGTATCTGTTCCTTTTAATTCTTTTCCGGCTGTGATATGTACATTCTTATCGGAAATTACATATTCCAGATTTGCGCCTTCTTCCACAACGGTATCCTGCATCAGTACACAGTTCTTAACTTTAGCGCCTTTGCCGACCTTAACACCACGGAAGAGAATACTGTTCTCTACTTCACCTTCGATTACACAGCCGTCTGCAGCCATGATATTTTTAACTTTGGAACCGGAGATGTATCTGGTCGGGTTATCATCACGAATCTTGGTATATACCGGATTTGGTGCAAACAGACCATCCAGATTTTCGTCTTCCAGAAGTTTCATGTTCTCGTTGAAGTAGCTCTTCATATCATTGATACGTGCATAGTATCCATCAAATTTGAAAGCCTGAACATTCAGTTTCTCCAGATTTGGAGCCAGCACGTCACGTTCAAAATAGATATTTCCACGTACAAAAGCGGTATTTACCTGATCAATCAGAAGTTCACGATCCATTACATAGATGTTCATGGAGAAGTTCTGTTTTCCAGGATCCTGCGGATTGATTTTAATCTTTGTAACGCGGTTGCCGTCAAGCTGCAGAGAATAGAAGAAACCTTTTGCTCCGGGCTGTACATGATCGGAGATAACGGGAAGTTCTTCTTCAGCGTAAGCTACGGTTACATCTGCACCAGATTCAATATGGGCATCCAGAAGTGCTTTGAAATCAAAGTTCACTGCGATATGAGCATCGGACATTACCACATATTTTTCTTTCTGATGTTTAAGGAAAGCCAGAATACTTGCAAGAGCATCAATACGTCCGTTATAAAATCCTACAGATTTCTCAGCAAATGGAGGAACGATATTCAGACCACCATTTTTACGGGAAAGATCCCATTCACGTCCGGATCCCAGATGATCCATCAGAGAATAATAATTATTACGTACAGGTATGGAAATATTGTCAATTCCACAATTAACCATACTGGACAGGATAAAGTCAATCATACGATAACGGCCTGCGAAAGGAATGGAAGCCATCAGACGCTCACTTACCAGTTCAGGTACCAGATCATCATAACTGTTAGGGAAGATAATACCCAGAGCATTTGCGTTTGAATTTACCATTGTTCGTCACCATCCTTTACATTCGTATTAATCATGGCATTTGGGCCAATTTTTGCATTGTCACCAATATATACGCCGGAACCTACTGTTGCAACTCCGTTTTCGGTTTCTGTTGGCATTGCTCCGACTACGGCATTTTCACCGATGATTACATTTTCAGCAATAATACAGTGTTTTACAGATGCGCCTGCTTTGATAATAGTTCCGCCCATAACAACTGCATCTTCTACAACTGCACCAGGCTCAACCTGAACACCTGCGAAAAGAATGGAGTGTTTTACATTACCTTTGATACGACATCCATCGGTAATCATGGAATTTTCTACAACAGCATCAGCAGCGATCTTATGACCGGTCATACCGCTGTTTCGGCTGTAGATTTTCCAATCATCATCAAAAAGATTGATACCGCTGTGTTCCGGATCCAGCACTTCCATATTTGCTTCCCAGAGAGAAGGAATGGTTCCTACGTCTTTCCAGTAACCTTCAAAGCGGTAAGCATACATGTTACGGTTATCGCGAAGAAGATTCGGGATAATGTTATTACCAAAATCATTTTCAGATTCCGGATCAGCTTCATCTTCTACAAGATATTTTTTCAGGATATCCCAATTGAAAATATAGATACCCATAGAAGCCAGATTTGATTTCGGCTGCTTCGGTTTTTCCTGGAATTCGGTAATCTTATCATTTTCGTCTGTTACCATAAGACCGAAACGGGAAGCCTCATCCCACGGAACTTCCATAACGGCAACGCTGAATTCTGCACCTTTTTCTTTGTGGAAGCGAAGGAAATCGCTGTAATCCTGCTTGCAGATCTGGTCACCGGAAAGGATGATGACATACTGAGGATTGTAACGTTCGATAAATGAAATATTTTGGTAGATCGCGTTAGCAGTACCTTTGTACCAGTCAGAACCGGATGCCTGCTGATATGGTGGAAGTACGTGAACGCCGCCATGGAGACGGTCCAAATCCCACGGCTGTCCATTGCCAATGTACTCATTCAGTACGAGCGGCTGATACTGAGTAAGAATACCTACCGTATCAATACCGGAATTTACGCAGTTTGACAGTGGAAAATCAATGATTCGATATTTTCCGCCAAAAGGAACTGCGGGTTTTGCCAGATTCTGGGTCAGGGCATAAAGTCTGGAGCCCTGTCCGCCGGCAAGAAGCATTGCTATCATTTCTTTTGCCATATTAGATCCCCTATTCTGTGTGTTATTTGGCAGCTGCCCCATAAGACACTTTTATAAATAAAAAATGAAGTGTGGAGTAGTTGCCGAGTTGCGTTGGTATAATTGTACTATATATTTACAAAAAAAGGTAGTCTTTTGGAAGAAAAATCTAAATAAAATTTTTGTAACAATATAATATTGTAAAAAATGTAAAAAATTGGAAAAATGTAGTCGGTAATCATCATAGGACAAAAGGCTTTTGACCCTGGTATTGAGATATGGTAGTATAATGATACTGCGGGAAACAAGGAGGGATATTTTTGAAAAATAAAAATCTTGTTATGACGGAAAAAATTGCTGCCCGGGTTGCTGAAAAAGGAGGAAGAACTTTTTTTGTAGGTGGATATGTCCGGGATAAGGTTATGGGCAAAGAAAATAAAGATATTGATATAGAGATTCATGGAATTTCCCCGGAAGTTTTGGGAGAAGTTCTTGACAGACTGGGAAAAAGAACGGAGATGGGAGCTGATTTTGGAATCTTCGGGCTGAAGGGATATGATGTGGATATCGCTATGCCAAGGAAGGAAGAAGCTATCGGCCGCGGTCATAAAGACTTTACCGTGTATGTAGATCCGTTTTTGGGGACAGAAAAAGCTGCCAAAAGAAGAGATTTCACGATGAATGCTCTGATGGAAGATGTGCTGACGGGAGAGGTGATTGATCACTTTGGCGGGATAGAGGATATAAGAAACGGTGTGATCCGTCATGTGAATTCTCTTACGTTTGTTGAAGATCCCCTGAGAGTTTTGCGGGCTGCACAGTTTGCTGCCCGATTCGGATTCCGGGTAGCGGATGAAACGGTAGCATTGTCAAAAACAATGGATTTGTCCGCCCTTGCCCGGGAGAGAATCATGGGGGAACTGGAAAAGGCACTATTGAAGGCTGATACTCCTTCTGTTTTTTTTGAAGAAATGCGGAAAATGGAGCAGTTGTCTGTATGGTTTCCTGAAATGGAGCAGTTGATCGGGGTAAAGCAGAATCCCCAGTATCATCCGGAGGGGGATGTATGGAATCATACTATGATGGTGTTGGATCAGGCGGCTGGGCAAAAGGGAGCTTCTAAGAATCCCGTAGGATTTATGCTTGCAGCGCTGACACACGATTTTGGAAAGGTAATTACTACAAAAGTGACAGACGGAAAAATCCGTTCCATTGGTCATGAAACAGAAGGACTGCCGATGATTCGTATGTTTTTAGAAAGGATCACGAATGAGACAAAACTGATCAAATATGTATTGAATATGGTGGAACTTCATATGAAGCCTTATCAGATGGCCCGCCAGCGGGCAGGGAAAAAATCTACCAATAAAATGTTTGATTGTTCCCTGGATCCGGCAGGGCTGGTGCAGTTTGCAAAAGCAGATCATATGGGACGGGAAGGAAGTGTTCCGGATGAGGAAGCGGAGCTTTTTCTGGAGAAGCGGCTGAAAGATTTTTATGAGACAATGGAAAAGCCATATGTGATGGGGGCGGATCTGGTAGCAGCAGGATTGACGCCGGGACCTTATTTTTCAGAGATTCTGGCATTTTCCCATAAACTGAGACTGGCCGGGGTGGAAAAAGAAGATGCTCTCAGGCAGACATTAGCATTTGCACAAAAATATTAAATTTGCTTTTTTTAAAAAATTATATATTTTATAATTAAAAAATTAGGGTGTCAAAAGTGATTACGGATTGTTTCGCTGCAAGCAGCTCTCACAATCCTGCCCACAATTCGGATTTTCATGGAGCTGCGCTCCACTTCATCCTCATTGTGGGGCGTGTCATAAAGTCCATCATCCACTGACATGCAAGCATGTCATGGATTTGGACTTTTGACACTGTAATCATGAAATTGTATATTCAACAATAATTAAACTTGTGAAAATATTGAAATTCAAGTATAATATTGATAAAAATGAAAAAGGAGATGAAACTTATGGGTGAAAAGAAAAAAAGCGGAGGTGCCCTGCTGGGCGCGGCATTTCTTATGGCAACGTCTGCAATCGGACCTGGATTTTTAACTCAGACAGCACAGTTTACTGGAACAGAAGGGGCAAGTTTTGGTTTTGTTATTCTGTTTTCCATTATTCTGGCAGCGATCGCACAGATGAATATCTGGCGTGTTCTTTGTGTAACAGGGCTTCGTGGACAGGATGTAGCTAACAAAGTGCTTCCGGGACTCGGTTATGTGGTAGCATTTATGGTTGCTCTTGGAGGGCTTGCATTTAATATCGGTAATGTGGGTGGTGGTGCTCTTGGATTTAACACATTACTCGGAATCCCTACCAGCGTAGGATGTATTCTGGCAGGTGCGCTTGCGATCGTGATCTTCCTGCTGAAAAATGCAAAAGCTGCAATGGATACTCTGACCAAGATTCTTGGCGGTATTATGATCGTTGTTATCTTCGTTATTATTATCGTAGTAAAACCACCGATCGGTTCTGCTTTGAAGAATACTTTTGTACCGGAAACCGGTGTTTCTGAATTGATTCCGGCCATTATTACTCTTCTTGGCGGTACTGTAGGCGGATACATCACTTTTGCCGGCGCACATCGTCTGATTGATGCGGGCATTACAGGAGAGAAAAACCTGAAAGAAATTAACAAGAGTTCCATCATGGGAATTGGAATTGCAACGATCGTTCGTATCTTCCTGTTCCTTGCAGTTCTTGGTGTTGTAGTAAAAGGTGTAACTCTGGATGCTTCTAACCCGGCAGCAGATGCTTTCCGTCAGGGCGCGGGTGAGATCGGATATCGTTTTGCGGGTCTGGTTCTGCTTTGTGCAGCCATTACCTCCATTATCGGAGCTGCTTATACTTCGGTATCTTTCTTGAAGACATTCCATCCGGCCATTGAAAAAAATGAAAACTGGGTTATCATTGGATTTATCGCAGTTTCTACTATTATCATGGTACTGATCGGACAGCCGGCAACCCTTCTGGTTTTGGCAGGCGCATTGAACGGACTGATTCTTCCGATCACTCTGGGAATCTGCCTGATCGCTTCCAAGAAGAAATCCATTATGGGTACAGAATACAAGCATCCTACATGGCTTCTGGTTCTTGGAATTGTTGTTGTAATTATATCCGCATATCTGGGAATTACTACATTTGTATCCAAGATGGGCTCCTTGTTCGTATAATTTGGTGAGAATCTTGAAACATTGAAATCAAATCAAAAAGAGGAATAGAAGGTGTAATCTGAACGGTTGCACCTTTCCTCTTATCTAGAAAGGAAAATCAGAACTCATATGCAGAATAAAATTAGGATATTGACAGCGGGTGACTCTTCTATTCTGGTTGAATTCGGAAAAGTCATCAGTCCGGAGATCAACAGAAAAATAGCTGCCACAGTTCAGCTGATGAAGCTGCAACATATTGAGGGTGTGGTAGATATCATTCCGGCGTTTTGCTCTCTGTTGATTAATTATGATCCTCGCGTGATTTCCTATGAAGAAATTACGGAACGGATGCAGCATCTTCTGAAAATGGATGCGAAAATGGATGAAGGAAAGAAAAAAGTTTATGAGATTCCTGTATGTTACGGCGGTGAATATGGACC
>JBJFCH010000178.1:0-9124 GCA_051888835.1 Oliverpabstia sp. | reverse complement strand
GTTCCAGTAATTCCATCGTCTTCTACCTCTCTTCTTATCTTCTAATCTTGCTATTAATCTGCTATTTTAAGATAGTTTTCAAGTACCGCTTTTGCATCAGCTGCCATTCCGTAGTCTGCCACATTATAGATTGCTGCGTTTTCGTCTGTATTGACTGCGACAAATAATTTTGTATCTTTAATACCTTCTGTGTGCTGAATCGCACCGGAAACTCCTAACGAGATGCAGATTTTCGGACGAATCGTACAGCCGGTCTGTCCGATCTGATCTTCAAAAGGAACCAGACCTGCGTCCATGATCGGTCTGGTTGCTCCGATCGCAGCGCCCAGCTTATCTGCAAATTTCTTCACCAGTTCGAAGGACTCTTCTTCCAGAACGCCTCGTCCTCCAACCACAACGATCTCTGCTCCGAGAATGCTGTCTGTCTTGGATTCAGCCGGAAGTTTTTCCACGATTTCAATCTTCGATTCCGGCACTGCAATATCATCCATGTAAACAACTTCGGTATTTTCTCCGCTCTGTTCCGGCATGGTGTAAACACCCGGTCTCACCGTCATCATCTGCGGATATACACCTTCTCTTGTCACGATCGTTACGAATACATTTTCTCCAAAAGAAGGTTTGTTCTGTTTAATGTAATGTGTGCCATCTTCTCTTGTTCCAACCAAAAGTTCTGTACAGTCGGCAGTCATACCACATTCCAGTTTCATTGCAACTCTTGAGAAGATCGAACGTCCTGCCGGTGTTGCGGAGATCAGAACAGAAGACGGATCGATCTTCTTCAGCATATCCGCATAAATCTGGCTTACTGCGTCATCCTGCAGTAAAATATCTTTTTCTGTTTTTACAACATAGACTTTGTCAACGCCAAACTGCTTCAGCTCATCAATCACTCCGTCACAGTCTTTTCCGACAACCACTGCACTGATCTGCTCTTTCGTCGTTTCCTGAATCTTGCGTGCTGCAGTAATAAGCTCTGCTGATGCCGGTTCTAATTTTCCATTATAATTCTCTGCAAAAATACAAATTCCATTAGCCATTATAATTTTCCTTTCTCCTCATCGATCAGATTCTTTAACATTACTGCAAGTTCTTCCGGAGTTCCCTCCAGCATTTTCGCCTTTCTTCCTCCCTGTGGTTCAAATGAGTCGACTGCAATCGTCGGGGAACCCTGGAGTCCAATCTGATTTTCCGGTAACTCAAGCTCTGCATTGGTATAGGTTACAAGTGGTTTATTCTTCGCCGCTCTGGAACTTCTCAGCGTTGCCAGACGCGGTACGTTGCATCCGAAATTTACGGAAAGAACTGCCGGAAGTGCTGTGCGCACCCGGAAACATTCTCCGTACACCTTCTTCACTACTTCAATCTTATCTGCAACAGCCTCGTCATATTTGATGCTCTGTATCTCAGCCACATGTGGTACGCCAAGACATTCCGCAACCATTGCACCTGCCTGACCGGTAGCACCGTCTGCCGACTGGGCACCACTCAGTACTAAATTAAATTTTCCATATTTACGAATGGCTTCTGCCAGAACTTTTGCCGTTGCGATCGTGTCTCCTCCCGCTACTTTGCGGTCGGTGATCAGACAACTTTCATCACATCCATGAGCCATCGCTTCTCTCAGTGCTTTTTCCGCATCCGGTGGTCCCATTGTAAATACAACTACTTTACCTCCGGTCTGCTCTTTCAGCACCATCGCTTCTTCGATTGCATTTAAATCCGCCGGATTGATCATCCCCTCAGAACTTGCGCGAACAAGAGCATGTGTTTCCGGATCTACTGATACATTATTTGAAACAGGTACCTGTTTGATAAGAACCGCTATATCCATTTTCTCCTCCTGAAATCTACTATAATGATGCTGGGGGCAAATGCGTTTGCCCCCCATAATATCAACGAATACTTCTATCTCGATACGTCCGAAATTAACCCAGAAGACGTTTGAATGCCCAGTCTTCCAGTAACGGAGTAGATTCTCCGCGCATGATCAGTTTTGCAAGATCTCTGCTGGCTGCCGGTGCTTCGATTACACCATTTCCGCCGTATCCTGTAGCAAGCATATATCCTTCGATCGGAGTCTCACCGAGAATCGGAAGGAAGTCCTTCGGCTCTGCACGGTATGAAAGCCATGAAGAAACAAGACCGCTGTCTACAATACCTGGAACCTTCACTTCAAGCTGATCCAGAAGGAAATCGATAAAGTAATCATCCGTTCCGCCTGTTGCCGGAAGTTTGTCCGGATCCCACTGTCCTGCATGCATCGGATTATTCAGATCCATGGACAGATGTGATTTGCAGATAAAGATGTTGTCTCCTGCTCTTAAACCATAGAATTCAGGATATTTCAGAACCGGGAATGTATAATCCAGTTTCTTTCCCGGAGGGCATAAGAAGAATGCTTCTGCTTTTGTATGCCAGATCGGTACATCCAGTCCTACGAGCTCGCCTGTAAATTTGCTCCACGGTCCTGTACAGTCTACAACATAGTCAAACTCGTACTCTTCACCTTCGCTGGTGGTGAGACCTTTCACTTTGTTGTCCTCAACCTTGACTTCCGTTACTTTCACACCGGTCTTTATCACTCCGCCGTTTTTCTGCATTTTCTTTGCATAAGTATTGGAAATCATAGTTCCGTCAAAGAATCCGTCATCTGCTGTATATCCTGCTCCCAGAATGTTGTCTGTAGAAATATCCGGAAGAATTTCTTTAATTCTGTCTTTATCTGTGATGTATTCGCCTGTATATCCTGCTGCTTTGGCAAGAGCGATTCCGGTCTTGATCGTAGCTTCTACTGCTTCGTTCGTAGCAACAACAAGTGTTCCGGTCTTATCAAATCCTGCAGAACCTTTTTCTTCTGCCTCCATCTTCAGATAAGATTCGAATCCATATAATCTCACATCCCAGTATCTGTTCTTCAGGGAATCGTCAAAAAGACAAACTGTTCCGGCTGACTTTGCAGTAGATGCTCCACCGATCGTGTCTTTCTCAAATACGATTACTTCTGCGTTATCGTAAAGGCTCAGATGATAACCTAAACATGTTCCTGAAATACCGCCTCCGATAATACCAATTCTCTTTTTTTCCATAGCAATTCTCTCCTTTAATTTTATTTATTGATTTCCATATTGTCAATTTGCAAAATCGTTTCCAACAGAACATTGCACCCAAGTCTGATATCCTCTTCTCTGGTAAACTCATATCTTGAATGGCTGATTCCGTCTTTACTCGGAACAAAAATCATTCCTGTCGGGAAATTCTCTGTCATCAACAGCGAGTCGTGGAATGCGCCGCTCGGAATCGTCACATAATCAATATCCTGTTTTTTAACCGCACTCTCAATTGCTGTTTTTACCGCTTCCGACATCGGTGCCGGTTTGTGATAAGAAATATGTTTCCACGAAAGGATCTCGCCGGCTTCTTCACAGACCGTTTCTGCATATTTCTTCAGTTCTTCTTCAATCTTTTTCATGACCTCTGCGCTTTGATCACGGATCTCCAGATGAAATGTGCAGGTTCCCGGAATTACATTAACAGAATTTGGAGTAACCTTGATCGTACCTACTGTCGCTACTGTGTACGGTCCTCCCAGTTTCTTCACAATCTTCGGAACTTCTGAAATAAACTCTGCCGCTGTAACCAATGCGTCTTTTCGATCATCCATCATCGTGCTTCCCGCATGATTTGCTTCGCCTTCTATGCGAACCTCATATCGGCTGACGCCTGCGATGGAGGATACGATTCCGACAGGAATCTGCTTTTTATCCAGTGTACCTCCCTGTTCCACATGCAGTTCCAGAAAACAATGTACGGATTCCGGATCCCGTTTTGCCTTTGCGACATTTTCTACCGTTATTCCATAATTCTGGAAAACGTCTTTCCTCGTCTGCCCGTACATATCCAGATCATCTTCTGCAATATCCAGTTTTTCACCGCATATCGCACTGCTTCCAAGAAGTCCACTTCCGAAGCGGAATCCTTCTTCATCGGTAAATACGATCACCTCTAACGGATGCTTCAAAGTTTGTCCGCTGCGTACCAGAGCATCGCACACGCCAAGTCCAGCTACACATCCTACAACTCCGTCGTATTTTCCTCCGTCAGGCACGGTATCAAGATGCGACCCGGTCATAATTGCCGGCAGATCCGGTTCCGTTCCTTCCAGCCTTGCAATCAGATTTCCGGCTTCATCCATCCGTGTCGGAATTCCAAGTTCTTCAAAGTAGCTTCTGAACAACTCACGGCCCTTCAAGTCTTCATCCGAATACGCCATTCTGGTATGCGTTCCGTCTTCCATAGCGCCACACTGGTAGATTGCTTCCAGATGTTCCGTCACTTTATGAATATCTACTTCCACTTTATCCCTCCTTCTTTGATCTCTTTTCTATGCACTCAGTATAGATAATTTTTTAACAATATTCATCGGTTCATCAAGACAAAAAAAAATCGGCAGTTTATCCAATTTAGATAAACCGCCGGCGAATTACTTTGTTTACTTTTTTTCTTGATTTTCGATCATTTTGTAGACAACCAGGCCGATTCGGACCGCAAGCATCTCGTTCGCATTGTTGAAATCCATTCCGGTAATTTTAGCAATTTTTTCTATACGGTACGCCGCTGTCTTGTAATGCACATACAGATCCTGCGCCGTCTTGGACAGATTCTGATTATAGTTCAGATACGTTCTCAAGGTTTCGATCAGATCATCCTGCTGTGGTTTCTTATAATCATACAGCTTTTGAAGCGATTCCGGGACGTATTCCAGAAGCTGCTCCGGATCGTTGAGCTGGCATAAAAGCTTGAATATTCCCAGATCCGAGAACATCATGAGGCCGGATCCGCCATCCTCCGTAATTTCTCCCGCAATATCCATAAATGCGAATGCATCGCTGGCCTCTTTGTAAGATTCCTGAAGATTCATGATACCTTTTACCATCTTACCCACACCAATCTTTACACTCAGCTTGTTATCGCTCCGGTTTACCTGTTCCTGCACTTTCTCCCTGAGATCTGTCAGCTTCTTTCGGCATTCCGCCTGAGAAAGTTCCGAATCCATCGGCAAAATCCCGATTACTTTGTCCATATCTCTCTGGATTTTCGCATTCGGCATGCGGAACTGTACCGCCTCTTCCAATAAATTAACATATGGAAGTTTTTCATCCAGATTCTTCTGTTTCTTTTCTTCACTCGCCACACCGCAGACAATAACCCGGTAATAACCGTCCGGATCAATGCCAAGCAGACCGGTGCTTTTCTTCAATTCGCTGGCCGAAGTCACTTTGCCATTTAAAATGTTATTCAGTATATCATTCTGATATTTCTTCTCCAGCTCAGACACAGCAAATTTCCTTGAAAATGCGTACTGGAGAGCAATGATGGCGTTCTCTATTGCAATACAGTCCATAAGCCCGAATTCCGATTCAATTTCTGTGATTACAAGAAACATCTTAAGGCCCACATTCAGACGCAAATGAACAATATACTGCGTATATTCTCCCGTCTGTCTGGTATACTTGTAATTCGTTATCATTCCCGGATTATACCGCTCGGCATTTTTCTCCGGTGTAAATGGTTCATTCCCTTTTCCGGCCGATGCATAACAGGACAGGTTTTGATTATACAAAGCAATTGGATTCCGAATCAATTTACACAGCATGTCCAGAATATCTTCTGCCGATGTCTCTTTTTTTCTGGTCATCAATGCAGAAAAGTTATCATGCGTCGTCTTAAAATACTTTAATCTTGTGACTTCCTCATTGAATATGCGCTCCATTACATAACTCATGATTTTCTGGAATGATACTTCAAACGGCACTTCTATCAGCGGTATCCCGAATAATTCCGCATATTCCTGAAGAAGTGCGATCTTCTTTTCAGCCTCTTCAACACGCCGCCCTCTTTTAATAACCAGACCGCTGATTTCTTTCTTCTGAAGTTCACTGATATACTTCCTGAATTCTTCCAGATTCGAAGATTTAAATGCATAAAGCCCTGTCAGAAGCAATTCCCCGCCATCGATGAACTTTACAATATCCGGCGCTTCAATGATTGTCACACCTTTAATCTCTCTTTTAATGCCCTCTTCCCCACAGAGCAATGTGATCTTACCAAATTCTTCTGCTTTCAGCAGCTCTTCTACTGTTAATCCCATATTTTCACCCTCAGTGCTTAATGAATAATATCAGTATAGCATACAAAAACCGATTATGTCAGTATCTCAAGCAAAAATACTGATATAATCGGCTTTTCCGGCATGTACCGCCTCTGAGGGTCGAGTTTTGGCATATAATGAAAGAAATAGATTTTACATTTGAAATTATTCTATGAGGGCAATAGGAGAAACATTATATGCCTGTGCAGCACTACCACACAACTCATCAAAATCGTTCACAAATACTTGTTTGGATTTGTCTATATTTTAAAAAATTTTGGCTGCGAAAACAATGGAATAACCCGAAAAAACATTTCTGTTTTTTATCCATATTGTATAAATATTTCTACCTGTAATTGTATCGGGCAACTGAGTTCTTCAGATGCTCTTCCATCGCTTTTGCAGCACCGTCTGCGTCGCTTGCAAGAATCAATCCGTAAATCTTTTGATGTTCGTCATAAATTGCCCGGAGTTGGTCTGCGTCCACCATCCCCGTGCCGCTGACATGTCTCATCAGATTACTTATTGTCTGAATCATGCTGTATATCACCGGATTGCCTGAACATTCTGCGATACAAATATGAAATTCCAGATCCGAATTCAGGAAAGCCTTATAATCCTGCGCCATATACGCATTATGAATATTATGTGAAACTTCATACAGCCTGTTCATATTTTCTTCACTCTTATTTCCTGCGGCAAGATATGCGGCTTTTACCTCAAGGAGATTCCTCACCTCAATGATACTGTCCGTCTGATTACCGTTCAGAAACAGCGACCAGGAAAGCGGGATCACGAAAAAATTCGTCTCATTATTGCTGATATAAGTGCCCTGTCCCGGACGGATATCAATCATTCCCAGCACATCAAGAACCTTTAATGCCTCTCTGATTGCCGAACGTCCCACGCCAAGTCTTGCAGCGAGCTCCCGATCCGATTCGATCTTATCTCCCTTTTTCAACTTTTTTTCAAAGATCTGCTCTGCGAAGTACATCGTCAGTCGATTCAGGAGCTGATCGATATTTCTCTTTCGTGCAGTGCTTTTCACAGTTGCTTCTTCACCGACATTTTCAGGCAAGAGCATATGTATTTTCTCCGCAAATTCTTCCGGCGGCATAGAAAAGCTCATAGCATCAATACCCAGTTTTTCTGAGACAGCCAGAATCACTTCCGTCATTCTGGCTCCGTCTTTGGATTCCAGATTCGAATAAGTCGCAACACTCATCAGCGGCACACCCTCATCTGTACTCAAAAAACGTTCAATAAATTCTTTCTGTGTTAATCTTAGAGTTCTCCTAAGAAGGCAAAGATTCTTGTTTTTATATGCTGCATTCCGTTTTTCCATCATATTCTCCGTTTCTCAAAAACACATCCACGGCTTATTTTGTCAAAAGTTCCTTTGCAAGCTCAGTCATAATAACAGATGCCTTTGCAAAATCACTGTATTTTGTAAATTCTACCGGACAGTGACTTCTTCCATCTTTACTAGGCACAAACAACATCACCGTTGGAATTACCTGGCCAATTTCCAGCGCATCGTGTCCGGCACCACTTAAAATCCTTCGATAGCTATATCCGTGTTCCTTACATTTATCTTCCATAATCCCCAGCATCTTTTGAGATAATTCCACAGGAGTGATCGTCAATTTGTTCTCAATTTCGTAACTTCCTCCCATCTCTTTCACCTCTCTGTCAAGAGCTGCACGGATTCGGTTGGCAATATCATTTATATTATCGTTGTTTCTCGAACGAATGTCTACCGTAAATTCAACTTTTTCCGCAACGATATTCATTCCGCCCGGTGTTGTACGGATAAATCCTGTCGTAGCAACTGTTCCGTCTGCTTTTTCTCTTGCCCAGTCCGGAATTCTGGAAATAACTTTTGTTGCTGCATCCACAGCATCCATACGCATATCCATCGGTGTTGTTCCCGCATGATCAGCTCTGCCATGAACCGTTACCATATAACGCTGAATACCTACGATACAGTCTACCAGTCCCAGTTCAATGTTCTCGGCATCAAGAACCGGCCCCTGCTCGATATGCGCTTCCAGGAATTCTCCGATTTTAGAAATATCCCATTTGGCATCTTCAATCTTCTCCGGATCCAGTCCGTATCCTTTCATTGCATCATAGATGGAAATACCATCTGTATCTTTAAAGTTTTTGCAGTACTCTACGTCTCTGTTGCCAAGCATTGCTCCTGATCCAAAGTAGCCTGTTCCAAAACGCATTCCTTCTTCATCACAGAACCCGACAGCAACAAAATCTCTCTTTAATGCTGCTCCGCTTTCTTTCAGCTGTCTTGCAACTTCAATTGCGCATACAGCACCTGCAATACCGTCAAAATTTCCTCCATTGGTTACGGAATCATAATGGGAACCCATCATTACACATGGTGCTTCCGGGTCTTCGCCTTTTAATACACCGATAATATTTCCGGCTGCATCCTCTCTGACTTCCATACCTGCTTCTTCCATTGTTTTTCTTAAATATTCAACAGCGCCTCTGGCCTCCGGTGTAAATGGTAATCTGGTACACCCATCCCCCGGCGTAGCTGTAAAATGTTTTAAGCATTCCAGATCTTTTGCAACTCTTCCTGTAATTTCTTCAATACCCATAACATTTCCCTTTCATGTTATAAAAATGTTCTTCCTCTTACTTCCCTGGTTTTAGTATAAATACTTTTACCGGGGAATACAACATTGCTGCTACTATGATTACAAAGCCAACCAGACATAACGTGTCATTTAATGTTTTAAGTCCGGCAAGTATGATAAAAAATGCAGCAATAATAACAATAAATGCGATTGTAAGTCCGCCTTCTTTTGTCTTAAAAAAACTCTTCTTTTCCATCTATTATGTCCTCCTGTTTAAATTCTCCTGCTTTGCGACTTTTTCATCACAAGCAGGAGAATCCATAAACCCATTTAAATACCTACCATCACAAACAGAATGACACCGATCGCAATC
>JBJFCH010000177.1:0-9175 GCA_051888835.1 Oliverpabstia sp. | reverse complement strand
TAAGAACCAACACCCGTTAACTCATCGCCTCCATTGTAAGACATCCATTCAAAGACAGCCTGTCTGAATGGCATTTGAAGTTCGGCTCTCTGTTTACTAATTACTTTTCCTTCCAAACATTCTAATGTGTGAGGTAATACCCCCCATTTTGCTGCAATTACTTCAAATAATTTGATTTTTGCATCAACAGCTGCACGCCTTGCAGCATTACCGGATAAGAATGTAACACGGCTTCCGTAAGAACCAGAATCAAATGGTGTAATATGTGTATCAGAGACAACTGTGGATGTGTTTTCCATAGATATACCTAATTCTTCTGCGACGATTGCGGTCATAGCTGTATCTGAACCCATACCAATGTCATTTGCACCTGTATATATTGTGACATGGCCAAGCTTATTTATTTTAACAACTACGCTTGCAGAAGATCTATTTGGAGTATTAAGAATTGGAAATCCTGTTCCGGAAACGAAACCAGAAGCAGAGAAGCCAATACCTTCGCCATCAGCAAGATTATCTTTCTTTTCATCCCAGTTAATTTCTTTACGTACAGTATCAAGACACTGTTTACTTGCACAACTTGTAACCTGAATTCCAGATGGTGTTTCATAACCAGGATCCGCAACACTCATTCTTCTGAAATCTACAGGATCAATTCCCATTTGTTCGGAGGCAAGTTGCATATGAATATCATGACAGAAGTGAATCTGGCAGGATGTATAACCGCGCATTGCACCAGCATGAGGGTTATTTGTATAAACACGGCGCGCTTCAATATCAACAGAACGCATTTTATATGGAAGACATGCCCAAATGGTAGATTGTGCACAAGCTGCCACACCGGTTCCACCATAAGGACCGCCGTCAAGGATATGTCTAGCACGTTTTGCAAGAAGAAGGCCATCTTTTGCGTGAGCAGTTTCCACATGCACATAGATAGGATGTCTGTTTGCACACATCTGAAATACTTCTTCTCTTGTAAGCACGAAACGAACTGGTCTGGAAGTAATCTCAGATAGTTTGGCAGCAACAATTCCGAAAGAGTAGGAATCCATTTTTCCACCGAAACCACCACCAACGAGAGGTTTGATTACACGGATTTTTTCAGGATCTACGCCCATAGCGTGAGAATACCAGTATTGATCTACAAAACAGAGCTGTGTGGACATCCAGATGGTATAGACTCCATTTTCATAATTTGCGGTTGCTGCATGTGGTTCGATAGCTGCATGTACCATACGATGTGTTTCGTAATCCTCACTATACGTGAATGCTGCATTTTTAAATTCTTCGTCAGTATCTGTACCGCCTTTACGGAAGGTAGCCATACCAACGTTATGGGCGTCGGGAGCACCGTTTATCCATGGAGCACTTTCTTCCATAGCTTCAAAAGGATCAAATACTGCAGGAAGATCTTCATATTCTACCTTAATAAGGTCAACTGCTTTCTGGGCAGTTTCTTCATCAACAGCAGCAACAGCTGCAATGTCATCACCGATTCTTCGAACCTTATCTGTTACAAGCACTTCGCGATCTGCAAATTCTACTGCGAATTCGGCATTACCAAGTTTACCAGGCCATTTGAAATCTTTTGCTGTAAGAATTGCCTTTACTCCAGGAAGCTTTTCAGCTTCACTTGTATCAATAGAAACAATTTTTGCATGGGCACGGGTAGATCGTACCATTTTTGCTGTAAGCATCCCTGGAAGATAGAAGTCACCTGCATATTTTCCTCGGCCAGTTACTTTGTCTTCTGCATCGATTCGTACATAATTATTATCACCAGTCAGTCTGTAAAACTCAGGCTGTTTGAAAAAACGTTTATCACAATCTTTATGCATTCTGCCCCTCCTTTACGATTTCTGCCATATCGACTGCAGCAGCTTGAATGGCTTCAACGATTTTAGCATATCCTGTGCATCTGCAAAGATTGCCTTCAATGGCTTCTCTGATTTCGAGTTCAGTAGGATTAGGATTTTTTTCAAGGAGGCATTTTGCCGAGATGATCATACCAGGAGTACAATATCCACATTGCAATGCCCATTTTTCAATAAACTGTGTTTGGATTGGATGGAGTTTACCGTCTTTTGCTACACCTTCAATCGTTGTGATTTCGTGACCGTCACATTCTACTGCTAATGTGGAACAGGAGTTGATTGGAATATCATCAAACTGAACAGTACAGGCCCCACATTCACCCTGTTCACATCCTTTTTTTGTACCAGTAAGATGAAGCTCATCCCTCAAGAAATCAAGGAGAGTTGTATGAACATTGACAAGAGCTTCGATTGGATCACCATTTAATGTGAATTTTATTACTTTCTTACTCATTCTTAGCCCTCCTTTATCTCTTCTAATGCTTTTTTGAGTGCTCGTTTTGTAAATACTCGTACCATAGCACTCCGATATTCTTTGGATGCACGAATATCAGAAATTGGAGAACAGGATTCCATCGTAATCTGTGCTGCTTCGTCAATTATCTCTGGTGTCAATTCCTTGCCAATGAGAAATTGTTCTGCTTTCGGAGCTCGGATTGGAGTTGTTGCAACTGCTCCGAGAGCGATAGATGCGTCTGTACAAATATTTTCTTCTACTGTGATTACAACAGCTACACCAACAATGGCAAGATCCATTGCTTTTCGAACGGAATGCTTAATATATACAGCTTTTTGATTTTTCTTTAATGGTGGGAAAACAATACCGGTTACAATATCCCCTGGCTCAAGAGCAGTTTTCTTTACACCTTTGAAGAATTCAGAAGCTTTCATTTTACGATCCCCATCTTGTCCATGATAGAGAATTGTAGCATCTGTTGCTAAAACAATCGGTCCGGAATCACAGGAAGGAGAAGCGTTACAAATATTTCCTACCATTGTTCCTTTTGAACGAATTTGTGTTGAAGCGATACTTTTTGCAGCATATGCAACTGACGGATATACTGCTTTTACTAAATCGGAAAATTCAATGTTACGTAAAGTGGTAAGAGCACCAATCTTTAATCCTTCTTTTTCGCTATATTCAAGCTGATTTAAACCAGGAATATTTTTGATGTCGATCAGATATTCCGGCTCTGGTTGGAAAGCTTTATCTTTCATAGGGATAATTAAGTCTGTTGCACCTGCCATGATTTTTGCTGTAGGTCCTAATTCTTTGAGTAAATTAGATGCTTCATCCAGACTTTGTGCCACTATGTATTCAAAATGTGGTAATACCATAAAATCCTCCTTATTTTTTAATAAAGATAAAATTGAAATTGGCCAATTATTAACAATATCTTATAGTTTTTATCATATCGTACTATTCATTTCGGATGAAGTGAAGAAATGGAAATCATAATTCCAAAATGGAACAAATATAGGAATAATCTTCATCATTTCCATTATGGAAACAAGCTTTTCCATTTCTTCGTTTCTGTTTTAACATGATGTTTGCTATGATTTTTTTATAATAATTGTTTTTGTGAAATGTTTAGAGTAAAAACAGTATATTGGTGCGAGGAAATTGTTATGAAAAAAACGGGTGCAATATTACTTGCTGCCGGCTTATCTTCCCGGATGGGGTCTTTTAAACCAATGTTGCCATTTGGGAACTCTTCTGTAGCCATTCATTTAATAACAATGCTAAAAGAGGAAAACATTAATCCTTTAGTGGTTGTAACAGGATACAGAGCAGATGAGTTGGAACAGCATCTTTTTTCAATGGGCGTTCGGTTTGTGAAAAACGAACGATATCAGACAACTCATATGTTCGATTCAATACGAATTGGAATAGATGCTATTAAAGAAGACTGTGAAAAAGTGATGATTCTTCCGGTTGATGTGCCGGCAATCATGCCTGATACCATACGGCAAATTATGATGCTTGATGCACCAATCATACGAACAGTGTGTAACGGAGAACCCGGACATCCAGTACTTCTTCAGATAGATACCGCTGTAAAATTATGTGCATATGAAGGACCAGGAGGTTTAAAGGGGGCAATGGAAGCTTCTGGTATTCCTATCACGAATCTCGAAGTAGAAGATGAAGGAATATATCGTGACATGGATACGGAAGAACAGTATCAGGAATTGCTGGATTGGAATTATCAGCGGGGGCATGGGTATCCAACACGACCAAAAACCCAAATCCGCTTAGAAGGGACGGAATACTATTTTGGGCCAGGATCTTATGAGTTACTAACATGGATTGATAAGACCGGTTCCATTCAAGATGCTTGCAGAGAAATGGAACTGTCTTATTCGAAAGGAAGTAAGATGATAAAAACTTTAGAGAAACAGTTGGGTTTTTCTGTAGTTCAAAGACGTACTGGTGGAATCGGTGGCGGTGGCTCAGAATTGACTGAGGAAGGAAAAAGGCTAATCCAAAAATATCGATTGCTGGTTACCGCAGTTCAAAACTATTCAGAGATAAAATATCAGGAGTATTTTGGAAGAGGATTGTAAAAATGAGGAGAATATATCTGATTCGACATGGAAAAACAAACAATAGCCATCACTGTATTGGCCATACAGACATTTCGTTGGAACAAAATGCTTATAATGCTATGAATCAGATGAAACCATTTCTTCCCCAGAATAATAAGAAAGTATATACAAGTCCCCTGAAAAGGGCAAGGGAAACAGCTCAATATCTATATCCAGACCAAAATATCGAAGAAATAGCTGATTTAAAAGAGATAAACTGTGGCCTTTGGGAGAATTTGAGCTTTGAAGAGATTCGTTTGAACTGGAAAAAAGAATATGTAGCGAGGGGGATTGAGCCTTATCAGACTAAAATCCCAGGTGGAGAATCCTATGAAGATGTGGCTAAAAGAGTATTGAAAGCAATAAAGCAGCTTTTAAGAGATTGCGATGAGGATTTAGTACTCGTCACGCATTCCGGATGTATAAAAAGTCTGGCATATTATTTTGGTGCAATTCAAAAAGAAGAGATTTTACAAAGAAAGATCAAATATCTTTCTCAAACTATTTTGGAGGTGCAGGAGGATGCTTCTATTTCTTTAAAGTTCCTGGGTGCATATCCGGATATTTTGATGAATGAAGAAGATATAAAGAATATATATGATGATCTTTCCCTTTCCCAAGATGTGATTGAACATATGAAGGCAGTGGCAGAATATGCCGATAAGCTTTCCCAGAAATTACAAATGAAACAGGAGAATAGAGTTATTTTAAATCATTCATGTCTGTTGCATGATATCGCAAGACGAGAAAAAAATCATGCTGTGCTCGGTGCAAAGTATTTGAGAAATATTGGTTTTTATAAAATAGCCTCGATTATTGAAAAACATCACGATCTTGGATTGAATAATCTTGGAGAGATAAATCAGATTGATGAGAAATTGATTTTATTTTATGTAGATAAAAAAGTGCAGGGGAAAGAATGGGTCAGTCTGGAAGAACGATTTAAAAAAAGCAGGAAAAAATGTAAATCAAACGAAGCACTGGATAATAATGAAAAACGATATCAAGCCGCAAAATATGCAGAGCAATTTATTTATGATTATGCAAGGGAGAAATTATTATGAAATTAATGAAGACAGAAGAAGCAGTAGGTCAGATCTTATGCCATGATATCACACAAATTATTAAAGGAGTGACAAAAGATGCAGTGTTTCGAAAGGGACATGTCATTCGTGAGGAGGATATTCCGGTGCTGCTGAGTGTGGGCAAGGATCATATCTATATCTGGGAAAATGATGAGAACATGTTGCATGAAAATGAAGCAGCGCAGATTCTTTGCGATATTTGTATAAATGAGCATATGAGCTCCTCTGAAGTGAAAGAGGGAAAGATCGAATTGATCGCTGAATGTGAGGGTGTATTGAAGATTAACAGAGAAAAGCTGGTTGGTATCAATTCGCTGGGAGAGATGATGATTGCCAGCCGTCATGGGGATTTTCCTGTAAAAAAGGGTGATAAGATTGCGGGAACAAGAATCATTCCTCTGGTAATTGAAAAAGAGAAAATGGAGCAGGCGAAAGCTGTAGCAGGAAATGATCCGATATTTGAGATTAAACCTTTTCAGAAAAAGAAAGCAGGAATTGTTACGACTGGAAATGAAGTTTTTTATGGAAGAATTCAGGATACGTTCACGCCGGTAATTGAAGAAAAACTATCCGAGTATCCCGTGGAAATTATCGGACATGAGTTAAGTGATGACAATCCGGAAAACATTAGTGAGCATATCCGTAATCTGCTTAAAAAAGGAGCGGACTTGATCATCTGCACAGGAGGAATGAGTGTAGATCCGGATGATAAAACTCCGGCGGCGATCAAAAATGTGGCATCTTCTGTTGTAACGTATGGAGCACCGGTACTTCCGGGAGCCATGTTCCTTTTGGCATATTATGAAAAAAATATTCCGATCATGGGGCTGCCGGGTTGTGTCATGTATGCCAGAAAAACTATTTTTGATCTGGTTTTGCCGAGAATAATGGCAGGTGAAATACTGGAAAAGAAGGATTTTGATGAGTTGGGCGAAGGAGGTCTGTGCCTTTCCTGTCCGGTCTGTACGTTCCCGAATTGTGGATTTGGAAAGTAGGTGGAAAGAATGATTGCGTTTTATAACATGATACAGGACTTGAATCCGAATCATCACAATGTGGCAATGACCGTAATAGAAGGAGAGCACTTTGGTGATAAAGCGATTTTCTCCAATAAAAAATTGGTCTGGGAATCAAAGGAATCTGGTTTTTTCTCACAAAATATAGAAATTTTACAGACCGTAGATAGAAATTGTGTGATGGAAACAGCAGGGCAGAAAATATATTGTGAATTGCTTGGAAGCCAGAAAAAGATAGTGATATGCGGAGGGGGACATGTATCGATTCCGATCATCAAAATGGCACTGATGACAGGCTTTCATGTTACGGTCCTGGAGGATCGCCCTAAATTCGCAAATAATGCGAGGAAGGCAGGCGCAACGGAAGTTTTCTGTGAGCCTTTTGATGAAGGACTGGCTGGAATCGAAGGAGATATCGATACATTTTTTGTGATTGTCACGAGGGGACATCGATATGATCAGGTCTGTCTGGAAAGTATTGTGAAGAAACCACATGCTTATATCGGCATGATCGGAAGTAAGCTTCGCGTCAAAAAAGTGAAAGCAGCAATCCTCGAAAATGGAGCAGACCAGAAAGTTGTGGATGATGTATTCACGCCGATTGGCTTGGATATAGGGGCGGAGACACCGGAAGAAATCGCAATTGCCATTATGGCGGAAATCATAGATGTCAAGAACAAAAAGAGACAGAGTATGGGGTATTCAAAAGAAATCCTTCGGGCAATATTGGACCGAAAGACAGAGGAGGAACATAAAGTTTTAATAACGATCGTGGAAAGAAAGGGTTCCGCACCTCGAGGTATTGGGACGAAAATGGTAGTGTGCCCTGACGGAACATGCATTGGAACAATTGGCGGCGGATGTGTTGAGGCGGATATTTTTCGAAAAGCGCTGCTGATGTTAAAGAGTGAGGATATGACAACGAGGATATGGCATGTGGATATGACCGGCCGGGATGCGGAAGATGAAGGAATGGTGTGCGGTGGAGTGATTGATGTTCTTATGGAGCGGATATAAAAAGAGGGGTTGTTGAGATGAAAGATACATATGGAAGAACAATAGATTATATGCGAATATCCATAACTGACCGCTGTAACCTTCGATGCAGATATTGTATGCCAAATGGTATTCAAACACTTCCTATGGAAAAAATCCTGACCTATGAGGAAATAGAACTCATATGCAGGGCAGCCGCCGAAGTGGGAATCAGAAAACTGAAAATTACCGGTGGAGAACCGTTGGTACGGCTGGGATGTCCGGAACTGATCGGAAAGTTGAAAAGGATTCCGGGGATTGAGCAGGTAACGATGACGACAAATGGAATTCTTCTGGGGAGATACCTGCCGGAGCTTTTGGAGAATGGATTGGATGCAGTCAATATCAGTCTGGATACGTTTCACTCAGATACATATAAAACAATTACAGGAAAAGATGAACTGAAAAAAGTCTTAAGAAGTATCGACCAGTGCGTCGAAGCAGGACTGAAAGTAAAGGTGAATGTTGTACTACAGAAAGGAATCAATGACCATGAATGGCCGGAATTTGCTGAATTGACAAGAAAAATTCCTGTGGATGTGCGATTTATCGAGATGATGCCGATTGGATACGGAAAAGATTATCAAACCATTTATAACGAGGATATCCTTTTAGAAATGGAAAAAATATATCCAGGTTTATATGAAGATGATAGTGTCCATGGAAATGGACCGGCAATGTACTATAAAATTCCTGATGCAAAAGGGAGCATTGGATTTATCAGTGCGATGCATGGGAAATTCTGTGGACACTGTAACAGAATTCGCCTTACTTCGCAAGGAAAGATAAAGCCTTGTCTTTGCTTTGGAGATAGTGTGGATGTACGAGATATTTTACAGGAATATGAATATGATACGGCAGAAGAAAAAGTTCGGGAGGCTATTGCACTGGCAATTTGTAAAAAACCTGAAAATCATAAATTCGAAGTGATACAGGAAGTCACGGAACAACGACAGATGGTTCAGATTGGAGGATAGACGGGTGGAAGGAAAAGTAATAGGAATCTGTATCAGTGAAAAAAGAGGTACACAGAAGACAGAGATCAAGGAAGCGGAGATTGTAAAAGGCTGGGGAATCGAAGGAGACGCTCATGGCGGCAAGTGGCATCGTCAGATCAGCCTGTTATCTTTTGAGAAGATTCAGGAATTTCGTGAGAAAGGTGCGAATGTGGAGTTTGGAGCATTTGGAGAGAATCTGATTATAGAAGGATTTGATTTCCGAAGACTTCCGGTGGGAACCAGATTTCGCATTGGAGATGCAATCCTGGAACTTACACAGATTGGAAAAGAATGTCACAGCCATTGTGAGATATATAAGAAAATGGGTGACTGTATCATGCCAAGAGAAGGTGTATTTACAGAAGTTATAGTTGGAGGACATATCCGGGTTGGAGACCATGTTACCCGGATAGAACCAGAAAAGGACAGACCATTTTCGGCAGCAGTAATTACGCTGAGTGATAAAGGAGCTGCTGGTAAACGGGAAGATAAAAGCGGGCCAAAGATTGTGGAATTGGTAGAGCAGGCTGGTTATGAGGTGACGGACTGTCTGCAACTGTTACCTGACGAAGAAG
>JBJFCH010000176.1:0-9221 GCA_051888835.1 Oliverpabstia sp. | reverse complement strand
TTACACTTATTGTTCCCGCTGCTTCTCCATCTTCCTTTGATCAGAATTCTCCATATAGCATTCTTTATATTTACTTCTCTTTTTTCTTTTTCATTAACGTTACAACACCCCATGGCAGCACTCCGAAAATCAGATAACCAAATACAATGGATTTTCCCAACTGAATCGGCTCCAGTACAATTCCGGAAGCTGTGCAGCATGTAAGGAAAAGTGCCGTATAATTATTACAAAGCATACCAAATCGATGTGAAACCATACCGAACACAAAAACAAGCACACAAATCGCACCGACAATTAGAAGGAGCTGATTGCCGGAAGTAAGTGCATAACCAAGAAACAGACCAAAAGCACCGGAGCACCATGCCTTTAGAATATCTTTCATTTCAAGCGACATTCCAAAAGATGCCCAGGTTGCCATGCCCAGCCATACGACCCAGATACACAGATCAAGTTTAACCAACAATAATGATACCCCTAATACCATAATAAGTGCCAGAATCACCATCGGTATTGCCTTTTTTACAGGCATTTTTTCTACTTCGTTCCCCATAAAAACCTCCTGTTCCGCAAAATTGCATCATGTAAAGACAGTGTCAGTAAACCGGAAGCTGAACGACCTGGAGCGTGTTTTTCCTGCTCACCGACGCTAAGATAATAAGATAAACAGATTATAATAACACATTTAGTCTTTATGAATAATATAAATTGATTATTTTTATCATTTTCATATTATTTAACCATATATAAAATAATTAACTTTTATTATTTTCGTCATATTGTTCAAACAATATAATAATAGCATAAAGCCAATCGTGCAATATATCAATATGGAGGTGTGATGTATATGGCTGAAGACGCAAGAAAAAAAATGGATCCTGAATCGTTATCACGGATGAATGTAGCAAATGTACAATCTCTTTCCGAGATTTTCTGCACTTCTCTTCAGGGTAAAGTGGCACTAGTAACAGGGGGAGCATCCGGTCTGGGATATACAGTCGTAAACAGACTTTGCGAAGCAGGCGCAAAAGTAGTAATCGCTTCCCGTGGAGAAGAAAGAGGACAACGTGCAGTTTCCGATTTCAAGGAAAAAGGTTACGAAGTCAGTTGGGTAAAAACGGACGTAAGAAAAGTAGAAGATTGCTATCATGCAGTAGATCATGCTGTTAAAATGTATGGCCAATTGGATGTTCTTGTAGCAAATGCAGCCGGTTGGGACAGCTGTGCCTATCTGGATGTACCTGAAGAAATGTTTGACCGGATCATAGATACAGATTTAAAAGGAGCGTATTTTGTTGGTCAAGCCGCTGCCCGTGTTATGGTTAAAAATAAAACAAAAGGAAAAATAGTTTTTATTTCCTCAGCAGCACATATGGGAGAAGGACCAGCCGGTCTCGGTATGAATTCTTATTATATCGCTGCCAAAGCCGGAGTTGCCGCTATGACAAAAGGAATTGCCGGAGAGCTAAAACAATATGGAATCAATGTAAACTGTGTTGCACCGGGAGGGATGCTTTCAGCTGGTGTATTTAAGGAAGGCACTGCTGCTGCTCAGCTGTATGGTGAAGAATATACAAACGTTAGAAATGCCCACAGTCATGATGCACCTCTTGCAATGAATCCGGATTTAATCGCACTTACCGTATTTGCACTCTGCACGCCTATGTCTGATTTCATGGTCGGAGAAGTAGTAAACGTAAATGGCGGTGCATTGATGGTTACACAGGAAAAACCTTTCAGCTATACCGTAGAAGGTTGTATTCCGGGACCTGCAAAAAAAGAATCGCTATAAATATCATTTTATGAAACGAAAGGAGTATTATTATGGCAGCAAAAACAGAAGTACCTATGGCCTCAGTGACTCAAGGAAGAAAAACCGTGTGGCATCTGCAGAAAATGAAAGATGAAGGAAAATTAATCTCAATGGTAGGAACCGCTTATTTAGATCCTGTATTTACGATGTTCTGCGAAAAAGCAGGAATTGATCTGGTTCGTTATACTGCACCCGGTGAAAATGCTAAAATGAGGGCTGACAATCTTGGATGGTGGACCAGACTGCAAAGAAAAATGGCTCCAAATATTTGCCTGAATGCTGTTATGCAGACACATCAATATGCAGATGCAAAAACAGCAGTACAGGAAGCATCTCTTTTACTTGCAGATGGTGCAGACAGCGTACTTCCGATGGGCGTAACTAATGAAGTGTTAAAAGCAATGACTGATAATCATATTGCAGTATTCGGACACGTCGGATGTCTTTCCGGATGGCAGACAGCACGTACAGGCGGTTATCGTCGGGTAGGCAAGACGGCTGAAGAAGCTATGGCTATTTTCCGCCAGGCTTATGAATATCAGGAACTCGGTATGGTTGGTATGACAATCGAAATGACTTCCCGCGAAGTGACTGACTTAGTAGCTAAAAAATTACGTATTCCGGTTATTGAAGTAGCTGCAGGCGGTGTTGCGGACGGATCCGAAATGGTTATTTTTGATCTTCTTGGTTTTATTCCTCCGGAAGCATATGCAAAACATTCAAAGGGTTATGCCACAACCATGCTCGACTGTATCAAAGGCTGCGCAGCTTTTGATGCAGAGATTAAGAATAAAATTTACCCTGCAGAGGAAAATGGTTGGGGCATGAATGAAGCTGAGCTTGATAAATTTGTAAACGCTCTTGATCAGAAATATCCTGACGTAAAATAAAGATTCGTCATAGATACATAACATCTGGATCATTGGATATAAATTTGTAGCCCATATTTACGCAATAGCGGCAGAGAAAAATCTGTCGCTATTATTTTTTATCGATAAAGGTATACAAAACATCTATAAAAATATATAATAGATATAATATGAGTTACCAGATATATTGATGCATTATTGGAGTGATGCGATATGATTACATATGAAAAAGCATATTCTGACAAATTATATGATTTCATTTTAAAATGTGGAAGCAAACATGATCCCTATTCTTTTTTCGGAACAATTGTCCAGGAACTGTATCATTTTATTCCGTACGATCAGGCACGCGTACTTTTTCTGGGCACAAACGGCAAGATTATTTCCTCCTTGCTTTACGGTGTATCTCAAAATACCTGGAAAACATTTATGGATTTTTATTCAGACGATTGTATCGGCAGTATTTATTCCTTGAAACATCCATTGCACCTTTCAGAGGATGAAAAAATAAATATTTGTGACTGGACGGACGAAAAACGAAAAGATGCACATAAAATATTTGAATCCTATTATGTCAGACCTTTAAAGCTGAAATATTGTCTTGGCATTGGATTTACTGATATCAGCAATTGTATCCGTTGTATTATTTCCCTTGACCGTACTTCGGACCAACGATTTACCAATGAAGATATATTACTCGTACGCCGTCTCAGACCATTATTGGATAATTATTTCATCAATATGATGCAGGATCCTTCTCTGGAGATCAGTCAGCAGGATTTCGTTTTCTCCCAGGCAAATCTGACCGAACGAGAGAAAGAAATCGCTCGACTTTTGTATAATGGTTCCACACCGGCTGCCATTAGTAAAGTATTATGCATCAGCATCAACACTGCATACAAACATATTGCCAATATGTATAAAAAACTTGGAGTATCCAATCGACAGGAGCTTTTTCATCTTCTCAGCAGAGAAATCTCCCACGATGAATAATATCAGCGCAGGTATAGTATTTTCAGATTCTTTTAACTCAAGCCGGACAGTGACCGCATAACCAAATCCATATCTCGGTTTTCAAGTTCTTGGATAATATGCAAATATGTTTTCTGCGTTGTATTCATACTGGAATGCCCCAAAAATTTCCTATAAGAAAATGAGCCAGGATATCTTACTCTCCTGACTCTTAAATACATCATTAACCTGTTACCAACCATTACTCCAATTCGAATCCACCCGAAATAATAAATTTTCTCAGCAATTTATCTGTTTTTATATTTACTTTCGGCAGATTCATTTTAACACCTTCTTTTCTCTCGAAATATTCTTTTGCTTTTACTTTATCAACCGTTCTTTTTAACTCATCAAATCTTCCAAATTCATTGATATTGGAATCGGTTAGTTTCAATTCCATAAGATTTCTAAGCTTTTCTTCATACAATCCAAAAGTAACTGCCAACTGATGAATCTGATCATTTTTTGCCCGATACTCATATTCTACAATATAATCCCGCAGCCCTTTTCCTTCTTGCACCAGAATATCTCCCCTCTGAACATCATGAAGAAAAATATTTGCATACTTCTGTTCTTCCTGGCTCAATGTTGCAAATGATTTATGCAATTCATTTAGTGCAGCTTCCAGCGCTTCCTCTGAAACCTGGTCCTGATGAAGCAATTTCATATATTTTTCAAACCGGCTGTTCATATAATCCGCATCAATCTTACCTGTGTCAATTTCTACCAGATAGCCCACGAGATCATAAGGTACATCTGTCTCTCCCTGATCCGATGGATCACCTCCCGGTATTTCTTTATATCTTTGTGCAAGTATAAGATATTTCGTCTCTGTAAAATCAAGATTTACTTTCTCAACTTTACCATTTCTCTCTTCTTTAAATTCATAAGTTTGCTTATTCCAGCAAAATCCCTGGATTTTTGCAGCCTCCAGATAGGTATTAAATTCTCTGAATAATGATGCAAACTTTGCAACTACAGTTTTATCTTCCGGAAGCTTCTCAAGATCCGGGATTCCTGCATTTTTAAAAATCTCCGTCATCTCTTCATATACCGAATTCATCATTTTCAGGTTATATTTCAGTTTTTCTACAAATAAACCAATTGGCTTATCCCCCGAATACAATTTAACTGCACGATTGATATTTTGTTCCATAGTATGGGGTCTGCGATAATAACGTATGGTTCCAAAGGGCTTGTCCGGTCCAAACAGACGATTGGTCCTGGAAAATGCCTGAATGATATTTTCATATTCAAGCAATTTATCCATATACAATGTATTCACCCACTTGGAATCAAATCCTGTCAGCATCTGATCTACTACGATCAACAAATCAAGCTGTTTTTCCCTCTCCCGCTCAATATATTTGTAATGTTCTTTATGTGCCAGCCGCAATGCTATATCTTTTTTAAAAGCAGCATGGGAAGCAATACTGAAATCCTGCTGGTATCTCTGATTATAATCTGAGATGATTTCCACCAAGCCATCTTCCTTGAAAGCCACTCCGCCGTTATTGTCTATATTGGGATCAAAAAGACAGGTAATTTTCAGTTCGGGTTTCTTATGCTTTAGCAGGCGATAATACTCAATTGCTTCAGGAATGCTGCTTGTTGCAAAAATTGCATGAAACTTTGAATTTCTGCTTAATGTGTGCCAATTCTCAGCAATATCTTCAACAACTGTATTTCTATGCTCATCCGTCAAATATTGAGCATTAGGAACATAATCCTCAATTCCTTTTACATATTTACCATCATTTCCTGTATACCCTGCCATTGGAACCTGAGAGGAATCCATATAATGATAAAATATTTTCGCCTTTTCCGGATCACTGATCGCCTCTTCCTCTGAGGCGGCCTTTGCTTTTGCCCGGGCAACTTCTTTTCTGACATCTTTATCCTTAAAAGTCAGTACTTTATATGGATCAAACCCCAGTACATTCCTGTCTCGTATACCATCAGCAATACTATATCTGTGTAATTCGTCGCCAAATACAGTAGCTGTAGTATTCATTTTTTTCTGATTTTCATCATGTATCGGTGTTCCGGTAAATCCAAAGAAAATAGCCTGTGGAAATGTTCTTTTGATGGTAATAAGCATATCTCCAAAAGTAGATCTGTGGGCTTCATCCACGATAAATACAAGGCGTTTTTCATTTATCACCTCAATATCATGTGTATTCACCCCTTCTTCCTCTTTGATATTACTCATTTTCTGTATGGAGGTGACAATCAAAGTATCTGCCGGATCCGAACTTTTTAGCTTAGTAATAAGAACAAATGTATTTTCTGTTGCCTGTACCGTTTCATTTTCATCAGCAAATGCCCTGTATTCTTTCAGCGATTGTGTCCCCAGTTCAATTCTGTCCGTCAAAAACACTACCTTATCTGCATCTTTGGAATTTGCAATTAAGTGCGCTGACTTAAAGCTTGTCATAGTCTTACCCGAACCCGTTGTATGCCATACAAATCCACCCAATTGTTTGCTGTCTTCCCACTTCATCTTTGCAACTTTATCAGAAATCGCACTTGCCGCATAATACTGATAACTGCGCATTACTTTTAATACGCCATCCGAGTCATCTGCTACCGTATAATATCCAATCAATTCATGTGCCATAGGAATAGATAATAACGAGGAAGCTATATCTTTCCAATTATTAATAGGTTCGTTATTAAAATCCGCCCAATGAAAATAATAATCCGGATTAAATTTGCCATCGGGACCCGGATTGGCAAAATACACCGTCTCATCCGGATTCATTGCCACAAAAATCTGTACCAAAGCAAACAGCCCTCTGAAAATTCCTTCGTATGCATATTTTTCAATCTGATGATAGGCCTGACTGACCGGAACTTTGCTTCCCTTCAGTTCGATATGTATCACGGGCATTCCATTAATCAGGAGCATCAAATCTCCTCTTCTATCATTGAGAACTTTTGATTTTGCAGGGAACAAAGGCTGCTGCACAATCTGATATCTGCTCTGCCCTGCTGCAATCTCCCTGCGGTCATAGATTTTCAAACTGATTTCTTTTCCATAATGCGCTTTGTCTTCCGGATTATCTCTTTTAATAGAAACCGTTTTCCCATTAATAAATCCATTCAGTTTCAAAGGAGTTCTCAAAGCAGTAATCTGCTCGAGAATCTGCTGCATCTCTCCCTCTGTCAACGGATAATTATTGAGCCGATCTATTCCTCTGTTATTGTCAAATAAAATCTTCGCCCAGTTATCTATTAACTCTTTCTCTGTGGGATATTTTATTACTTCTTTCTCCCACCCCTTTTCTGTCAAAATTTTGATCAGGGCTTCTTCAAAATCCGCTTCGCATCTGAATGTCATATCATTTTTCTCCTTTCGGGAGGTGTTTTTAGAGTTGTCCACAAGCATCTTGCTTAATAATGTATTTTTGTTCAAATACAATCCTCAATTTTTATTATTTTTATTTTAAACTTTCGCGAACCATCATCAGCGTATATCCCAACAGATTCTGTCCCTTCCATTTGCTTCTGTCGAATCTATCAGGATCTCTCATGGATAATCCAATACCCCAAATCCGATCTTTTACTGCGCATTCTGCCAAAACTGCATCTCCGGTTTTTAAAAGCAATTCTTTTAATTCTGTGTTTTGAGCAAACTTTGCTAAAAGACCCTTATACACAACAATCTGCCGTATGCCACCCCAATAATTGTCATCATATCCCGTCACAAGACGTCCCAGCTCTTTTATACGTGACACATCTTCTGTTTCCAATATCTGCGCTGCAATTTTCAGGTCATTGAAACAAACAGCCTTTTGATACATCATAAACTGTTCCATAGAGGAAAACGAAATATCGTCCTGCGAAAAGTAAGAAGAATACCAATTACTCAAATATCCATTTTCTTCATTTGGATTATGAAAACAAATAATCTGCATTATACTTCACCAACTTTTTTCACTGCTAATTCCAACTCCAGGTCATGAAGACCATAATATGCTTTCATTAAGAAATTGACCGGTATTTTTTTAACCAATTCCGCGCTTGGAATATTATAATACCACTGATAATAAGCATAAAACTCACCAATCCAGTCCGGCATAAAACCATCGAGTGCTTTTCCGGACTTTAGTGTATAACCTTCATTTACAGAGAAGTAATTCCATAATTCTCCGGCATCCATTGTATTGACATAAGCTTTCGCTTCATCAATACTTTTTCGTGTTTTACTTGTCATATATGTTTGAATAAATTCTACAGTATCCTTATCCCGAAAGGATTGCGCTACCAGATCAAAAAGTTTTCCCTGATTTTCAACTACATCATCCAAATAAACTTCTGAATATGCATGCACGACTATCACCTCTCAAACAGTGTACTGAACACATTAGTTACTTTATTCGCATCAGAATCCACCAAGTCTTTCATACGCTCTCTTGCTATGTAAAAATAGGATGCATTGGCTCTCCACCCTTTAATAACATCATACTCACTGGTATCAATGCCATACTTTTCTATAAATTTCTTCGCTAACATCTTATATCGCTTAGAATCAGCTGCATCTCTATGCTTCATCAGTTCTGCCAACCATGATAATACATCTTCTTTCTGAAAATCCAATATTTTAAGACCATCTGTGTTCAATTCATACTTATGTACCCATCCGTTTTTATCATTTGGTCGACAAACTGCCCACTCTTTAGCCAATTCAGAATTTTCCGTTAAATAAAAACCTTTTCCATAATCATGCCTATCTTCACCGCATCCAAAAGTCGGTACTACGACTTCATCAGGAGTCCCGTGAAATAATATTATTTTACTCATATTCTCAAATTCTCCTAAAGAAACATCTTTTCAAGCATAGATTTCTTAATTTCTTTCAATTTTTCCAGCTTGCTGTGATGGAGGGTGATAAGGTTGTCGAGGTTCTTGAAACATGCTCCTATTTGCTTTTGTTCTTCAATAGATGGAAGTGCAATAGGTGTATCTGCTAATTGTGTAATAGTATAATGAGCAATAGTTCCAACGTGAGATATACTCTCTAAATAAGTTCTAAACACAGGAGAGAAAAAGAATTCATATACGAAATAAGAATCAAATTTCTCATTATTTTTTATCCATAACAAATCCGCATCTTTTGTGTATAAAGGTTCGTTATTTGGCACAATATAGGGATTTCCAACCGAACCGCCACCAGTAACAAGCACATCGCCTTTTTCTAATTTTCCAGATGTTGAAGATAATTTTTCATATAGTCCTTCAGAAATGAATGCTTTCGTGTTTGTTGTACCATTTATAGCTGACATAACATCACTTGACCTATAAAAAGGAACTCCAGTATTTGTCCATTCTTCTTTATGTACTCGTAAAGCTGATTTAATTTCAGTAATATCTCCGAACTTACGCTGTTCCCAAACATCCATAAATCCAGCGAAACGAATTTCTGGAACATTGGATCCATTTTGCGGAAACATTTTTTGAAGCATGAATTTTTTCACATTTACCAACTTATCATATTTACGCTGATGAAGGGTGATAAGGTGGTCGAG
>JBJFCH010000175.1:0-9241 GCA_051888835.1 Oliverpabstia sp. | reverse complement strand
GTGGACAGAAGATGGGAAGAACTTCTGTTTAGGTGCTCAAGATAATAGTGGGGACACGATAATAGTGGGGACAGGTTCCTTGACTCACAAGTGAGTCAAGGAACCTGTCCCCGCAACTTTTGACTTTAAGGTATTGAAATCTCCAAAAATAAAACCGTCCTTGCTGACTAGAAGATTCATATTCTTATTACAGTTAAGGATATATAAATGACTGGTTTCCTGAAATCCTGTTATGTCATTATATAGAATTATAGTTTCTTTTCCGAAATTAGTTATTACAGATAAATAATCCTGATAAAACTTTATGGTTCTTTCAGGTACAATGTCCGTATCTTGGCACAGGGCTTTATATTTATTGCGGCGTTTTGTGTTTGGTAACATTATAACCAACCAAAAAAGTATTGCACCCAGAAATATAGATTCTCCAAAAAGAAAAAACAGAGAACCTCCGGTGTATAAAAGCCAGACGACAACTACTAAATATATGATAGCAAGAATGAGGATGAGTTTTTTAATCTCTTTCTTGTAGCTTTTATTTTCTACGGCGCGCATACCTTCATTAAAGAGTTTACGGGATATAATCGTGTGATTTTCAGCGATTTGTGTGATGTTTTGCATTCGCTTCCTCCTGTTTTCGTTTTAGCCATGCTTCATCGTCTTCATAATAAGGAATCTGTTCTGGAAACGCATCAGCAATTTTGGATTCAATTTGGAAAATGTTGTTCATGGTATCATATAGTAAAAAGTCAGCGGAATAAAGAATGAACCAAATTCCGGTTATTGGCAACAATATTATTGACCATGGAAGGAAGAGGACAATGACAATCCAGTACGCGAGCTGAATGAGAGTAACCTCTGCCATTTTTGGGAAAAATCGCAGCATAAACAGTAAACTGTTTTTTGCGGATTGCTTGAGAGGTTGTTCAAATAAAACAATCTGAGGCCAATAAATGGAAAAAAACATGGTAAACAGGAAAAGACTGCATACATAAACTGCGATAGTTCCCCATCCGGGAAATTGGACAGACCACCAGAAAAGCATGGCCATAAATATGTAAAAACCAAGCATCAGGCAGAATAAAATTCCCGGAAGGATGGATTGACGCCAGTTCTGTTTCCAGGCATGTTTATAATCCGACCACCAGGAGCCGGATGCATCCCTCAGACTGCGCATTACAGCATCGTACATGCAGGACAGAGCAGGACCTGCAAAGATTCCACCAATCAGGCAGGAGGGGATTAACACCAATACACTGGATGAAAGAATCGAAAGTGCGACGCCAACTGCAAATGGGAGAAAACCGAATATTGTTATTAAGTTTGTCAGTAAAAAGTTCTTGATATTGCGTTCTAATACTTCTGTATATCTGGAAAACCCAGTGAGTCGTTTTCCGTTTGATGGATGATTGTAATTGGGATAAAAGAAAGACATATGCTTCTCCTGTTCTGATTTAATTTGTTTCGTAGTGGCAGCCATTTAAAAATTCGGTTAGTATTGGTTCGAGTTCCATATCGTAATTTTCAAGGCAGGTAAATTCTATGCAGACAGCGTTTACATCGAAGGTACCGAAGACAGATATTCCATGGTCGTAGGGATTGGTATCATTTATACAGTTGTATTCGATTAACGTATAGGTCTGGTCGTTGCATGTAATTGTTTTTTCAGAGTATATATCATAGGTTTCTTTTGCTGTGGAAAGCCAGGTGGCACAGTCTTTTTCTGCTGTATCCTTATTGGGAGTTTCACTTGTTAGAAAATATAGTTGAGCGTCATATAGTTCTACATTTTCTCCGTCACTGTTTTCGTAAGGAGAAGAGTTGCCGCAAACCCATGTGGCGTAATATAAGCCGTCGGCAGCAAGTGCATCTTTGTTATCCAAAAGTGTGAGATTTTCAGGTTCATCGATACGTATGTTCCTCCCAATATGAATCTGTCCATTGGAATCTCCCTTCAGTGCGTTCCAGAGGGCGGCGCATTCTTTAGCGTGAGCTGTTTCTCTTTCGTCATAAAAGCAGCGCCTGCCGAGATAGAGAGTAGATAAAATTTCCTGATTGCTTCCCGCGGTTTCCTGACCAAGCAATGTGGTTGTATACTCACCAAGATCTAGTCCGGACAGGGCTTTGAAAGAACTCCAGAGAATGGCTTTGTTGTCTGTGGAGATATCGGCTGAATCCGGGCAGGTTCCGTCCGGCATGGCCAATATCTGGTATTGCTTTTGGAGTTCTTCGGGATTATCCATCAGGAAGAAATAGCTTTCGCAGTCATTGATATCTGCAATCAGTCCGATTTCTGCTGCCTGTCGGTATCCGGAAGCATCGGCACTGGCGTCTTCAGAGCTGCCGCTGACATACTGGTTAACTTGTATGGTAATCGCACCATCTTGATTGTAGTCCCCGGCGAAGGCGGAAAAAGCCTTTTCTATGGCGGAAACTGTATCTTCTGGTAGGGGTGTTTCTCCTGCATATGCAATTTGCAGGTCGGGTTCTTTCTTAAACCATCCAAACGCATTGCCGATCAGTTGAAGAGAGATCAGGCAGAGAAGGATGCCGCAGATCACATACCATTTGTGGTAATACCACCAGTTTTTCATTTGAATTCATCCTTTCCGTTTTCGGTTTCTTTTGTCGTACCGCCGTACATATAGGAAACAGGAAGGCATACGAGAGGCGGCTTGGCTGCCATGTTTTCCTGAAGAAGAAGTTCTACACACATTTCGGCAAGTTCTGCGACCGGTTGTACGATTGTGGAACATATGTAGTCACTGTCACCAAAATTCCGGATTCCGTCAAAACCGATCATTTGAACATCTTCCGGCACACGAACATTCATTCTTTTCAGAATCTTACGCACATCATAAACCATGCGGTCTGTGACGCAGAAGAGACCGTCAAAGTCCAGTTTTCCGTCATGCATATGATCTTTAAGAAAGGCTTCGATTTCGTCTAGAGAAGATCCGTCTTCCAGTATCTTCATACTATAAGAAAGATTCCTTGCGAGGCATCCGTTTTCGAAACCGGCTTTCCTTTTATTGGGTTCATTGGTTAAGGAAGAGCCGATGCGCAGGAAAGCGACATTTTTACAGCCCAGGTCTGCGAGTTTTTCGGCGGCCATCTGTCCTCCGGCAAAATTATCACTGGCAATACAGGGAATCTGGGGGCTGATGGTGCGGTCTATGGAGATGAAGGGAATGGTGGCATCTACTTGTAGATTGGGATTGTAAGTCAGTCCAATGATTCCATCCACTTTATTCTGCTGTGCCATCTTGACATATTCCTGTTCCAGCCCGGGATCGTACTCTGTGGAGCAGAGGAGCATCCGGTATTTCCTTTTTAATAAAGAGAGGTTGATTTGGTAAACAAGTTTGCCAAAATAAGGATGATAAGTATTCGGGATAAGTAAGGCAACCGTATAGGTTTTGTTTGATTTTAATCCCTGCGCATAGCTGTTTACATGGTAGTCCAGTTTACGAATCGCTTCTTCTACACGTATTCTGTAGGATTCTCCGACAGGCAGTCCGTTGATGACTTTGGAAACGGTTCCTAATGCAACTCCGGCTTCCAATGCAACATCTTTCATGGTAGGGGCAGAATTTTTATTTCTCATAATTGCACCTCTTTTCTTGTTTCTGTAGTTATTATAGTATGCTTTTTTGCTTTTGTAAAGATATATTTTCATGATATTTCATGAAACGATACACGAAGCAAAAATGTACAAAATTGCTGTTTGAAGTTTGTTAAAATCAAATGAAAAAGGCAAAATAAACAATAAAAGGGATGAAAAGTATTGACTGAAAACAGATATGGTGATATTTTATACACAACAACGAAATAACGTTTCACGAAAACCGTGGTTTGAAAACGCAATGCAACTGTTGTGGCCAGACAGTTGCAAAAATGCCAGACAGATTCGTTGCATAGCTGCTGGCATAAAATGGAAAGGAGAGTTTATATGGGCAGGTCAAAAACAGTAGCTCAGGCAAAAAAAGCCGGAGGGAAACCAATCGGAAAACGTATTGGCCAATACTGGCAGTTGTATCTGATGCTTTTGATTCCTGTGGTACTTACGATTATTTATAAGTATGTACCGATGTATGGTATCCAGATTGCATTCCGTGATTACAAAGCATCCCGTGGAATGTGGGGAAGTGAATGGGTTGGCTTACAGTGGTTTGAACGTTTTTTCAGTTCTCCAAACTGTGTCCGTATGATTAAGAATACGGTTCTGTTAAGCTTTTATGGTTTGTTATGGAGTTTCCCGGTTCCGATCATTCTGGCACTTATGATCAACCAGCTGAGATTCACAAGATTTAAGAGAGGTGTACAGACCATACTTTATGCACCGCATTTTATTTCTATCATGGTTGTTTGCGGTATGCTCCGTGTGTTCTTAAGTCCGTCAGGAGGTCTGATCAATCTGATCGCAGGTACAAGTATTGATTTCTTGTCAGAGGCATCTGCGTTCCGTACGATCTATATTGCCTCGGGTATCTGGCAGGATGCAGGATGGGGCATCATCGTTTATATGGCAACGTTGGCAACGGTTGATGCATCTCAGTATGAAGCGGCACGAATTGATGGAGCATCCATGTTCCAGAGAATCCGATACATTGATTTTCCGGCACTCGTTCCCCAGATGGTGCTGATGCTGATTATGAGCGCCAGCAGTCTGATGAATGTCGGATTTGAGAAAGTATTCCTGCTTCAGACAGACTTGAACAAAGCAACCAGTGATGTAATTGCGGTGTATGTGTACCAGCAAGGTATTGAAAGAGCTAAATATAGCTATTCGACTGCGGTGGGATTATTCAATACGGTTGTAAATGTCATTCTTCTGATTATTGTAAATAAGATCACTAAGAAGATATCAGAAGATGTAAGTTTTGTTTAGGAGGTGCAGCATGAGAGAAAAGAAACGGGCAGGGCAATTGCATGGCTTATCTGAGAGGACCAGTGATATTATCCTGGTGGCAATTTGTCTGGTAATTGTATTTCTGGTTGCATATCCGCTTTACTATGTATTAATAGCATCTGTTTCAAATCCTTATGATGTATATGCAGGAAAAACATTCCTGTTCCCAAGCGGATTTACTCTGGATGGTTATAAGGCTGTATTTGCAGACAAGAGCATCGTTACAGGTTATCTGAACAGTATCAAATATACGGTAGTTGGAACCATTTTTTCCGTTGTAATGGTGTACCTTACAGCCTATCCACTAAGTATCAAGGATTTACCGGGACGGAAGTTCTTAAGTATATTTTTCATTATTACGATGTATTTTGGCGGCGGTCTGATCCCTACATATCTGGTCGTAAAAAATACAGGTCTCATGGACAGCATGTGGGCTTTGATTCTTCCGGGAGGTGTTGCGGTAAGCAATATGATCATTGTGCGGAATTTCTTTGAGCACAGTATTCCGAAAGAAATGATTGAGTCTGCCGAAATTGATGGAGCATCAAAATGGACGACATTTATAAAAATCGTTGTTCCGCTCAGCCGTTCTATTATGGCGGTTATGGTTGTGTTCAGTATGGTTGCCTATTGGAATGACTGGTTTACAGCATTGATCTATCTGCCGGGTCAGGAGAAAGCTCCTCTGCCATTGGTACTGCGAAATATCTTGATTAAGAGTTCGGCCAGTGCAAGTCAGGCAAGTACAATATCTGGCGGTTATGCAGAGCTGAATAAATTGACAGAAATGATTAAGTTTTCTTCTATCATTGTAGCGGCGGCGCCAATGCTGATCATTTATCCGTTTGTACAGAAGTATTTTGAGCAAGGGTTTATGGCAGGCGCAGTAAAAGGTTAATTTTCTGAAAGGAGATTCAAGATGAGAAAGACGAATTTATGGAAAAAAGTAGTTTCTTGTATGGTAGTTGCAGGGCTTACCGTTTCTATGACGGCCTGCGGAGGAAAAAAAGAGAATAAGACGGAGCCGGGAGTTGCGAACACGGATACTTCTCAGACAGAGTTTGATATCATGGGAGGCATCAGTGCTCTGAGCAAAGGTTACGAGGGCAACGAGGTGCTGAACAAACTTCAGGAGGAAGCCGGAATTAAGATCAACTGGAATGTTATGAGTGATTCTCTGAGCGAACAGGTGAATGTACGAATTGCCGGGGGTGAGCTTCCGGATGCATTTATGGGTGTTGGATTCAGCAACTATGATTTGACGAATTACGGAAGTGATGGAACATTTATTGATTTGACACCGTATCTTACAGAAGAGTATATGCCGAATCTTAGCAAGATACTGGAAGAAAATCCGGATATCAAATCTGCGATCACGATGAGTGACGGCTGCATTTACGGTCTTCCGGCAGGCGAGAAAATGGGAACAGCAGGTATTGGCGCAGAAGAAGATTACAGTATTTATACTATTCCGCAGTTCAGTATGATCAATAAAGCATGGCTCGATGAGCTTGGAATGGAAGTTCCGACGACGCTGGATGAACTGCATGAAGCGCTTGTTGCATTTAAAGCAAATGATATGAGTGCGAAATATTATGGAAATGCTGCAGGAAGCACGATTCCGATGAGTACCGGTTTCGACCAGTGGTGCTGGGGACAGAACATCTTCTATGCAGGATTTGGTTTCACAAACTGGCCGAATGATGTCATCAATGATCTTGTACTGAATCCAGATGGCAAGGTAGAGTTTGTATGTGCATCAGATAATTACCGTGAGGCACTCACCTATTTCCACGATTGGTATGCAGAAGGATTGATGGATAAGGAAATGTTTAGCCAGAGTGACACACAGCTTATTTCAAAATGTTCTCAGGGATATGTTGGTGTATCTACCTGGTGGTATATTGAAGAATTGATGGGAGAGCATGCTGATGATTATGTATTTCTTCCGATTCTGGATGGACCGGATGGATCACACAATGTGACCGTTCGTACTGGTGGTGCCACAAACAGTGGTAATTTGAGTATTACGAGTGAATGTGAAAGCCCGGCTAATCTGCTGAAATTCTTTGACCAGTGGTATGCACCGGAAAATGTAATGCAGCTTCAGTACGGACCGATCGGAACTTACTTCACAGAACAGGATGAAAATGGCGTATGGCAGAGTATTACAGATGCGGAAGCAAGAGAAAAGTTTGGTAAGAGTGCCGGAGAATTAAAGGGTGAATATGAAGTATATGGACCAAAGCTGATCCTCAGCGATTATTACAGCACTACTTTCAAAATGGAAGACCGCGCCATCGAAAGGCTGACAGATCTTAATGATTTCTGGATGCCATACGTTGACAGCACAGTTACCTATCCGGTTGACTGTGTGTATACGGAAGAAGAACTGGATACGATTGACATGTATAAAACAGATTTTGAAAATACTGTAGCTGAGCAGGAAGGTCTCTGGCTGAAAGAAGGCGGCCCGACTGATGAAGAGTGGGACAGCTATGTTGCTAAGCTGAAAGAGACTTGTGGTATGGAAGAATTACTGGAAGTATATCAGGCAGCCTACGATCGTTATGTGAAAGGCGAAGCAGCTGAATAAAACAGAATAATAACAGAATTTACAGGTACATCATCAAAGATGGTGATGTGCCTGTTATGCAAATTAGATGACAGGAGATTGATTATGACAAGTCAGACATTACGTGAAGCGCGAAAATATGAAGAAACTTCTGAAAAACTAATTAGACATGAAGAACGTCCGGATTTCCATCTGTCCGCACGTGTAGGATGGATGAATGATCCAAATGGATTTTCTTACTACAATGGAAAATATCATATGTTTTATCAGTATCATCCTTATGAATCCAAATGGGGGCCTATGCACTGGGGACATGCAGTAAGCGAAGATCTTTTACATTGGGAATATCTTCCGGCGGCACTGGCTCCGGATGAACCATATGACAGAGACGGATGTTTCTCCGGCAGTGCGATTACACTTCCGGATGGGCGGCATCTTTTGATGTACACGGGAGTAGTTAAAGAACATCAGGCAAATGATATTTATCACGATGTACAGACACAGTGCCTTGCTGTCGGCAATGGCGTGGACTATGTGAAATATGAAGGAAATCCTGTGCTTGATGAAAAGGATTTACCGGAAGGCGGCAGCAGGTTAGATTTTCGTGATCCCAAAATATGGCAGAAAAAGGACGGTACTTACTGCTGTGTAATTGGCAATCGTCCATCTGATGGAAGCGGTCAGATCTTATTGTTTAGCAGTCCGGATGCTTTTCATTGGAAATTTGAAAATGTATTGATTGAAAACAAAAATCGCTTCGGAAAAATGTGGGAATGCCCGGACTTGTTTGAACTGGATGGAAAATGGGTTCTGTTTACCAGTCCACAAGATATGCTCCCGAAGGATTTTGAATATCACAATGGAAACGGAACCCTTTGTCTGATTGGAGATTTCGATGAAGAAACAGGTGCTTTTACAGAACAGTATGATCAGTCAATTGATTATGGAATTGATTTTTATGCACCGCAGACAATATTGACGCAGGATGGACGCCGGGTGATGATCGGCTGGATGCAGAATTGGGACGCCTGTGGTATTCGTGCGAAGGAAGAACCGTGGTTCGGACAGATGAGTCTTCCGAGAGAATTGTCCCTGAAGAATGGCAGATTGTATCAGAAGCCTATTAGAGAACTGGATGAGATGCGCTGTAACAAGGTTACGTATCAGAATGTGTCTTTTTCGGATGTGATTACTCTTGATGGAGTAAAGGGAAGAAAGGTTGACATGGAATTGGTAATCCGACCGGGGGATGCGCAGGAAATGTTTCAGAAATTCGCCGTGCGATTTGCACAAAATGAACAGTATCACACAGCCTTGAGCTTCCGTCCACGTGAATCGGTGTTGAAAATCGACCGCAAGTTTTCCGGTTCCAGAAGGGCTATCATTCACCAGAGACGCAGTAAGGTAAACTGCATAGAGGATGAACTGAGGCTTCGGATCATTTTGGATCGTTTCAGTGTAGAAGTATTTGTAAATGACGGGGAACAGGTTCTGACAGCGACAATGTATACAGACCAGGCTGCCGATGGAATCTCGTTTTTTGCCGACGGAACAGTAAATATGGATGTTATTAAGTATGACTTGATACCCATATCATACGATAAAAAGGAAGAACAGAAGCTATGAAGAAATATGATGTAACAGCATTGGGTGAATTGTTGATCGATTTTACACAAAATGGGAAAAGCAATCAGGAAAACCCATTATTTGAAGCAAACCCGGGCGGAGCACCGTGCAATGTATTGGCGATGCTTGTG
>JBJFCH010000174.1:0-9335 GCA_051888835.1 Oliverpabstia sp. | reverse complement strand
CTTCTTCTTCCCGGCTGCCTGAAAATAATATGGAAATTTTGTTTCTGTCAATCGAAATCCTTTTTACCAGGGGATGCCGTTTCAACAATTTCAATGCCTGCTCCATATTCTGAAAAACTGTTATGATGATTGGATTGGAACTGTCAATCGTATACATAATTTCTTCCATTTCTCCCTGCAGAATCATTTTCCCCTGATTGATAATTCCCACATTCGTACACATATCCGCCAATTCGGACAGGATATGCGAACTGATCAATACTGTGTATCCATCTCTGCAAAGATTTCTCAATACATTTTTAAATACCTTCCTCGCTCCCGGATCCAAACCGGATGCCGGTTCATCCATAACCAGCAGCTGCGGACGGTGGATCAGAGCTCTTGCCAGACACAACCTCTGCTGCATTCCTCTGGAAAGCTCATCAACCAAACGATCCTCCATTCTGTAAAGTTCTACCTGTTCCAGAACTTCATTGGCTCTGCAGGTACTTTCTTTCCCATAAATTCCATAAGCAGAGGCATAAAACTCCAGATATTCCATAACTGTCAGATTATCATAAACTCCAAAAAAATCCGGTATATAACCAATCTTGCTTTTTAGGATCTTGATATCTTTATTTACCGGTATTCCGTCAATCCAGACATCCCCTCTGGTCTGTCTTAACAGACCGGAAACAATCCGAATCGTTGTAGTCTTTCCGGCTCCATTGGGTCCTACAAATCCGTAAAGCTCTCCTTTATGAATCTCCATATTCAGACCATCCAAAGCCAGCACCGAATCATATTTTTTATAAAGATTTTCAATTCGAAGCATCACTTTCCACCTTTCCTGCTGCCGTCAGACAGGGCAGCATACAGGAACGATTCACCGTATTGATAGTATCATCCAATAAATATCTTACTCTTATGGTTCCGTTTTCTGACAAAAAATGATTCAGTCTCTCGCCCTCCAATGTTGTCTCCCAGTTCTGTATTTCCTCAAATGTATCAGTTTCCCAACAATAAAGAGCAACTTTTCCTTTAAACGGGAAATAATACTTATCATCATCATAATCTGCATGAAAAAATGAAATAGTTTTCAACTCTCTAATCTGATCCGTCCTGTAATCCACTGTTGCCTCTTTTCCGTTGATCAGATTTGTCTCTGAACTAAATTCTCCATTTCTGGAAAATCCATATGCCTCCATATTGGGACACCAGAGATAACCATCGCTGTTCCAATTCACATCTACAGCCATCTGAAAAAGCGTAGAACCATAAATCTTATATCCGGAATCACCTTCAAAACTCAAATCTGGATTTGTTACTATTCCTAAGAGATAAATCTGATCCGGCTTTCTGTCTCTGAGAGCAGACCAGACCTGTGATGAAAGATTTGTTATTTCATAATCCGGATATTGAAATTCATTAAAATCCATAAGATCTTTTATCAGCAGTTCAATTCCACCATTTCCACAGGAATACAAAGTACTTTCTGTTATCCTTTTTTCTTTTCCTGATTCCAGATCACCGAGAACCGCAGCTCGGTTTTGCATCACCAGAATTGCTTTACAGATATCATATCCGGTCGAGTTTTTCCAGGTGCCGGATATTTGTTTTCCATCTCCCTTCAACGAAAGCTGCATCTGTTTCGTTCCGGTTTCTCTGTTTTTTTCCAGTTTAAAGCAATTCTGTACAAACGATGCCATATTGTCCATGGTTACCCGGTTATTCTTCTCACCCATCTGTATTACAATACTTTCTGAAGTATCCGTGCGATATTCTTTCATACAATCGGATCCTATGTTCATCGGCAAAAGGCGGTATTCATTGTCCAGATATAAATGATACTCGGAATTATAAGGTGCCTGTATTCCAATCTGTAAAGTCTCGCTCCACACTTCATTTTGTTGTTCATAGAGTCCATTATAGCTGATAATCGGTGCGTAAAGATTGGTCCTCTTTCCCATTATACTGATGATTCCCATAAAAATAACAGACAATACGCATATATACGACCAGAGATACTTTCTTTTATTTCTTTTTCGCAGCAGAAGATAAATTCCCGGACCTGCTGCCAGAGCATAAATACAAAGGATAATCAGATATTTTCCCATAGAAGGCTTTACCCTGACAGGAATCTGGCTTACTCCTCCATCGTCACCGAATGAATAGGATATCATCTGATCCAGATGTTTCTGAAAATCGGAACTTCTTTCTCCGTCCAGAAAACCACAAAACAATTCATACAGGTTTTCTCCGTTCCTTTCAATAAAAAATCCACCGTTTTCTTTCCATCTGTTCAAAGCAATCTGCTGTTCTGTAGAAAATACGGTTCCCAAATCAACAATCAATACATCCAGCTGGCTGAATGCATCAGGATTGGGATAAATATCTTCTGCCTGTAACGGAATTGTTTTTACAAAAGACTCAAGACCATATCCGTTATCTGCCTGAATCTGCATTCCATCCAATGACTCCATACCATTCAGATCAGCGGACACGATTCCTACCAGAATCCGTGAACTGTTTTCTGAGAATCCACAGGAAAGACGATCCTCACAAAGAGTCGTATTGCCGGACTTTACTCTTACTTCCAAATATCCTTCGAATGCAGGAAGCTCCAGATAAAATGTTTCTTTCCTTTTTTCTCCTTTTTCCAGTACAATTTCTTTTTGATAGCGGTATACACGGTTGTTGTAGCTCCCCCATTCACTGACTCCCATCCATAGACTGTTGGTGATTCCCATGTTATCACCCATGATCGGCACGGATATTTCCAGACTTCCACAAAAAGCATCTCCGTTATTCTCCAAATCGATATTTAGGGGAAAACAGGAACCGGATTTTGCATTATTCTGAAAACCATAATTCAAGTTCATGTTCACCGTATCCTCTGCCCTGACAGATGCAGGAATAAGAAATAAAAGTATGCAAAGGAAAAGTCCATGTATGCTTACGATTCTTTTTATATTCATCGTATAACTCCTCCTACTTTTTATTTTGCTACATCTGCTGACACAGGATCTTCATGTAAAAATGCAAGCGGCAGAACAACTTCAAACACAGTTCCCTGTAGATCACTCTTTACAGATATGGTCCCGTGATGAAGCTGGACAATCTGTTCCACGATGGCAAGTCCCAAACCGGTACCTCCGGTGTCCTGCGACCGGGAATGCTCAACCCGATAAAACTTCCGGAATAACTTCCCAATCTCCTGTTCCGGAATCACATATCCATAATTGATTACTTTTATCACTGCAGATTCTTTTTTCTTTTCCAGTTCTACACGTATTAATTTCCCGTCTTTCCCATATTTTATGGCATTATTCAGAAGATTCTCAAAAAGACGTGCAAGAAGATTTCCATCTCCTTCCATCAGAATTCTTTCTTCCTGACAAAAAAACTCATTTTCCAAACCATATTTTTCAAAGCTTGGATAACATTCATCCAGAAGCTGTTCCAAAAGCTGCCGGATATCCAGGATACCCACATGCAGACTCATTTCCCTGTGTTCCAGCTTTACAAAACCAAACAATTCATTGGTCAGTTGTTCCAGATGCTGCGCTTTCCGATAAGCAATATCCAGGTATTTCCGGCGTGTCACTTCATCCAGGTCAGGCTGTTCTCTGACCCAACCAAGATATCCTATGATCGATGTAAGCGGAGTACGCAAATCATGTGCCACACTGGAAATCAGGTCATTCTTAGTATGCTCTGCTACTCTCTCTCTTTCCATAATCTCCTTAATATTATCCTGCATCTGATTCAGATAAGATGCCATCTCACCGAATTCATCCAGAGATCTGACCGGAATCTCCGTATCAAAATTGCCCTGTGCAATGTCTTTTATTCCATTTGCAATGATTCGAATATACTTCATATAATCATGAATCAAATAATAAAAACATAACACGAACACCAGGATTCCCATTAAAAGAAGGATCCAACCGCGAACTGCCGGATTTAATCCATCCGGTCCAATCAAGGAACTACGGTATCCCATAAACCGCAGCTCGCTGGAAATGCGATAAATCAAAAGTGAAGTCAGTGCCTCCGCCGCTACTGTGACAATCACACTGATAAAGATATAAAATGCAAGCCGTTCTTCAAAACTCTTAATGAATTTAGTTTTCAATTTTATATCCTACCCCCCAGACTGTTGTTATAATCTTGTCGTCTCTGGTATCATCCTTCAACTTTCCTCTCAGACGTCTGATATGTACCATCACCGTATTATTTGCCTCATATACTCTTTCATGCCATACCTGTTCAAATATTTCATCTGTACTAAATACCCGTCCCGGATGCGAAGCCAGTAAATACAAAATATCAAACTCAATCGGTGTGAGCTTGATACTTTCCTCATCCACAAAAACCTGATGGGTCTCCTTATTGATCCGCATATTGCGAAGTACAATCATACCGGATTCTTCTTTCTTTTCCTGGGCAGGATTTAATTCCCGATATCTGCGGAGCTGTGATTTTACTCTTGCCATCAGTTCCAGCGGATTAAACGGTTTTGTAACATAATCATCTGCGCCTGTAGTCAATCCCACAATTTTATCCAGTTCCTGTGTCTTCGCACTCACCATAATAATTGGAACATTATTTGTCTCTCTGATTCTGCGGCACATCTCAATCCCATCTATTTTCGGCATCATAATATCAAGAAGAACCAGATCAATCGGTTCATTTTTCATAATCCGAAGTCCATCTTCCGCATCATATGCTTTTTTTACACAAAATCCATCACTGATTAAATATAATTCCAAAAGATCCGCAATCTCTTTTTCGTCATCTACAACCAAAATATTCGTTTCGTTCATATGTAACCTCCCTATTAGCATTCCCCTTTATTCATTTGCTGTAGCTACAAAGATTGTAGCACGGTCATCTGCAAAAGTCTTTAAAAAAAGCTTACAAATGTGAATTGAAAAAGTGAGGTAAGAGGTTACTGAAAAAGGCCGCTCCCCTTCAACTAATCGCTAACTCCGACATAAGACGCTCCGGAGAGCCGTCGCGCCTAAGTCTGCGTAAGCGCTGGATTTTCAGGCTCGCTTTATCCAATATTTCTGTAACCTCTTACCTCACTTTTTCAATTCATTCCTCACGTAAAAAACCGGACAAGGGGTCTGTCCCCTGTCCTTGTATTATAGTTTGTGTCCAATAAAGCAGAAGAGCCGACACAATGTTTTCTTTCCTGCAATGTCATCGGGGTAAGCGCGCCTGAAGATCCACTGCTTACTAAGACTAAACGCGACGGCTCTCCGGAGCGTTTTCAGTCGCAGTTAGCAGTTAGCTGAAGGGAAGCGGCCTGACATCGACAGGAAAGAAAACATTTTTGTCGGCTTCACTGCTTTATTATTATTGCTGTTCCATCGGTTCTGCGGGTATGAATACTCTATACTCTTTTGTATCGTCTGATTTTTTATTTCTTTCAATTGCTTCTGTACAGAAGAAATCCTGCGCACAGATTGGTGTTTTTCCCCGTCTGTCCGGTTTAATATATGATCCGTCCGGCTGAAGCAGGTGTGCTTTCGTATTGTCTGAAAGCTGTACATCCAGAATATGCATCAATTCTTTCTTAATATTTTCATCCTCCACCGGGAATATGATCTCCACTCGTTTGTCCAGATTTCTCGGCATCCAGTCCGCACTTCCCATATAGATTTCTTCCTGACCGTTACTGTAAAAATAGAAAATACGGGCATGTTCAAGGAAATTTCCTACGATGGAACGCACAGTAATATTCTCACTGATTCCGGGAATACCCGTCTTCAGACAGCAGATTCCTCTTACGATCAGTTCAATCTTCACACCTGCCGCAGAAGCCGCATATAATGCTGCAATAATCTCCTGATCACAAAGAGAATTCATTTTCGCTATGATGTGTGCCTTCTGTCCTTTACGTGCATGTTCTGCTTCCATTTCAATCAAGTGCAAGAATCTGCTTCGCATCCACAAAGGCGCCACAACAAGCTTATTCCATGTACTGGGCTCCGAATAACCGGACAGCATGTTAAATACTGCCGTTGCATCCTGACCGATCTTTTCATTACAGGTAAGAATACCGCAGTCTGTATACAGTTTCGCAGTGGAATCATTATAATTACCGGTACCCAGATGTACATATCTGCGAATTCCTTCTTCCTCACGACGTACCACCAAAGTGATCTTACTGTGCGTTTTCAATCCCAAAAGTCCATAGATTACATGGCATCCTGCTTTTTCCAGCATCTTTGCCCACACAATATTATGCTCTTCATCAAATCGGGCCTTCAGTTCCACAAGTACCGATACCTGTTTTCCATTTTCCGCAGCCTGTGCAAGTGCTGCTATGATCGGAGAATTGCCGCTCACTCGGTACAGGGTCTGCTTAATAGCAAGAACATCCGGATCTTTGGCAGCCTGTTTCACAAAGTTCACTACCGGATCAAAGGTATAATATGGATGATGCAGAAGGATATCTCCCTTCCTGATATTAGTAAAAATATCATCCTCATTTCGGAGTGCCGGTACTTGCTGAGGTGTATATTTCGGTGTCTTATAACTGTCAAAACCATCCAGCCCATACATTTTCATAAGGAAAGTAAGGTCCAGCGGACCATTGATAGAAAAAATATCTTCATCCTTTATGTGGAACTCAGACCGAAGAATATCAAGAAGACGCGGATCCATACCTGCCTCTGCTTCCAGGCGGATGACTTCACCCCATTGACGTCTCTTCAGCTGTTTCTGAATCTCTTTCAGAAGATCCGCAGCCTCATCTTCATCAATTGTCAGGTCGGCATTACGCATGATACGATAAGGATGTGTACATACCACATTATAGCTTAAAAAGAGCTTTCCGATATTCCTTTCGATAATCTCTTCAAGAAGGATCACATACCTATCACCATTTTCATCCGACGGTAATTCCACAAAACGTGGAAGCACAGACGGCACCTGTACAGTCGCAAATTCCAGTGCCTCTTTATTTTTTTTACTGTCCTTTTTACGAATCAGAGCACCCAGATTCAACGTTTTATTCCGGATCAACGGGAACGGTCTTGAAGAATCCATTGCCATAGGTGTCAGTACAGGGTAAATATTATCTTCAAAATACCTGTCTACAAAAACAGCCTGTTCATCCGTCAGATCTTCATGATTGTTGATGATATGAAGTCCAACCTTTTTCAATGCCGGAAGAAGGGATTTACTATACACCTGGTACTGGTCCTCCACCAGATTATGTGTCCGCGCGCTGATATGACGCAGCTGTACTTTCGGAGACATACCGGCTATATCCGGTTTCTCATATCCTGCATGTACCATATCTTTCAGAGACGCTACCCTTACCATATAAAACTCATCCAGATTTGATGATGTGATACTCATAAACTTTAACCGCTCAAAAAGCGGAATCTGTTTATCCTTCGCTTCATCCAGGATTCTTTCATCAAATCCCAGCCAGCTCAGTTCTCTGTTCCAGAAATATTCCGGTTTCGCATATTGTGTATTATCCACGTAAAGCACCTCCCCCTGTCACGACCGTTTTTCTTTCAGCACAGGTCTGATTCCAAATACATCTTCAAAGAAATCCAACTTTTCCCCAAGAAGCCCCCGTTCAAGGGTAAAATCTTTATTTGTTACAAGATTCAGTACAAGCCTATCCTCACGGACAGCAGCCCGAATCTGTTCTACTTTCTGCAGATGGCTTCTGTCCATGGCATTTGCCAGACGCAGAATCGCCGTAAGTTTATTTACCGTCATATATTCTACGATTCCCAGATCTGATGTTTCACTCAAAATATCGTAAGATTCCATCGGCAATGTGTTGAACCTGACAATCTGGGCGATCATTTCCCTCTCAATATGTGAAATTCCGATAATCTCTGTAGCCATGACAATCTGATAATTACAGTCCGCAGCATCTGCCAGACTCACATACTTGCCGCAGTCATGCAGATATACCGCACACTGCAGAAGAAGCCTTTCTCTCTGTCCAAGCCCCGGGAATTTTTTCATTCCGTCAAAGATTGCAAGAGCTATCTTCTCCACGCTTTGTACATGTGGTTTGCTTACTCCGTATCTTTTACCAATATGCCGTGCCGCCATGACAATATCATTATCAAAATTATGTGTGGATTTGATCAGTTTCATCTTTTCCGCATAATCGTAAGCCATACCATCCGTAAGCTGTGTTCCCGGTGCCCATATAGTATCTGCACCAAATTCATCCATAAAACGTCTGTAAATAATTGCCGTCGGAAGCAACAGATATACATTTTCGAGTGGAATATTCAGATACATAGCCAGTTCAATCGGTGATTTGTTGATAATATTCTGATATAGCTCCATAAACTGTTCCTTTTTGATCACCCTCTGCTCACCAACATAGTTTACAAGAATATCCGGAATATAATCACCCACCAAAATTACATTTTCAATTTTCCTGTCTTTCAGATGAATCTTTTTAAAACTGACGATCTCATTCTGAATAAACTCTTCCACCATTGTCTCATAATGCAATGTGGAATTCTCAAGGTTCATAAGTCTTTCTTTGATTCTCAGACTGCCCAGTTTTATATTCTGAGTGGTGATAAGCATATCTTTATCAAAAAGAGAAATCTGAATACTGCCTCCCCCGATATCCAGAACGGCTGTACCTTTTGCGATGATCTTGGGAAAATCAGCTTCCGTACATGCAATTGATTTGTAGCCCAAAAAACGCTGTTCCGAATTGCTCAGTACTTCAACTTTCATTCCCGTATACTGAAGAATCTTTCCCAGTACGATTTCTGCATTCCCCGCTTCCCTCAGGGGACTGGTTGCGCAGACCCTATAATCTGTCACCTGGTACTCCTTCATGATTCTTTTAAAATCATTCAATACTTCACATAGTTTTTTTACCATATTGTTGCTGATTCTTCCCTGGGCATAGGTCTCCCTGCCCAGATTCATTCGCTGATCCACATAATCCAGCGATTTCAGCCCCTGTTTTTTGGAAATTTCGAAAATTTCCATTGCGACATTATAAGACCCGATGTCTATAGCCGCAAATGTCAACACCGCCATAACTTCCCCGCCTTTCTGTTTCTCTATTCTTTCATCTGTCCACAGAGATAGTCAATAAACTGCTGTGCCGTTCTTCCTGACAGACCGCCATGCTGCAGCTCCCACTTATTGGCTTCCAGAAGCAATTCTTCCTCCGGCATCTGTACATGATACCTTTCAGCAAGAACCTTAACAATATTCTGGAACTGCTTTTTATCCGGAGCGCAGAAGAAAATTGTTACACCAAAACGGGATACCAGTGACAACTTTTCCTGTACCGTATCGGACGCATGCAGATCATCTCTTCTCTCTTCCTT
>JBJFCH010000173.1:0-9407 GCA_051888835.1 Oliverpabstia sp. | reverse complement strand
AGGTATTTTTTTGTGTCAATCTCTTGACCTATTTAAAGTATACAGGAAGCTTTCAAATGAAATTTTCTACGTTCAGATTATGGAATCATTGTAAGAAAAAGTTCGAAAAAAGTATTTCTGTTTGTTCAGCATTTTTATAAATAAATATTTAAGTTTGGGATATATCCGGTGAAAGATTCCCTTCACTTTTGGTTATTTCTAAATTTTTTTATATTTTTTTGTAAAATTTATATTACTTCCATCGTAACAAGTAAAAAACGCCCGCCCTCGACAGCGTTATATTGTCTGTCAAAGACGAGCGTATCATACTACCCTCAGTGCCACCTTGTTTCACGGTTTGTACCGTACACTTTGCGAAATACCTACATTTTCCCGGCAACTGACGTATGCCCTCACGTCACTATCAACTGTCAGCCTTTTACAGCACCTGCTACCATGCCGTTGATGATCTGCTTACTGAAAGCGAAGTACATCACAACAATAGGTGACATGGTAATCAACATGGCCGCCATCTGTTTCGGATAGTCAGAGGCGAACTGTCCCTTAAACTGTGTAAGTGCCAGAGGAACAGTCTGCAGTCCGACATCTTTGATCAAAACCAAAGCAAAAGAAAATTCATTCCAGCAACTGAATATCTGAATGATAGCAACAGTAACAAGAATAGGTTTACAAATCGGAAGAATAATCTGCCAGAGCGTTTTTGAAAAAGAACTTCCGTCTATGGCAGCTGCCTCTTCCAGTGATACCGGAATGGACTTGACGTAACCTTCCACCAGGAAGATTCCCATCGGCAGACCAAACGAAACATACGGCAAAATCAACGTAAACCACTGGTTGGAAAGTCCACATTTTTTAAACACAACGTAAATCGGGACCAGCAGAGAATGAATCGGGATCAACATACCCATCAGGAAAATCACATACAGAACACGATTACCTTTAAATTTAATTCTTGAAAGGATATATCCCACAATAAATGAAAACAGTACAATAAGGATAATCGATAAACCTGTTGTACGAATACTGTTCCACATGGACTCTCCCAAATGGTAATCTGAGTTGCTCAAAATACGTGTATAATTGATCAATGTAGGATTCTTGGGAAGTCCCACAACATCTGCATTAAATGCCCTTTTTTCCTTCAGGGAAGAATAAATCATCCAAACAATCGGAAAAATACAGGAGATCGAAAACACCAGCAGGATAAAATTAATCAAAACAGAAAGTGCTCCCTTTCGAACCGGATGCACATCACTTCTTCTTTCCTTTGCCATTACCCTACGCCTCCTTTTCTCTTGAAATCAATTTGACAATTCCCTGAGCACCACCAATTACCAACAGTGATAATACAAAAATTCCTACAGAAATACAGCTACCATATCCCATGTTGCTCTGATTAAAGGAAATCTGATATCCATACATAGCCATAACCATAGATGCCGTACCAGGTCCACCTTTCGTCATAACAAAGATATTATCAAAGGCTTTCATATTACCTGCAACACACAGAGTAATACATACAAGCATTGTATTTTTGATCAACGGCAAAGTAATATAAAGTGCTCTCTGAAAACCGTTGGCTCCATCAATTTCTGCACTTTCGAAAATTTCTGTATCAATACCGGCAATAGCAGAAAGCATAATCACCATATAATATCCGATGTACTGCCAGATCAACGGAATGGATACCAGCAGCATAACCAGATCTGTATTATTTAACCATACCTGACATAAGTCTTCCCGTCCAATCGTTCTTAAAAACCAGTTAATCAAACCATACTGATTATGGTAAATCATATTCCAGATCAAGCCCAGACAAACGGCGGAAATAGTACTCGGGAAGAATCCGAAAGTACGATGCATTCCTTTTAATTTCGTTAATTTAGAATTGACCATCATAACAAGTACAAAAGCAATACCAATCTGTCCGATAATACATACGATAACCAGATAGATGTTATGTCCAAATGCCTGCCAGAATGTACTGTCATGGAATAATGTAATGTAGTTTTGAAGACCGGTAAAAGTTTTCTGGGGACCGCCCTTCCATTCATAAAAGCTATATACCAGTGCAGTTACCAACGGTACAAAAACCGTAAATATAAACATGGCAACAGGAATCAACAGATACATAAAAATAGTTCTGTTTTTCGGTCTGATTGCATTCAGCATTTTACAGCCCTCTCTTTCTTTCTTCTGGCGCAGCCACTGCAGAGGCTGTCACGCTTTTCAAAAGGCCGTTTCGGGTAGCACACGCCCGAAACGGCCTGGTTATCGTGTATCTGCAAGCCTCAGGCCAGAGCCTTACCTGCTTTTCTCTGTCTCAAAATGACAGACACTTTTATAAATTAGTAATTTGCTTCGTAAGCAGCCTGTGCATTTTCAGCCACTTCTTCCGGAGTCATGTCACCATTCATCATAGTTTGAAGATCCGTATTCAAAACATCCCAAACTGCGTTTGTAACATAAGAGTCATAAATCTCACATGTTTCTGTATCAACATAAGACCAGTTATAGAAATCCTGTGTAATCTGATCGAAACTGCTCAGGTCAACATCTTCAACTTTTGTCAGACCACCCAGCGCATAATTTGATGCAACATAGCTTGCAAATTCAGGACCTGTAATGTATTCAGCCAAATCGATAGCTGCTGCCAGTTTTTCCGGATCGTCAGCCAATTTTGCATTGATTGCCACTGCATATCCAAGACCGATATTCTGAGAATTCGGAGCTTCTGTTGCATCAGCAGGCTGCGGCAGAACTGCAAATCCCATATTATTGAATTTTTCTTCATCAGAATCTTTCAATGCTGCCCAGATGTAAGATTCATCCCAGTTACCACCGATGAATGCAGCTGCATCACCGGAAATATAGTATTCACGTGCATCTTCATTTGTCACTACGTTAAAGTCTTCGTTAAAAATTTCTGTTTCGGTAAACAGACGCTGAGTTTCAGCCAAAGCTTTTACAAATGCTTCATCTGTGAAAGCGGAGCCGCTCTTGGAAACCAGTCCCATAAACCAGTCAGGACCTGTGTATCTGTTACCCAGAGTAGAAAGGAAACAGGAGTTAGCCTGCCATTTTCCACCGTTACCAAATGCTACTGTTGTGATACCCTGTTCATTGAAGTATTCAGAAGCTTTCTCAACTTCTTCCCATGTGCTTGGGAACTCATCATATCCAGCCTCTTTCCACATAGCTTTATCATAAATAACAACGGTACAGGTACCACCTGTCAGTGCAGGATAACCGTAAATTTTACCATCTACTGTAAATGGTGCAAAATATGCCTGATTGTAATCATCATAATATGGCGAGGACTCAATATCAGATGTCAAATCATAAACCAGTCCCTGATTTGCCCAGTCAATGGAATTCATACCCTGGAGTAAAAATACATCCGGAAGGTCATCTGCTGCAGCCAGTGTGGCAATCTGAGTTTTGTACTCAGCATTTGCCAAAACATTCTGCGTCAGGTTGATGTCTGGATGAGCATCGTCCCACTGCTGTAATACTGTACGGAATCCATCGGATCCACCATTTCCTTCAGACTCTTCAGATGTGGAGTAATGCATGATCTCCAGATCTCCTGCATAAGTAATATCACCGGAAGCATCTGTTGTTGAAGTATCCTCTGCATCTTCTGTGTCTTCTTCAGCCGTATCTTCTGCTGCTGTGTCTTCCTTTGCGGCATCTGCAGTTGAAGAGGTATCTGCATCTCCTGAAGATCCACAACCTGCCATCATAGATGCTACCATTGCTGTTGAAATTAATAAACTAAGCACTTTCTTTCTCATTTAAATATCCTCCTTTAAAATTTTATTTTACCGTACGCTTACACACATCTTTATGTCAGCGTGAAGTATCTTTGTTAATATCTTTGACTGTCTGTCCCTCAAAGACCTCGCCTTCCACAATACTGATATCACAGACTGCAGTCTTAGGATGCTCAATCAAATAAATCAGTTTCTCTGCAGCTTTATGTCCGAGTAAATAAGTATCCTGATGAAGTGTTGTAAGTCTAGGAACTGCATGTGTTGCCAGTCGGATTCCATCATATCCTGCTACAGATATATCGTCCGGTATTGATAACCCTCTTGCACGGATTGCAGACATTCCACCAAATGCAGCAAAATCATCCGGATATAAAATGCAGGTGGGCGGTTCTTTCAAATCCAGAAGCTTTTCCGTAGCAACTGCGGCACCCACAGGATCACGATAGTTGCTTTCCAATACATATTCCTGTGGAATCTCAACCCCAAGTTTCTCCGCTTCCCGATAAAAACCAGACAGACGGCTCTGAGTAACTGCCGAATCGGAGCCACGAATATAAGCAATCCTGCGGTGTCCCTGATTATATACATAGGTAAACAAATCTTCCATACCTTTTACATTATCTGACAGAACAGCTAACCGTCCATTAAACACATAATCAATTGTAACAACAGGAATTTCGCTCTGCATCAATTCGTAAACTTCCGGATCTGAAAAATCTACGCAGGCAATAATCACACCATCAAATCCTCTGTATCTTGCATGTTCCAGATATGTCATTCGATTTTTACCTGTCTTACTGCAATTTAAAAAAGTCAAGTCATAATCTTTCTGTTCCACGGAAGTCTTAAAACTATCCAAAACAGCTGCAAAATAATCATGTGTCAGACCATTATGAGCCGCATCTGCAAAAAGAACTCCTATATTATAACTACGATTTGTCTTCAACGTCCTTGCAAATAAATTCGGGCGATATCCCATCTCTTCTGCTTTCTTGCGAATCAATTCTTTTCTTTCTTCACTAATATCAGAATGACCATTTAATGCTTTACTTACTGTTGCAACAGAGACTCGACATTCCCTTGCAATATCCTTCAGAGACGTCATTCCTGCACCTCCTCCCCCCTTTATTACTTAAATATCCAATCTCACATTGCGATCTGTAATAAAACGATTTACTTAAACGTTTTCTATATTTTTATTATATGCACAGAGTACAAAAAAATCAACTACTATTTCATTTTCTTCATCATAATTGGCATTTTATACAATTTATCCAATCTTAATATGGTAATTTCTACCTATTATTTTTCGATTTTCTCATTAGTCTTACTTTTTTCGCATTTTAAAATTTAACCAATTAAGTAAATTTTTCGTAATTTCAGTTTTAAAAAACATTTCATCTTTATGCGCAAAGTTCTTGATTTTACAGTATTTATCGAATATAATTTAATCATATGGTTAACTTAATCATTTTCGTTAGCATTTTAAGTAAGGAGGAGAACAATGAATTTTGGTTATTTCGATGATGACAGAAGAGAATACGTGATTACAACCCCTCGTACCCCTCTTCCCTGGATCAACTATCTAGGCTGTAAAGACTTTTTCAGTCTGATCTCTAATACCTGCGGCGGTTATTCTTTTTATAAAGACGCCAAACTGCTTCGTCTGACCCGATATCGCTACAACAATGTGCCTGCTGACTCTAACGGCAGATATTTTTATATCAAGGATCAGGATACGGTATGGAATCCCGGATGGCAGCCTACTCAAACCGAGCTTGACAGTTATGAGTGTCGCCACGGAATGGGGTACAGTATATTTACCGGCAAAAAAAACGGTGTTCAGGCCAGACAGCTTGCTTTCGTTCCGCTTAACGATGCCTGCGAGATCAACCAGCTGACACTGACAAATGAAACAGATATCTCCAAAGAACTGAAGCTGTTTTCTTACGTGGAATGGTGTCTTTGGAATGCCGATGATGATATGAAGAATTTCCAGCGAAATTTTTCTACTGGCGAAGTAGAAGTGGATGGTTCTGTACTGTACCATAAAACAGAATACCGGGAAAGAAGAAATCATTATGCGCTCTTTTCTGTCAATACACCTATTGATGCCTTTGAAACTTCCCGGGATGCTTTTCTTGGTGCCTACAGAAGCAATGCAAATCCAATCGCAATCGAATCCGGTCAACTTTCCAACAGCATTGCCAGTGGCTGGTCACCGATTGCTGCTCATCAGCTTAATCTTACCCTGCAGCCTGGTGAAAGCCGCAGCTTTGTATTTGTAACCGCCTATATTGAACTTCCTTATGAAGAGAAATGGGAAAAACCCGGAATTATTAATAAAAGTCCTGCTAAAGAATTACTGACACGTTACAGTACCGATGCTGATGTAGAGGCAGCACTGAATTCGCTAAAACAATACTGGGATCATCTGCTTAACCGTTACAGTCTTGTATCTGATAGTAAAGAGGTTAACCGAATGGTCAATATCTGGAACCAGTATCAATGTATGGTAACCTTCAACATGTCCCGAAGTGCTTCCTATTATGAATCCGGCATAGGCCGTGGAATGGGATTCCGTGATTCCTGTCAGGATTTACTTGGGTTTGTACATTTAATTCCTGACAGAGCCAGACAGCGAATACTGGACATCGCTTCTACTCAATTTGAAGACGGAAGTGCTTACCATCAGTACCAGCCACTTACAAAACAGGGAAATGCAGATATCGGTGGAGGATTTAATGACGATCCACTGTGGCTGATTGCGGGCACCACTGCATACATTAAAGAAACCGGTGATTTTGGCATTTTAAACGAGACTGTACCTTTTAACAGTAAAGCCGGCACCGAGCAACCACTTTTAGCACACCTGAAACGTTCTTTCGATTTTACGGTAAACCACAAAGGCCCTCATGGACTGCCCCTGATTGGAAGGGCCGACTGGAATGATTGTCTGAATTTGAACTGTTTCTCCAAAGAACCCGGAGAATCTTTCCAAACCTTCGGTCCCAGTGAGGGTCCTGTTGCCGAATCTGTCTTTATTGCCGGAATGTTTGTAAAATATGGGGAAGATTATGCACAGATTTCTGAACTTTTGGGAAATGCTGAAGAAGCGAAATATGCTCGCAGTGAAGTGAAAAAGGTTTATGATGCCGTACTGGATGCCGGATGGGACGGTGACTGGTTTGTCCGCGCTTATGATGCCTTTGGCAACAAAATCGGTTCTAAAGAATGTGAAGAAGGACAGATTTATATTGAACCACAAGGCTTCTGTACTCTTGCCGGAATCGGTGTCAAAGAAGGTCTTGCTGAGAAAGCACTCCTTTCGGTAAAAGAAAAACTGGATACAAAATACGGTGTCATGCTGCTCCAGCCTGCCTATACCAAATATCACCTGGAACTGGGTGAAGTAAGTTCTTATCCACCGGGATATAAAGAAAATGCCGGCATTTTCTGCCACAACAATCCATGGATTTCCATTGCCGAAACCGTAGTTGGTCATGGAAACCGTGCTTTTGAAGTATACAAAAAGACCTGCCCTGCTTTCCTGCAGGATATCAGTGAGATTCACCGTACTGAACCATATGTATACTCCCAGATGGTTGCAGGTGCAGATGCTGCTCATCATGGAGAAGCAAAAAACAGTTGGCTTACCGGAACCGCTGCCTGGACATTTGTCAATATTTCTCAGTATATTCTTGGTATCATGCCTGACTGGAATGGACTGAAAATAGATCCCTGTATACCGTCTGATTTCGGCAGCTATATGATCAAACGAACCTATCGTGGCGCAGAATATGAAATTCATATTGAAAATCCTAAACATGTTGAAAAAGGAGTAGTATCCATAACTGTTGATGGAAAAAACATCACTGAAAATGTAATTCCTTTTGAAAAAGGGAAAACATATTATAATGTGCATGTTGTTATGGGATAATAACTCAGATAGGAAAATGGAATAAACAGGATCTGATTGCTATGGATCAGATCCTGTTTATTCTATTCTTATATTTTTTTCCTTTTCATCAAAATACTCAAAAACAGGTTCTGTGGCAACTCAAAAACAAACACGATCCCCAATACAATCGCAACCGCACATTTTGCTGCCTGATACCCTGTCTGTGCAGCCAGTCGGAGCTGATCCGTCACGATATAATAAGCTGTCCAGTATACACCGGCACCAGGTACAAGAGGAAATATCCCGGATATCAAAAACACTGTAACCGGACAGCTTTTCCAGATTGCTGCAAATCTTGACAATAAGATTACAACCATCGTAGCAATTAAAGAAGATTCTGCCGGACCAAATACGCACAGTGCGCCTGAATAAATTGCCCAACCTGCTCCTCCAATCAGACCACAGTACAGATAATATTTGCGCGGTACCCCAAACAGGACTGAAAATGCCACTGTCCCAATCATAGCAGCAATTAACTGGTAAATCATAAAAGTATCCCTCCTGTCAGTCGATTCATAATAGAAATTCCCATTCCGACTCCTATTGCAATACACATAAACACGAGAAGCGCATCCAACATTCTGACAGCTCCGGAAATATAATCCCCATCTGCCACATCACGGATTGCATTAGTAAAAGCCACCCCGGGAATCAAAGGCATGATAGAACCGATAATCATATAATTCAAATGTTCCCCTATACCAGCCAAATACATGGCAGCGCAAAGAACCGTCACTAATATTCCACCACCGATATTTCCAACAATTTTAGATAAATGAGGAGTGCTTATTTGCAGAACATACACATAAAGCACAAAACCGGCTATAAAAGCAACAAGGCTATCCCTGATATTTCCTCCAAATAAATAACAAAATGCTGCGCAACCTGCTCCCGAAGCAAGAATTTGCACGATTTTTCTTTTATCCGGCATATTTTTTATTCGTTTTATCTCTTCCATCGCCTGTGAAACCGTATACTTTCCCTCTTCAATTTCTCGGGAAAGCTGATTTACCGCCGTTACTCTGTCCAGATGTGTACCGCTGACCGGTATATGCTGCACTTTTGCGTAAAATTTTTCTTTTTCATTACCGGCAGTCACAAAAATCCCATTACTCAACACAAATTCATTACTTGACTGTACCCCATAATGTTTGCAGATCCGTTCCATGGTTTCTTCCACCCGAAAGATCTCAGCTCCATTTTCAAGAAGAATATGACCCGCCTGTAAGGCCAATTCCATTACTTCTTTATCACTGGTATTATTCACATCTATATCTTCCCTTTCTCATACTGTTATTATTTTCATCCCATCAAAACTGTCTTCTCTAAAAATAACATCATTAGTATAATGAATTTCTAAAAAAATTACAATTTTTCTATATAAAAAAATCCAGGAAACTTGATCTCCTGGACTTTTGAAAGGCGCAGACCGGATTTGAACCGGTGGATACTGGTGTTGCAGACCATTGCCTTACCGCTTGGCTACTGCGCCATATTTAATTATATGAAAGATTCTGCTACTTTATACACTCTTTCATAGTGACTCCGACGGGAATCGAACCCGTGTTACCGCCGTGAAAGGGCGATGTCTTAACCGCTTGACCACGGAGCCTTTTCTTTTAAAAAAGCTCCCCCAGTTGGACTCGAACCAACGACACTGCGGTTAACAG
>JBJFCH010000172.1:0-9465 GCA_051888835.1 Oliverpabstia sp. | reverse complement strand
ATCCGTAGGACGCTCGCCAAAATCACCGCCATATGCCTGGAATTCTTTTCCGTACCGATCTTTTTTATAGATAGACTGGTCAATATAATCCCAGATAAAGCCGCCCTGATACAGTGGTTCCGTATCCGTCAGATCTGTATATTTGTGCATGGCACCGCAGGAATTTCCCATAGCATGCGTATATTCGCAGCAAATGAATGGTTTACTTCTGTCTTTTGCCAGAAATTCTTTAATCGACTCAACAGACGGATACATCTGGCTTTCCATATCACTGGTATCATTGTATCTGCGGTCATGGAACAGACCCTCATAATGCACCAGACGGGTCGGATCCATCTTACGGTACAACTGAGACATCTCATAGATTACCTTCCCACCAAAGGATTCATTACCACAGGACCAGATCAGAATTGCCGGATGATTCTTATCCCTCTGATACATAGAATTTACACGGTCAAGCATCATATCCATCCAGTCCGGTCGGTCACATGGAACTACTCCCGAAAAATCACCTGTCTGTTCCGCTTTGATATCCCAACTTCCATGAGATTCCAGATTACACTCGGCAATCATATAAATACCATATTCATCACAGAGTTCGTAGATTCCCACTGCATCCGGATAATGACAGGTGCGGATGGCATTGATGTTATTCTGTTTCATAGTTACCAAATCTTTGATCAGTTCTTCTCTGGATACATTTCTTCCGGTTACAGAACTGAACTCATGACGGTTTACACCTTTGAATACGATTCTCTTTCCGTTCAGCATCATAATACTGTCTTTCATCTCAAAACGGCGGAAACCTACACGCTGAGGAATCACTTCACTTACTGCACCATTTTCATCCATCACTTCAACAAGCAGATCATACAACACCGGTGATTCTGCGCTCCAAAGTTCCGGCTGTTCCACCTTCATGATATAGCCGCACTCTTCTGCCAGATTTTCTTCCAATACCTGTAATTCCTGACCATCCTTGGATAAAGAAATACGAACTTTACCTGCCGCTGTTGCTTTCAGATCAACAGTCAGATCTGCTTTCGTAAAGGTATCATCCAGCAAAGTCTGAATCTTCACATCTGATACATGAACCGCCGGAATCGCATAGAGATATACGTCACGGTAAATTCCGGAAAAACGATAGAAATCCTGATCCTCACACCAGCTGCTGCTTGTCCATTTGAACACCTGCGCTGCCAGTTTATTTTCTCCCTCTTTCAGATATGGAGTAAGCTCAAATTCTGAAGGAGTGAAAGTATCCTCACTATAACCAACAAATACTCCGTTCAGCCACAGAGCGATTCCACTCTCAGCCCCCTGGAAGGAAACAAAAATTCTTTTTCCTTTCATCTGCTCCGGAACTTCAAAATATTTCACATAACTGGCTACCGGATTAAACCGTACCGGAATCTCTCCCGGTTCTGCTTCCTCCCGGCCTTCCCACGGATACTGCACGTTAGCATACTGTGGTACATCGTAGCCTTCCATCTGGATATGGGCAGGAACACGGATGTCATCCCATGATTTACAGCAATACTCTTCTTTTTCAAAACCAGGGATCGTACTTGCATAATTTTTTGCGTAATGGAACTTCCACAAACCATTTAAACTGAAGCGGAAATCATCCACATCCTGTTCCATTTTTTCCTTTGTTTCATAGTACTTGTGATCTGAATGGGCTGCCACCCGATTATCACAAAAATATGTGGGGTCTTTTACAAGATCATAATTAAATGTTTTCATGATGTCGTTATCCTCCTGAAAAAACAGGCGGATATTCCATATCAAATATCCGCCTAAATTGTTTTAATTATAACATATTTTATTTGACAGCACCAGTAATACCTTCTGTAAAGCTCTTCTGGAAGCAGAAGAAAATGATTGCTGTTGGAATTGTACAGATAAATACACCGAGCATCAGCATACCATAATCAACGGAGTAACCACCGAGCAGGTTAGCTACCAACATCGGCATGGTAATGGAATTATTATTCTGTAAAATTACCTTTGGCCACAGGTAGTTATTCCATGCATTCATGAATGTGATGATAATAGCTGCCGCATAAGTAGACTTCATCGTTGGTACAAACATACGGAAGAAAATTCCTACCTCACTGAGGCCGTCAATACGAGCTGCTTCAATAATATCATGCGGGAAAGATCTGGATGCCTGTCTAAACATCATGATCATAAATGGTGTTGAAATAGACGGAAGCATAAATGCTATCATGGTGTTATTCAGTTTCAATGTTGAGAACATCCTGAACATTGGGATCATGATTGCTGCAAAAGGAATCATCATGGCAGTCAACAATACGGTAAATACTGCATCCTTTCCTTTATCATGGTAAATCTCAAATCCGTATCCTGCGATGGAACAAACCAGCAGACACAGGAATGTAAGAACAGCTGCATTACGGAAAGAATTCCAAAGTGCCAGTCCAAGATTCTGGTTGGCAATCAACGCCTTGAAGTTTTCCACCAGATAGGTTCCGGGAATCAATCTTCCTCTGGAAACATCCACACTTTTATTGGTGGCCGCACAAGCCATATAATACAGCGGAAATACAGAGAGCAATGATACAATTGTCAAAAATACATACTGAAAAATTTTCTTACCTTTACTCATCGTTCATCACCTACTTTCATCTGAAGCAGCGCCAGAATAGCCACCATAACCAGAATAATAATGGACATCGCCGCAGCATAACCAAAGTTCGGGCTCTGCACGAAGGATGTGTTATAAATATAATGTGACATAGTCATTGTTGACTTTCCGGGACCACCGTTTGTCAGGTTCAAAGACTCATCAAACAGCTGCAATGTACCATTGGTTGAGGTAATGGTCGTCATAAGAATCGTAGGTTTCAAAAGCGGTACTGTAATTTTAAAGAATGTCTGCAAAGGACTTGCTCCGTCGATTTTCGCTGCTTCATATACGGAGTACTCAATGTTCTGCAAACCTGACAGATAAAATACCATATTATAACCTGTCCATCTCCAAACCAGAGCAATGATAATAACCGCACGTGCTGTCCATGCATTGGCAAACCACATAACCGGGCTCAGACCAATTCCACGAAGAACGGTATTGATAAAACCATCATTGGCAAACATGGAACGGAAAATCATAGAATAAGATACCAGTGAAGTTGCACATGGCAGGAAAATACAGGTACGGAAAATGCCTTTAAATCTCAAATCTTTGTTATTCAGCATAGATGCCAGTGCCAGTGCTAAAATTAACATGATCGGCACCTGAATAATCAAATAAAAGAATGTGTTAAATAATGTACCTCTGAATGTCGGATCTTTTAAAATACGTGCATAATTCGACAATCCTCCGAACTTCAGGTTCACGCCCAGACCTGTCTGCAGTGACAGGATAAATGCCTGAATCATCGGATAAAAACTTGTCCAGCAGATGAGGATTACTGCCGGTGTCAGAAATAACCACCCTGTCAGGTTATGTCTCTTTTCAAGTGTCATACCTTTTTTCTTCTGACCACTCATAAAACATGTCCCTCCTTTTTTGCTCTCTTTTATTCTAAGAAAAAAGGTCTGTCTGCTGCCTATCCAAGCAGCAACAGACCTTTTTCTTGCATATTATTTTATTGATTCAGTTTTATAATCAATCAATTATGCTCCCATACTGAATTCCAGTGTTTCCTGAGCTGTCTGAAGGGATTTATCAACATCAGCACCTGTCTGTGTAATCTCAGAAAGAGCAGTACCTACGGCATCACGAGCGTCATAGTAGAAAGGACCTGTAGTATTTGCAGGAGTCTTTGTAGCATAATCAACGATCTTAGCATATACAGCATCTCCACCGTAGAAATCTACAGGCTGCTGGTAAGCTTCAGAATCGCCGGCCGGTGCCCATGTAGCAAGAGCTCCTTTGGAGATAATATCATCATAAAATTCGTTGCTTCCTGCGAATGTAGAATTCATGAAATCTACAGCCAGTTCAACATTCTGGCAGTTAGAAGTAATTACCCATGAAGATCCACCGTTGTTGGAGTAGTTTGTAGCGTTTGCAGCTTTGTCCAGTTTTGGCATATTGGTCATACCCCATTTGCCAGACTGATCTTCGGCAATCTGTACAGAAGCCATGATCCAGCATCCGTTCATAGCACTTGCTGCTGTTCCGCTGTTCAGAGAAGAAATATACTGATCCCAGTCTGTTACTTCTACCAGAGTACCGTCAGCAACCATCTGTGCATATACATCAATGATTTCTTTCAGTTCTTCATTGCCTACAATATTTGCAGAACCATCCTCATTAAACAGAGAAGAACCGCAGGACTGCAGCATCATCATAACCTGATCAGGAGAACCAGCCTGTGCTGTCAGCATCGGAACACCTGTCTTTTCCAGAACAACTTTTGCTTTTTCCATGTAATCAGACCATGTGATATCTGTAAAGTCATCAATTGTATATCCTGCCTCTTCCAGAATATCGGTACGGATACAGTTAACAACAGCACCATTATCAAACGGGATACCATAGTTCTTACCATCCATAGTAGAGTAAGCTACTTTTGCTTCAGAGAACTCAGAGAAATCGATTCCGCAGTCTGTCAGATCTGTAAAAATATCCGGATAAAAGCTGATGTACTTCTGGAAAGAATTATCCTGCATCAGGAAGATATCTGGCAATGTGCTCAAATCACCGGCATTAACCGCTGTCGTGATTCTTGTCTCAATATCATCCGACTGAATCTCGCTGATTTCAATTGTAAATCCTTCATGATCCTGTGCATAGATCTCTGCTGCTTTATTCATTGCATAAATATTGAAGTTCGGATCCCAGCACCAAACAGTCAGACTATTGTCTCCGCCTGCACTTCCTTCCGTCACTGCTGCTCCATCATCCTCTGCAGCATCATCTGTTGCCGCTGCATCATCACCTGTTGATGAATCGCTGCTTGCATCACTTCCGCCGGAGCCGCAGGCTGCCATAGAAAGTACCATTGCAGATGCCAATAATACAGAAATAACTTTTCTTTTCATGTTACATACCCTCCTAAAATATTGGTTTTTTTGTCCACTTTTTTATAAATTTTGCCATAATCATCCTTCCTATCATTTAGTAATTATGTACAATTTTTATACTTTTTGTGAACCAATGTATACACATTATACCAATGGAAGCATATAATTTGTTATCATATTCAACTCTATTTTATGCATAATCGACCATTTTAAAAGGAGGAATGGCATTTTCACCATCCCTCCTGGGTTTTTATATCATAATTCAACAATTTTCGCTCATAATGTTCCGGGTTTTTTCTCCACTGTTGAGGCGAAATGCCCATAAGTCTCCGGAAATTCCTGTTAAATGTTGACAAGGTGGAAAATCCGGTTCTCGCAGCAATCGTCCCTATGGAATCATCCGTTCTTTTCAGTTCATCACATGCTGTCCTGATTCTTACCCAATTGACATACTCCACCGGTGTCATATCCATGCATTCTGTAAATACCCTGCGAAAGTGTGTCTCGCTGATATGGCAGAAATCTGCCAGCTCTTCAATTCTGATCTGCCTCTCATAATATTCGCTGATATAGTCCAGTGCCGGCGAGATAATTGCTCTGTTTCCTTCTCTGATCTCCCGCTTTTCATCCTCCGGCTTATTGCATCGGGCAATTTCGACCATAAGCGACAAAGTAAGTCCTTTTACCTCTTCCAGATAAAAAGGCTTCTGACTGCGCATCGTCTCTAATATCTGATGGACTAAAGCCGCCATCTCCGGCTGCTCTTCTTCCCGAAAAAACAAAGCTGTCTGATTGACCCGGCGAATGATCCGGTCTCCCATATGAGGATTATCCTGGTAAATCTCTCTCAGGAATCCATCCGCGTCTATAAAGAGGTATTCCCATTTGCAAACATGATCATAATTGGAATTCGTTGTATGGGGAAAGTTTTTGGGAATCACAGAAAACATATTTCCATGATAATGCCTGTCTTCTTCCTCCAGTGTCAGGGTACCGTCTCCTTCATAGCAATATCCGATTTCCAGATGATTATGAAAATGGAGATAATCAATATTTCTTCCATAATTCTGTATCCACTTTTCTCCCAACAGTGCCAATACCGGGCTGCCGGCAGGAATCTCGTAATATCGATACTCCATTTTTGGTTTTTTCTTTTTACTCATGGCATACTCCCGGGAATATTACATAGATTTTCTGTCTGCGATCTCCGCCATCTTTGCATCATTCAACCGTGTATCACCATGAACGCGACTATAGGAAAGATATCCGTTCATTCTGTCGATCTTTGTCAGATTTCTGGAACCGCACACCGGGCACACATCCATCTCCAGTTCCTGATGGCCACAATCATCACAATATGCCAGAGAAAGATTTACCCCTTCATAATATCCCAGATCCATAGCCCTGCGGATCAGTGCTTTGATGGCATGAATGTTATAATCAATTGGATATCGTACGTACTGAATCTTTCCGCCGTTACACAACTCCCAGAATCTTCCTTCCAGATCCTGCTTCTGGATCGGGGAAATATCTTCGGAAACATGGCAATGGAAACTGTTGCTCACATAGGGTCTGTCTGATACACCGCGCACGATACCGTACATTTTTCTGAACTGCTCAACCTGAAGCCCGCACAGACTTTCCGCCGGAGTTCCATAAATTGCATACAAAATGCCATCTTCTTTTTTATACACAGCAATTTTATCATTAATATAACGAAGCACGGAAAGAGCAAACTCTCCATCCTCAGCAATAGACTTGCCATTGTACAGCTCCTGCAGCTCATTCAGTGCCGTAATACCGAAAGATGCTGTCATAGGTTTCAGAATCGGGCGGATCTTGTCATGAGGTTTCAAATGTCCGCCATAGAAACCACCTTCACAGTACGCCAACGGGTTGGTCGATGCACGCATCTCACCCAGATAATCATACGTACGTTTATGAAGGCCACGAATCATTTCCAGGTAAAAGTCAAGTACTTCATAAAAATCTCTGTTCTCAGAACGTGACTTTGCCAGAATCATTGGGAGATGAAGACTGACTGCACCGATATTGAATCTTCCCACAAATACCGGAACATCATTCTCATCTGCCGGCTCCATACCACCACGCTCATACCACGGACTTAAGAAGGCACGGCATCCCATCGGACTGATAACCTTTTTATACTTTTGGTACATGCTGGAAATATATCCCTTGCCGCTCATAGACAGCCAGTCCGGATACATAGTTTTTGCAGAGCAGGCCACACCCGCCTCAAACACATCCTCCGCCTCGCATCCCGGATCATGAATTGCTTTATCATACAGAAATACAATTTTCGGGAACAACACCGGTTTTTTATGTCCCACTTTTCCCTGACCTTCCCGATGTACATTAAGCAGTGAAATAGAAATCATTTTCTCAAATTTTCCGGTACCAAGCCCCAGGGTTACTGTTACAAAAGGATAATCTCCTCTGGAAGATCCAACCGTATTCAGCTTGTACTCAATTCCCTGCCATCCCTGATCACAGTCTCTGCATACTTTTTCCCAGGCATAGGTTCTGGCCTTTTCTTCTCTGCCGTTCCATTCCGGATCCGAATATTTCAAAAATTCTTCATAATATTTGTTATAGCTTTTCTGGGCATAGGGCGCCAGAATCTTATCTACTTCAGGAACAGTGAACCCACCATACTGCTGTGCTGCAGTGCTGAGAATAATGTCACCCATAACATCAAAAGCAGTATCCAGCGTCTTTGGCTCGTTATACCATACATTACCCATCTCAAATCCGTCTTTCAGCACAGAAGCCACATCAAACAGACAACAGTTCATGGTATCCAGACGGGCAGACTGGTCATGGATATAAATATATCCGTCTTTGCATGCCTGCAGTTCATTTCTGTTCATAAAAAACTTACGGTACAGTTCTTTGTTCAGTTCATTAAAAATCAGACTTCTCTTGGTAGCTACCAGAGCACTGTCCGTATTCGCATTGCTTTTATCTCCGATATACCGAATGGACTGGCTCTTTGTGTATACTTCATCCATCATATGAATAAAATCCACTTTATAGTTTCTATAATCCCTGTAACTTTTTGCCACAGCAGGATTTACCTGTTCCAGAGCTCCCTCTACGATATTGTGCATATCTTGTATCAGGATGCCGTCTTTCTTTCCCCTGCTCAAGGCTTCCGCGCGATCCGTAGCATATTTGCAGATAAATTCAATCTCTTCATCCGTAAACTTATACATGACACGGTCGGCTGATTTGCTGACAGCACGGACAATTTTCTCTGCATTGAACTCCTCACGTGTCCCGTCTTTTTTAATAATATATACCATTTCTTTTTCTCCTCACCACTATATATAGTTGTTATTCGTTTTAAAAAATCAACATTTTGTATGCACCAGTATATCACTGTTTCCATAAAAAGAAAAGAGTAAGAACTATAAAATTTCCTTCTCTTTTCCTCCGGAATCTTGTAACTATTTTCAGGCAAAATCCTCTTGACATATCTTGTCGCAAAATCGTGTCACCTGGCACTATTCATAGATTTCTTCGCTGGGAATCAGTACAATAGAAAATTCTTCCGGTTCCACATATATGATATCTCCTTCTGACAATATCATATTGTGATACTCTGACGGATCATACCATTCGTCAGAATCCAGATAATATTCCATTTCATAGCCTTCTTCATCTCGTATTTTAAAAATTCCTTCGTTTTCCAGGGCTTTTACATCATACACACCTGCTTCCAGGTCTTTCCCCACTTTAAGTAGGTCTGATGACACATAAACTTGTTCTGTGAGAGGGTTTGCCTGTGGGATCTTCATCTGATCTGTTTGTCCGTTTACCGTCTGCAAATGGATTGTACCTGCTCCCGATATGGTCATAACAGCGCCATTGTACAGTCTCACATCTTCAATCTCATATCCGTTTTCTGTCATCTGATAATCGGATATCCACCAGGAGTTGTAAAAATAATTCTCCTCCTCATCCTCCACAGAAAACCAAAGATTCTCCGCTTCATTCTCTGCTCTCACTGTATATTTTCCTTCCGGTAGCTGACAGCCCACTACATACTGACCGGCAGTCAGGGAAATCTCAAAACTTTCCCCTTCTTCTGAGAGTTCTCTTGCCATATTCTCATAAATATCGAATGACTCCGGCGAAACTTCTACAGCTGCCACAGTATCATTGTTTTCATAACTTTCAACATCTGCTGCCGGATCATCAAAAACTTCTCCCCAGTCCACCAACTTAAAAACAGCAACGGCAAGTAAAATGATAACTATAACAATATTCCCTAAAGTTTTGCTTCTTCCCGACGACCTGCTTCCTGTCGGCATACCAGTCACTCTTCCCGAAACTGTCGATGCCGTCAGAGTCTGCTCTTTTGCGTATCCTGCTCTTTTATTCTCCACACTTTTATATGTCGTTCTTTTATTACCTGTTTTTTCATATTCTTCTGTCTGTTCA
>JBJFCH010000171.1:7099-9471 GCA_051888835.1 Oliverpabstia sp. | reverse complement strand
TTAAGGTATTCAAGGGTGAAAAAGCGGACAAAGTTCCACTTTTTGAATTGTTTATGGATGAACCGGTTTATGAATATTTTGCGGGAAAAAAAATTGATAAAAATGATCCTCTTGGCGGGTTAAAACTTGCAATTGATGCTTTTTACAATGCTGGTTATGATTATGCATCAGCTTTTGCATGTGATTTGAATTTCCCTACAAACAAAAGAGAGAAAGATAAAACAGTTTCTATGAGTGGAGATGGGATTATTTATGATTGGGAGAGCTTTTATAATTATCCGTGGCCATCTGTGGATGCGTGTGATTTTTCTCGTTTGGATTTGATTCAGGATTATCTTCCGTCTGGAATGAAACTTGGAATTATGGCTCCTGACGGTCTTCTGGAATGTGTTACCGCATTAGTCGGGTACGTTAATATGTGTATGATGCTTTATGATGACCCGGAATTGATCGCAGCAATATTTGAGAAAGTAGGTCGTATTCAGTTGGAGTATTTTGAAAAAGCTGTTTCTTATGATACGGTTGGTTTTTTAATTTCAAGTGATGACTGGGGATTTAATACCCAGACATTATTATCCATAGAGGATTTGCGTAAGTATGTTTTTCCATGGAACAAAAAGATTGTAGAAGCAGCTCATAAAAAAGGCAAACCTGTAGTTCTCCATTCCTGCGGTTATATGATGGATATCATGGAAGATATTATTGAGGATATGAAATTTGATGCGAAGCACAGTTTTGAAGATAATATCTTTTCAGTGGAAGACAGTTATCGCAAATGGGGTGACAGAATTACGATGCTTGGGGGATTAGATCTTCAGTATCTTAGTACCGCTTCTTGTGATGAGATTAAAGAAAGAAGTAAAAGAATGATGGAGCTTTCAGGAAAAAATGGACGTTATGCTCTTGGAACTGGAAACAGTATGGTAAACTACATACCCTGTGAAAAATATGTTGCCATCATTGAAGCAGCAAATGAATTTAATTTTGGCAACTAAATCGAAGAATATAGATCTTTCGTAGGATTAAAACGTTGAATAGGAGGAAAATAACATGAAAAAATCCAGAATAAAATTTGCTCTGATAGGTGCTGGAAGTATGTCTTTTGCACCGGTAACAATTGTGGATATCTTGTTAAATGAAAGTTTTAAAACAGTGCCACTGACGATTGCCTTAATGGATATCAATCAAGACGCATTGGATTTAAGTGCGGAATATATAAGAAACGTGCTGGAAGTAACAAAACGATCCATAGATGTTCAGGTAACAACGAACTTAGAGGAAGCTGTAACGGATGCAGATTTTGTGGTTACTGCAATTGAGGTGGATCGCTACTATTATTGGTCGATGGATTTTCATCTACCACGCCGCTATGGTTTTCGACAGATTTATGGAGAAAACGGAGGACCGGGTGGAATGTTCCATATGTTACGCAATTTGCCGCCTATGTTGGAAATCGCCCATACAATGGAACGGGTATGCCCTGATGCATGGCTTCTGAATTATACGAATCCGGAAGCAAAACTGGTAGAGGCAATTTCCAAATTGACGAAAATAAAGGTTGTTGGTCTTTGTCATGGCGAAGGAATGGGAAGAGATCAGCTTTCGAAAATATTGAATATTCCACAGGAAAAACTGGTTACTGAAGTTGCTGGATTAAATCATTTTGGCTGGTTTACATCAATTCGTCATAAAGATACGAATGAAGATTTATATCCATTACTTTTTGAACAGGATAAGAAAATGAATGAACTGGCACAGTGGGATGAGCTGGCACTTTCCAGAATGATGATGAGAACATATGGATTATACCCATATCCCGGAGCAAATCATATTGGAGAATATATTGCCTGGAGTGATGATATGATTGCAAGCACGAAAATACAGTATTTTTATGATCCTGTGCAGGAAGATCCGTGGAATGGAGGAAGAGTTCCGGAATTTATTTACAGTTTTTCTCAAAACCCCACAGACTGTAGTTTCTTTCCTCCGGAAGGTGAAAACAAAAAAGAGAATAATGATTTTAGAGAAAGATTTAATCTTACACCAGATAAGTTGAAGATTTCCGGCGAATATGCAATTCCTATTGCAGAAGCAATAGCCTTTGATAAGCCCTGTGAAATAGGAGCTGTAAATATGCCAAACAGGGATTATGTGCCGGGACTGCCAAATGGAATGGTAGTAGAAGTTCCGGCTTTAGTGGATGGAACAGGAATTCATCCGAAAAAAACAATGGCTTTACCTGCTGCAGTAACTGCTATGATCAACGTACAGGGCACAATTCATCAGTTATTAATAGAGGCATACGTGGAAAAATCTAAAAATAAATTGTTACAGGCATTGTTATTGGATCCGACAATTTCAAATTATCAGAA
>JBJFCH010000171.1:1161-6999 GCA_051888835.1 Oliverpabstia sp. | reverse complement strand
TATTTACTTATGGCGCTGCCTTTTTTGATTTTTGTCTTTGCATTTTCATATGTGCCTCTTTTTGGATGGTACTATTCTTTTACAGATTACAAAGTTGGTCAGTTATTTACATCAGCGGAATTTGTGGGTTTGAAGCATTTTAATAAATTGTTGCATGATACAGACGTTATTCGAGTCCTAAGAAATACACTTGTGATGAGCGGCTTAAATATTCTGACGTCACCTTTACCGGTTGCCTTTGCTATTATGCTTAGTGAAATGCGTGGACGTAGAAGTAAAAAAATTGTACAGACGGTTACAACTCTTCCCAATTTTATTAGTTGGATCGTAGTATTTGGCGTGGCTTACTCCATTTTTTCATCAAACGGATTATGGAATCAGGTGATGGAGGTATTGCATCTGCAAAAATCGCAGGCTGGACTTATAGGTGATGGAAATCATGTCTGGGGATTCCAGTTGATGCTTCTTATATGGAAAAGTCTTGGATGGAACAGTATTATTTATCTTGCTGCCATTACTGGTATTGATACGGAGCTATATGATGCAGCTAAAGTGGATGGCGCCAATAAGATTCAGCTGATACGCCATATAACAATACCGGGGATAATGCCTACATTTTTGGTGCTGTTACTTCTTAATGTTGGAAACATATTATCAAATGGATTTGAACAGTACTACATATTCTGGAATACTTTCACTGCCGATAAAATCGAAGTATTGGATTACTATGTATATAAACTGGCATTCAGAGCAGGACAGTATTCATATTCAATTGCAATTGGTATGGTGAAATCAATCGTCAGTGTTGGTTTACTTGCTCTTGTTAACTGGATATCCAAAAAAGTGCGTGGATATTCTCTGATTTAATAAGGATAACAGAGGAAGAGGTGTTTGCATTGATGAAGACAAAAAAAGAAAAAAAGATTTCAGATCTTTCAGAACTTGTATTTAGAATTATTAGTAGTGTGGTCATTATTAGTTTTACAATAGCATGTATTTATCCGTTTTGGTATATATTTGTTTATTCTATTTCTGATCCTTCGCTGGCGCAGGAAGGAATCTGGCTATTACCAAAGGGGTTCAGTTTAAAGACTTATACCGAATTACTTGGAAGAAATGATATTTTACGGGCTTATGTGATATCCATATTAAGAACCGTAATTGGTACGGTGCTAACCATAGGATGTACATCGATATTGGCGTTTCTGGTGACCAGACCGGAAATGATTGGAAGAAAATTTGTATATCGTTTTATTGTTGTTACCATGTATGTAAATGCAGGACTTATTCCTTGGTATTTGGTTATGAGAGCTTACCATTTGGAAGATACTTTTTTAGTATATATTATTCCGAGTGCAGTAAATGCCTATTATATGATTCTGATTAAAACGTATATGGAACAGATTCCCGTTTCTATGGAGGAGTCGGCCAAGCTGGAAGGTGCAGGATTTTTTGATATCTTGTTCAGGATTATCATGCCATTGTCAAAACCGATTTTGGCAACATGTACGGTTTACGCAGCAGTTGCACAATGGAATTCGTGGAGTGATAATTTCTTTCTTGTAAGAGACTCAAAATTGCAGACGGTACAATTGATTTTGCGTAATTATCTGACGAGTGCAGAATCAATTGCACAGGCTATGAAATCCGGAGGAGCTGCAGGAATGGCTTCAGCGGCGGTAAAAGCAATTACTCCGACGAGTATTCAGATGGTAACTATTATGGTTGCTACGATTCCCATATTATTTGTTTATCCTTTTGCACAAAAATACTTTACCAAAGGTATCATGATGGGTGCTATTAAAGGATGATAATGAATTTTATACAAATCAGCAGGAACGAATGCGGATTTGTAAAAAATAAAATTAAATTAAATTTCTAAGGAGGAAAAGAAATGAAGAGAAACAAATGGATGCGACTTTTGGCCTTGGCTCTGAGTATGATGATGATGCTTACTACAGTAGCCTGTGGAGGATCAAAAGAACAGAAGAGTGACAGTGCCTCTGAGGTGCAGCAAGAGTCATCAGAGGAAAATGCAAACAGTGAATCAGGAAGCGGAGAGACCACAGTTTTTACCATTGGTATGCCTTTTGCTAATTATGGAAATGGTATTCATACGGATAAAAATGCTTTTCTTCAGCTGCTTAAAGATGAACTGAATGTTGAACTTGAGTTTGTTATTTATGATAATGATGCTCTCAGTATGATGGCAGCCAGTGGTGATGTATGCGATATGATGATTTTATCGGCATCAACAAAGAGTACTCTTCTTCAGGTCATTTCATCCGGAGCACTGTTGCCTTTGGATGATTTGCTGGAAGAATATGGACAGAATATTTTGAAAAATATTCCGGATGCAATTGAAGCTGTAAGATCTGATGATGGAAAGGTTTATTGTTTGCCGACAAGTGTAGTTCTGGCTAATGATACACCGCGTGAAAATGGTTGGATCGGTATTCGTGCAAGATATGATGTGTATAAAGCAATCGGTTCACCGGAAATTACTTCGGAAGATGATTTCCTGGAAGTGGCTAAAATGATGGTGGATTACGAAAGAGAGAGAACGGGAAAAGATGATATTTATGCATTTTCTTCCTTTGTGGATTGGGGAACCTGGCCATATTATATCTGCTATCCGTTCATGCAGGGATTGATGAATACATATACCGGTGCGTATGACAGAGAAACCGGAGAATATGTAGATGAGTATATGGATGAAAACAGTGCATTCTGGAATGGTATTGAATTCTATAACAAAGCATATAGAATGGGAATTTTTGACATAGATGGAATGACACAAAAATTTTCACAGTACCAGGAAAAAGCAGCAGCAGGAAAAGTTCTGGTTGATATTTATGAAGGAAATCCGGATCCTGCAATCTGTGGAGAAGACGCAATTATGACATATTTGCCGGGAACCGCTTTCCCAGTGCTGTGTGGTACATATGAAGTAGCATATCCGGTTGGTTATATGGAAGAACAGTCACGTGCTATTTCAGCTAAATGTGAAAATCCGGAACTGGCAATGCAGGTATGGAACTTTATGGATTCTGAAGTTGGTGCACTTTCACTTATGAATGGTGTTCAGGGAGAAGACTGGGAATATGTAGATGGGGTTCCACAGATCACAGAAACCGTTCTTGAGAAATACAAAAACGGAGAAGCAGCAGACTATCTTGCTGACAGAACAGGAGCAAATTTCTGCTATGGTGGATGTTATAGTGGCACAGTAGCAACAGAAGGAGGTTATCCTGTAATTTTAGCTTCTTCGGAAGATTTCTTTACTGCTACGGCAAGTAAAGCAGAAAAAGAGTTTGCACAGGATTTTTATCCGGATCTCAGTTATCCGGGTCAGGTCTATGACCGTTGGATTAAAGAAGGAAAAGTGAAAGACATTTCATCCGATGAAGGTGCAAAGAGAACAATGTTTGTGACAGCTATTTCAGAAGAATCTATGGCATTAGAATCAGAACGTGAAGAGTACGTTGCTGCAAATATTTCCAAGTTAATTATGGCAGAAACTCCTGAAGAATTTGAAAAAGAAAAAGCAAGTATGATTGATAAATTCTACGAGATTGGATTTGATAAGGCCGTTGCAGAAGAGCGCGCAATTTATGATGCTTCTAATGCAAAATATGATGAGCTTTTTGGCAAATAAAGTATAGTAAAATACTAAAAATAAAAATAATGAAAAGGCAGGAAGAAAAGGTGAATCTATCCTTCCTGCCTTTTACAATTTGAAAGCTTTAAGTGTATTTGAATGGGAGTTTTGTCAGAATAATTATAAGAGGAGGCAGAACATGATACTGAAGAGCAAAAACAGTGAGATTATAATATCGGAAGAGAATGGGTCTGTAGTATCATACAAAATTAATGGAAAAGAATTTTGTATGCCGGGATATGAAAAAAGACCATTGTTTACCATTAAAATGATAGATGATAATGGGACGGCAACATATTATAATTCATTGCAATCAGAAAGAATAGAATTCACGACACAATCCAATGGATGTAAAATCGTATTCCATAGAATTTCAGAACAAGAATTGTGTGCTGAGGTTTCCATAATAATGGATGAAAAGGGTATGTGCCACTGGCAGTTGAATACGGAAAATGGTACCGGATTGAGACAGGAATGGTTTGAATTTCCTCAGATTACAGTACCAAACCGTTTAAAAGATGATGGAGGAGAGTTCGAATTGTTTTGGCCGGCAATGGAAGGGCTGATTATTGGAACATGTCGTCATAGGGAAATCTTGACAGGCGCCACCCAATATCGTGAGATTGGTTATCAATCGCAGGGATTAGGAGGATTTTATCCGGGAGTTTGTCAGATGCAGTTTATGGCATTTTACGATTCAGATGCAGGCTTATATTTCGCAGCGCATGATCCGATGCATCATCCAAAAACAGTAGAATTTCGTGAGGAAAATAATGGAATTGCTTTGGAATTCAGATTATTCAATGACGCAGCAAAAGGAAAATACAGGATGAGCTATGCCATGGTGACTGCGGGTTTTGAGGGGGATTGGCATGATGCTGCAGAGATATATCGTAACTGGATGCAGGAAAATACAGATATGCCTATGAAATTGAAAGACAGTGTAAATACTCCCAAATGGCTGTCGGATGCTCCTTTGGTCATGATTTATCCAGTAAGAGGAAATACAGATACTGGGGATATGACTCCTAATTTGTATTATCCATATAAAAATATATTACCAATAACAGAAAAATTCTCTGACAAAACGAATAGTAAAATTATGACGCTTTTAATGCATTGGGAAGGAACGGCACCCTGGGCACCACCGTATGTATGGCCACCGTTTGGCGGAGAGGAGCAATTTAAAGATTTTGTGGATACCATGCATAATCAAGGAAATCTGGTTGGCGTTTATTGCAGCGGGATTGGATGGACGGTTAAAAGTACACTGCAGCCAGATTTTGATATGTCCGATCGATATGATGAATCGCTGATTTGCCGTACTCCTGCAGATACTATTGAACAAACGAAGATTATTGGTGATGATATACGCTATGGATTGGATATGTGTCCCTATGATACAGAGAAAGTCGGTAATATTGCTTCGGGGGAAATACTGTCTATAGCAAAAAGCGGATGTGATTATGCACAGTATTTTGATCAGAATTTAGGCGGAGAAAGCAGTTTCTGTTATGCACAGAATCATGGACATCCTGCAGGTCCCGGAATTTGGCAAAATGAGGCTATGATTAAACTATTTAGAAAAATCAGAATGGATTTAAATGCAATTGGCAGTAATATGTTACTGGGGTGTGAGAGTGCTTCTTCTGAACCATATATTGAATATTTAAAATTTAATGATTTAAGGTACGTTTTTGGATTTTTGGCTGGAAAGCCGGTTCCAGCGTATGCATACTTGTTTCATGAATATATTAATAATTTCATGGGCAATCAGGATTGGATCGAAGGATCCATGGATCCTGAGAAAAATCCAGATTGTTTATTGTTTCGACTGGCATATTCTTTTATAGCAGGAGATATTTTATCTGTTACACTGGGAGATCAAGGAAATATTATCTGGGGATGGGGAGTACGATGGGATAAGAAAATTCCTGAACAGGAAAAAATATTTACCCTCATCAGAAATTTAAATGCATGGAGAAGGGAATATAAAGAATTCCTCCATTTGGGAAAAATGGTGAAACCGCTGCAATTGGAAGAAACCCATGACTATACCTTATATCTTCGGGAAGAAATAAAATTAGTTTATCAAACCTTATTGACATCCAGATGGGAAAACGCGGAAGGGATACAAAAGCAGGTAATTGTAAATTTTATGCCATATGAGCAAACAT
>JBJFCH010000171.1:0-1061 GCA_051888835.1 Oliverpabstia sp. | reverse complement strand
GCGGAAGGGATACAAAAGCAGGTAATTGTAAATTTTATGCCATATGAGCAAACATGTAATGTTAAGTGCGGTAAAGTATATAGATTTCCGGAAGATACAGGTGTAAGATATGAAGGAAGTTTAACAGTACCTGCCTTGAGTGCTGTATGGGTTGAATAATTTATAATAACTTTGAAATTCCCACCTCTGCTAACAAAATATCAGAGGTGGGAATTAGTATATCCGATTGATTATAGGTGAAGGTTATGCATTTTTTCGCAGTAGTATTGAACATTTTCAAATTTTGCATCGGGAGCAATACGGTGATCCGGGCAGGGAATATATCCGCCAAGTTCAATCAGAGGTTTTAAACGTTCAATTTCTTCATCAATTGCCTTATAATCTTTGGCAAAAACGGTTTTATTCATGCCGCCCACACCACGAAGCTCTTTACCGTATTTTTGACGCCAGGGGGCGATACTTGCTTTCCATGTGCCAACCTCAATAGGAAACATAGTATTTACGCCATTTTCCAGCCAAATGGGAAGCAATGAATCAATCAGACCGTCGCAATCTACGGAAACAATATCAATACCATACTGGTTCAGTAATGAAGTTATTTTCTTATAATGTGGTCCTACATATTCTTCGAATACATGGGGAGAAATCAAAGGACCATTTTTAAAACAAATATCTTCCCAAAAGTGTGCATAGTCAAATTTGGCACCTGATTTTAAAGCACGCTCAACGCACTGATAGGCTAAATTAGCTATAGTATCTATAATTTCGGCATAAAGATCTTCATCATCTACATAAAGATAACTTAACTGTTCTACGCCCAGAAGATTACGGATATATCCGATGAGAGAGCCACAATGTAAACCAATCGGTATATCTCTGTTTTCACTTGAAGTCAAGGACTGCAAAAATTCTGTATTTACACGGTTAGTCTGCCATTGTAATCTTGGAAGATAGAGTTCTTCCCATGATTTTCTGTCTGTTAATGATGTGCCAATTACGGAAGGAATTGATACAATTCCCGGCTTTTCCAAAACGAGGAGCCCCTGTTCATCACGCATAAT
>JBJFCH010000170.1:0-48692 GCA_051888835.1 Oliverpabstia sp. | reverse complement strand
ATGCATGTAAGAGGCGCAAAAGCACTGTCATTGTATGAAAAAGATTTTTATGCAGATACACCGGTTATCACGGAAAACTCCTATGGGAAGGGAAAGGCATATTATATCGGAACACGTCCTGAAGCGGACTTTTTGAAGATATTTTTGCGGGAGAAGATGGATGAAGCTGGTGTAAAGAATATCCTTGAGACAGTTCCGGGTGTGGAAGTTACAGAGCGTGTGAAGAAGAAAAGAAGTTTCTGGTTTGTGATGAATCATGAGGAAGAAGAAAGAAGCATGGTACTCACAGAGAACAGAAGAGATCTGCTTACCGGTAAGTCATATAAAAAAAATGAAAAAATAGTGCTTCCGCCAAAAGAAGTTATGATCCTGGAGGGGGAAACAACAAATGAAGAAATGGAAAACGGCGGTAAAAACTCTACTGGACAGGATTCTGGGGACAAAGCTGCGTTATAGAATGTTGGTGCTGTATTTTGTAGGCGGAGTATTACCAGCCATTCTGATTGGGGGCTACCTGATTAATGGAACCTATAAAATCCTGACAGAACAGGTGAAGAATACAGAAGTTACAGAAATGCAGATGGCACGTAAGCAAGTACAGGAGATGCTGACAACAGTCAATATGGTATCCAAGTATTTCCTTTTTGATGAACAGCTGGAGAAAATCGCATTTGAACAGTACGATGATTATCAAGAAATGGTAAACGATTATAAAGCGTATACTGCTTTTGTTAATTATGGTCAATATTACAATAGTATCATTTCCAGATTCAGTGTCTATCTGGATAATGAAACCATAAAGGGAAATTCGCAGTTTATCAAAGTGAATGATCAGGTCAGGGAACAGACCTGGTATCAAAATGTAATAAACAAAGGCGGGGGAGCATTCTGGCAGTATATTCCGGTGAGTAGTAACGAATATGAAAGTCTGGCTCTCACAAGACTTCTGAAGACAAAAAAGGGAGAAAATGTGGGAGTACTGGTGCTGCACATTCAACCCAATCGATTGAAAGAAATTATCAAGGATCGGGAATATGATTCAATGATCATTTTGAATAGCCAGGATGTAATAGCCAAAAGAGATACGAATGAGATTGAGTTTGAATCTGTTCAGGATATGATAGCAGAGAGATACGAAGATACCTGGCAGGATATAGTTACGGTAAATGAGGAAGAATATTTGCTGACCTGTGTGACGATTGATATGCCGGAATCTGACGATTACATTCAGATGGTAAGCCTGCGTTCGTTCCATGATATTCTGAATGAGCTGGATAGACAGAACCGGAAAAGTATCTGGTTTTTTGTCATAAGTATTGCAGGATCGCTGTGTATGATTGCAGCATTTTCACTATCCTTCAGTAAGAGAGTGGAACGGTTCCATGGACAGATGCAGAAAGCTGCTTCCGGTAATTTTGAGCTGGAAAAGCAGTTGGGCGGCAATGATGAAATCAGTGAATTGTATGATTATCTGGGAACAATGATCTGGAAAATCCAGAAATTGCTTTCAGAAATCTATCAGGAAAAATTACACGCAGAGCGCTTAAAACGAGAACAAAAAGAGGCGGAATTTAAAATGTTGGCCAGTCAGATCAATCCGCATTTTCTGTATAATACCCTGGAAGTGATACGGATGAAAGCCCGGGTGAATCAGCAGTATGAGATTGAAGATCTGGTGAAGATGCTGGCGAAAATTCTGAGAAAGAATATTCAGGCAGGTGCCCAGGAAGTGACGATCCAGACGGAAGTGGAGCTGGTAAACTGTTATCTGAAAATCCAGCAGTATCGGTTTGGAGAACGGATACAATATCAGATCGATGTAGATCCACAGCTTCAGGAACATAAGATACTTCCGCTGATTCTGCAGCCAATCGTTGAAAACTCTATTGTACATGGGCTGGAAATCAAGGAAGGAACCGGTCATATTAATATTTCTATCAGTCAGGCAGAAGAAGTGATCCGAATCATCATTGAGGATGATGGTGTGGGAATGACGGAAGAGAAGCTGCTTCAGGTTCGGAAAAATATGAATATGAAAAATCAGGATGGAACCCATATCGGTATCGGAAATGTCCAGCAGAGAGTGCGGCTGCGTTATGGAGAAACTTATGGTATTCATATCACCAGCGTTGAAGGGGTAGGAACGCGGATGGAGATTGAACTTCCCAGAGAAGAGGATGAAAAAGGACGGAGGATGGAAAGTGTACAAAGTGATGATAATTGATGATGAAGAAATCGTCAGAATGGGATTTAGGGATTTGATAGACTGGGAGAAAGAAGGATATTATATCTGCGCAGAAGGGAAAGATGGAAAGGACGGACTTGCGAAACTTCTGGATACCTGGCCGGATCTGGTTTTGGTTGACATAAAAATGCCCGGGCTTAGTGGAATTGATCTTATTAAGGCTGCTCGGGAAAAGAATTTTAAAGGACATTTTATTATTCTGAGTGGATATTCAGAATTTGAATATGCAAAATCTGCGATTACTTATGGGGTGAGGGAATATTTACTGAAACCTATTGATGAGGATGAACTTTTGGAGAATATCCGTGTGCTTCGTAAAGAATTGGACGAGAAAGCAGGGGAACAGGCATTTAACAGCAGCAATGCGGAAATAGCAAGAGAAGAGCTGATTCGGAAAATTCTTCTGAAAATGGATACCAGAGAAAAACTGGAGGAACAGCTGGAATTGTATAAAATGGATCTTTCCAATCAGATTTTCTGTGTGGCGGTGATTTTTGATAAGGAAGTAGCACCGGGCAATGATAATAATTTCTTTATCGAAAAGACGAGAGAGCTTCTGGGAAACAGTCAGATGGAGAAAGTGCTGATGGATGACTGTGTAGTGGTTGTAAATCAGGGGATGGATTATAAGACATGGGCACAGACACTGAGAAGACAGAATGAGAGAATACAGAGAAAGTATGGAAAGGGACTTTCCATTGCTGTGGGTCACAATGTAAGTATGTGGTATGATTTGTCTCATTCTTATGAATTTGCTGTATTTTTAATGGAGCATGAATTTTTATTCAGTGGCTGCAGTGTGATGACGATGGATACCATAGAAGATCAACAGTATGTGGCAGAAAATCCATCAGTGGATTATTTCTGTATGTTGATTGAAGTGGGAGATATGGAAGGAATCCAGGAGTGTGTTAAAATCTTTAAGCAGTATTGTATTAAGAAGATGATGAAGGAACTGGATATTAAAATTATGGTCATGTACAATATCATGCAGATCAAGAACTGGGCGGAGCAAAGATACGATGGAGGAAAGGAAATTAATATATCTCAGTTGATTGATCAGCTGAATCGTGTGGAAGAACTGGATGAGTTGATGGAATTATACTGCCATATCCTGCAGAATTTCTGCATCAAAGTGGGTTGTGACGGATCAGAGACTGTGATCAAGCGTATGTATTATTACATGGAAAAAAATTATGATAAAGATCTGAAACTGGAGACTTTTGCCAAGCTGTTCAATTATAACAGTAATTATTTGGGAAAAGTGTTCCGAAAAGAAATTGGTGATAGTTTCAATAATATTCTGGACAGCATTCGTATCACAAATGCAAAAAGACTGTTGACTAAGACAGATCTGAAAGTCTATCAGATCTCAGAAAGGGTAGGTTATAGCAATATTGACTATTTCTATCTTAAATTTAAAAAATATGTGGGAATTAGTCCCAAAGAATATAAAAAAGAATGCAGACAGGCAGAAAATATTTGACATAGCTGCCTGATAAACTCTTCTGCCTTTTAGACACATTACCCGGTTATCTACGAAAAATAGGGGAATTCTGGTCAGAATTTTCGGGTATTAAATAATTTGTAAAATTTTTATAATGTGTTTCAGAAAAGGAGGGAGAGTGCTATGAGCAAAAAAACAAAAAAAGCACGTGCGAACAAGGAAAAGTTCAGCTGGAATCTGATGTGGAAGCAGCGTTACCTTCTGCTCATGTCCGTGCCATTTTTAATCTGGCTGATCATTTTCAAGTACATACCCCTTTGGGGATGGACGATGGCATTTCAGGAGGTAAAGCCAAATTCCTTTGCTTTGCCTATCTGGGAAAGGAAATTTGTAGGACTTGATAACTTTGTAAAGGCATTTACGGACAGAATTTTCGGGCAGACCATGATCAATACGATTGGAATCAGTTTGCTGGGTCTGACAATCGGAACCTGTGCATCTATTATTTTTGCACTGTTTCTACATGAGATCTGTTTTACAAAATTTAAGAAACTGACACAGACAGTTTCTTATCTGCCACACTTTGTTTCCTGGGTTATCATCGCAAGTATTGCGAAAATGTTATTGAATGACGGCGGTGCCATCGATACGATGCTGGGAACGAAACTGCATCTAATGTCTACCAATTCCCCATTATTCTGGGTTGTGGTATGTTTGATCGATGTATGGAAAGAGGTTGGCTGGAATGCCATCATTTATCTTTCTGCAATGGCGGGTATTGATGACGGACTGTATGAAGCCGCACAGGTGGACGGAGCTAACCGTTTCCAGAGGATGTGGCATATTACACTTCCGGGAATCAAACCTACGATTATTGTACTTTTGATTATGAGTGTCGGAAGTGCACTGAATGTCGGTATGGAACGTCAGATGCTGCTGAGTAATGGTATTGTTCAGGATCATGCGATGGTATTATCCTGGTTTGCATATGTCCGTGGTATTGGTTCCAATAACTATGGTCTTGGTACTGCAATCGGTATGTTCCAGTCTGTAGTAGGTGTTATCTTATTGTTCATCGCCAATAAAGTAGCCGGTCTGCTTGGCGAAAGTAAACTGGTATAGGGGGTGTAATAAGATGAAAAAGTTAGGAAATGACAAGGTCAGAGAAAAAAGAGCATCTGCATTTGACTATGTACTGCTTGTATTTTTTATCGGTATGATTATCATTACATTGTATCCATTCCTGAACGTGCTTGCAATCTCCCTGAATGATCCTATGGATACTATGAGAAATGTAAACTTTATCATTCCGAGAAAGTTTACTCTCAGTAATTATATATACGTTTTCACGGAAAATAATCTGCTGCAGCCTTTTATTATGTCTGTAGTCAGAACACTGGTTGGAGCGATTACCGGCGTTTTGTGTACAGCTATGATCGGATATGTGCTGAGTAGAAAAGATTTTTATTTCCTGAAACCATTTACTGTTATTTTCATTATTACTATGTATGTAAGCGGCGGTATGGTTCCGGAGTATTTACTTCTTACAAGAACACTGGGATTAGGCAACAGCTTTGCTGTCTATATTCTGCCTGGTCTGGTATGGGTTTATAATATCATTCTGGTTCGTTCATTTATCGAAGGATTGCCAATTGCATTGCAGGAAGCAGCCAAGCTGGATGGTGCCAATGACTTTGTAATCTGGTATAAAGTGATTCTTCCTCTGTGTAAACCGGTTCTTGCGACCGTAGCTCTGTTCGTGGCAGTGGGACAGTGGAACTCATTTATGGATACTTATCTGTATGCAAGAGAGCTTCCGACTCTGCAGTATGTGCTGTATGAGATTATGGAAAAAGCAACGATTAAGATTGACCCGCATGCTGCTGTTGATCAGGTAAAAAATGCGGTATCACCTCTTTCGATACGTATGGCTATTACCATTATCGCAACGATACCGATCGTAATTGTTTATCCGTTCTTACAGAAGTATTTTGTAGGCGGTATGACAGTCGGAGCGGTAAAAGACTGACAATGATTATTATAAAAGAAAAAGGAGTTTGAATATGAAAATGAAAAGAGTGAGTGCATGGCTGCTTGCAATGGCAATGGTTGTCGGCTGCTTCAGCGGATGCGGAAAAGGCGGAGATTCAGCAAAAGAAACAAGTTCTGACAGTAGTGAAGGTGGAGTAACAGAGCTGACCTTTTATAATGCGGATGGACAGGAAGATCCTTGGACAGATCCGGTAGCAGAGGCTCTGACGGAGGCAACCGGAGTAAAGCTGAAAACAGATTATCCGGTAAGTTCTGATGATCAGAAAGTAGCACTTATGATCGCAGAACAGAATTATCCGGATCTGATCTTTGCAAAGGGCGATGCTGCCAGTCTGATCGATGCGGGAGCCCTGATCGACATGACGGATCTGATCGAAGAGTACGGTCCGAATATTAAGAAAATGTACGGGGACGAGTTTGATAAATTGAAATATTCAGAGGATGATCCGTCTATTTATCAGTTGTCTTCTTACTCTGTTGGCGGAACTCTTTATAAAAGTTCCGGTACGGCACAGGTTCAGTGGGCAGTACTGAAAGAAAACGATTATAAACTTCCGGAAACTCTGGATGAATTTGAAACTATGATTAAAGATTATCTGGCTGCGCATCCACAGACGGATGACGGTATGGACAGAATTGGTATTACCCTGTCTGCAGCAGATTGGCACTGGATGATTACTCTGGGAAATCCGGCAGGATATATCGCAGAAGGTGCTCCGGATAACGGACAGTGGCTGATTGATGAAGATTACAATGCAATGTACAAATTCAGATCCGAAAAAGTAAGAGAGTACTTCAAATGGCTGAACAGAATGTACAATGAGGGAATTCTGGATCCGGAATTTGCTACACAGACGCATGAAGATTATATTGCAAAGATTGCTTCCGGACGTGTGGTAGCTTTGCTTGATACAGACTGGGATTACAGTGATGGTGAGAAAGTTCTGAAAGCAGACGGAAAGATGGACCAAACCTATGCTCCGCTTCCATTGACTATGGATGCAGATACCAAATGTGCTTCTTTGATGTATCAGGGCCTTACAACCGGTCAGGGTGTGGGAATCACTACCGCATGTGAAGATCCGGTTGCAGCAATAAAATTCCTGGACTATATTTGTTCTGATGAAGGACAGGTACTGGTAAAATGGGGTGTTGAAGGCGTGAACTATCAGTTGGATGAAAATGGCAAACGCTATCGTACAGAAGAAGAAATCAACGAATCCAATTCCAATAAAGATTACTCAAAGACTACCGGTGTTGGCTTCCATGCATATCCATTCCCATGCTACGGAGACGGCGTGGTAGACGAAACAGGAAGCACCTATACAACAACAAGTAAGGAAAGTGTTATGGCTGAATATGATGAAGAGCAGAAAGCAGCATGCGAAGCATGGGGCACAGACCTTCTAGTAGATGTATTCCCACAGGCTGATGAATTTGAATTGCCAAAATACTCTGCAGTATGGGCTTATACAAAACCGGCCGAATTCGATGAAATCGGAAATAAACTGGATGAAATCGCATGGTCACAGCTGATCAGCTGTGTAATCGGAAGTGAAAGCGATTTCGATGCAAGCTACGATGAGATGCTGAAAGAATTTGATGATTGTGGTGTAGCAGACGCGGAAGAGATGCTCACGGAAATCGTTAAAGAAAGAGTTGCTCTTGTTGAAGAATAAATAAATTAAAAAAGGAATCCGGAGTATTGTACTTCGGATTCCTTTTTTCTTACATTGTAATTTCTACATTAAATTCCGCCGGAGTCGACGGGGCAGGTATGCAGCGGCCTTCTAAGGCGGTGCCATTTACTGTCATAGATTTTACACCTTTTTCTGCTCCGTTTGGATTTTGAATATGAATGTGGTAAGTGGAACCACGGAAAATACGGGTAATATTCAGTTCTTTGATGAAGTCCGGAAGACAGGGATCAATTACAAGACCGTCAAAATCAGGCTGTACGCCCAGAATATACTGGGAAACGTTTACGAAGGTCCACGCTGCAGTACCGGTCAGCCAGCTGTTTTTTGCCTGACCGAATTTTGGAGCATCCTTTCCTGCTATCATCTGGGAGTATACATAAGGTTCCGTGCAGTGAATGTCACTGATATCTTCAATATAAGCAGGACAGGTACGGCGGTAGATTTCGAATGCCCGATTTCCTCTGCCGATTCTGGTTTCTCCGATGGATACCCAGGGGTTGTTGTGGCAGAAAATACCGGCATTTTCCTTATATCCCGGCGGGTAAGAAGAAATTTCTCCAAGATTTACATAATAGTGACTGTATGGCGGCTGCTGAAGAACAATTCCGTATTTGGTATCCAGATGTTCTTTCACAGAATCCATGGCTTTTTTTGCATATCCTTCTTTGATTCCTACATCGGCAAGAACGCAGAATCCCTGAGGTTCAATAAAGATTTTTCCTTCTTCGCATTCACGGGAACCTACTTTTTCGCCAAATGCATCGTAGGCTCGCAGGAACCATTCTCCATCCCAGCCGGCGGTCAGGATAGTCTGATACATTTCATTCACTGCATATTCCGCACGTTTTGCTTCTTCCTCGTTGTGAAGCATTTGCTGAATTTTAGCGTATTCTCTCCCATATTTTACAAACATTCCTGCAATAAATACGGACTCTGCGACCGGACCTTCTGAGGGACCGAAAGTCTGGAAAGATTCTCCTGGTTCTGTGGAAAAGCAATTCAGGTTCAGACAATCGTTCCAGTCTGCCCGACCGATCAGAGGGAGTCCGTGAGGACCCAGATGATTGACAGTGTAATCAAAGGATCGCTTCAAGTGTTCAGCCAGTGTTCTGGCGTTGCTCTCGTCATTGTCAAATGGAACCATTTCTCCAAGAATTGAAATATCACCGGTTTCTTTCAGATATGCTGCCGTTCCGGCAATCAGCCAGAGCGGGTCATCATTGAAGCCGCTTCCGATATCAGAATTTCCTTTCTTGGTCAGAGGCTGGTATTGGTGATAAGCACTTCCGTCTTCAAACTGAGTTGCTGCGATGTCAAGAATTCGCCCACGAGCACGATCAGGGATCAGATGGACGAAACCGAGAAGATCCTGGCAGGAATCCCGGAATCCCATGCCGCGCCCTGTACCGGATTCGTAATAGGAAGCGGATCGAGACATGTTGAAGGTTACCATACACTGATATTGATTCCAGATATTTACCATACGGTTCAGTTTCTCTTCGGTGCTTTCAACTGTATAAATGGAAAGCAGATGATTCCAGTAATCTTTCAGTGCAACAAGGGCGGCATCAACCTGTTCGTCTGTGGAAAAACGGCGGATGGTTTCCCTGGCCGGTTTTTTGTTGATAACGTCTGTTTTTTCCCATTTTTCATCTACTGGATTTTCTGCATAGCCAAGGAGGAAAATAAAGCTTTTGCTTTCACCTGGTAAAAGAGTCATTTCCAGACGGTGAGATTCGATCACACCGCCGCCGCTGGCAACAGAGTTTTCCGCTTTGTTATTGAGTACAGCCTTTGGATGTTCGATACTTCCATAAACGCCGAGAAAACTTTCACGGCTGGTATCAAAGCCCTGGACAGGTGCATTTACAGTGTAGTATGCGTAATGGTTTCTCCTTTCTCTGTACTCTGTTTTATGGTATATTTCGGATCCAGTTACTTCTACTTCACCGAGACTGAGATTTCTCTGGAAGTTGGTTGCGTCATCTACTGCATTCCAAAAGCAGAATTCCACATAGGAAGTCAGGGAAAGAGATTCCTCCTGTGAACCGGTGTTGGTAAGTATGACCTGATTGACTTCGCAGCTTTCATGAAGCGGTACAAAGGCAGTAAGCTGTGCACGGATATTGCCTTTGGAAGAAATATATTTGGAATATCCCAGTCCATGATGACATTCATAGGAATCCAGCTCAGTCTTTACCGGCTGCCATCCGGGAGTCCATACTACATCTCCTTGTTTGATAAAATAGTACCGTCCGTTGGTGTCAGCCGGAATATTGTTGTAGCGATAGCGGGTCAGGCGAAGCAGCTTTGCATCCTTATAAAAAGAGTAGCCGCCGCAGGTGTTGGATATCAGAGAAAAGAAATTTTCATTTCCCAGATAATTGATCCATGGTTGTGGCGTTTGGGGTGTGGTGATAACGTATTCTTTTTCGGTATCATTGAAATATCCGAATTTCATAAAAACCTCCGTTCTCCGCAGGTGTCTGCGGTTTTATTTTGTGATGCAGCCAAAAGGGGCACATTTATTATCATTGTAAAAAGAAAGAGGGACGGTATCTACCTGAAAAAACAGAACAGAAATACATGAAAAAATGGAGATGAAAGAACTGATTTTCTATGTGGTTTATAACTGAAAAATATGGTGTTTTTTATAAAGGTCTTCTGATAAAATAGTTCCGAATAAAGTGAAGCAGGAGGATAAATTAATGAAATTTCATAATGGTTGCTGGCTCTTAAAAGAAGGATACACCTGTTTTTCGCCACAGGAGGTATATGAAATCAGAAAATATGAAAAAGAACTTGTTTTGTGTGTTCCTACCAGTAAGATTCAAAAAAAGGGAGATACCCTTTCCTGTACGAATCTGACAATCCGTATTACAGCACCTATGCCGGAAGTCCTCCGGGTACAAATATACCACTATAAAGGGGTGCGACAAAATGATCCTGAGTTTGAGCTGGATCTGTCACAGGCACAGAAGTTGGAAGTGCTAGAAGACGAGAATCAGCTGACAGTAAGGAATGGACATCTCAGTCTTGTGATTAATAAAGAAAATGGAGCTATGCGATATGAGCGTGATGGGGCACTTCTGACCAAAAGCGAAAGTAAAGATATCGGTTACATCCGGACCAGCTGGACAGGATCAGCATATGAAAAGGGACAGCCGGCTTATATGTGTCAGCAGCTTGGTTTATCCGTGGGAGAACTGATCTATGGAATGGGTGAGAGATTCACTCCTTTTGTAAAAAATGGACAGTCAGTTGTGATCTGGAACGAAGACGGTGGAACCAGTACGGAGCAGTCATATAAAAATATTCCGTTTTACATATCCAATAAAGGATATGGTATCTTTGTAAATGACCCGGGAAAAGTGGAGTTTGAAGTGGCCACAGAACAGGTATCGAAAGTGGCATTCAGTGTTCCGGGTGAAAGTCTGGACTATTTCTTCTTTAATGGTCCAACAATGAAAGAAGTACTGATGAGATATACGGATCTGACCGGGAAACCGTCTCTTCCGGCACAGTGGACATTCGGACTGTGGCTCTCCACATCATTTACAACAAATTATGATGAGAAAACGGTAATGAGCTTTATTGACGGTATGCAGGAGAGGGGGATTCCGCTCAGTGTGTTCCATTTTGACTGCTGTTGGATGAGGGAATTCCATTGGACTGATTTTATCTGGGATGAAAGAGTATTTCCGGATCCGGAAGGAATGCTCAGAAGAATCAAAGAAAAAGGAATTAAGATTTGTGTCTGGATCAATTCCTATATTGGACAGGAATCGGCATTGTTTGACGAAGGCGCTGAGAAAGGGTATTTCCTGAAACGTCCCAATGGAGATGTATGGCAGTGGGATATGTGGCAGCCGGGACTGGCCATTGTGGACTTTACCAATCCGGAAGCCTGCAAATGGTATCAGGAAAAGCTGGAAATGCTTCTGGATATGGGTGTGGATTGCTTTAAGACAGATTTTGGTGAAAGAATTCCGACGGATGCAGTATACTATAACGGTGCGGATCCGGAGAAGATGCACAATTATTATACCTATCTGTACAACAAACTGGTTTACGAAGTACTGGAGAAAAAACGTGGAAAAGAAGAAGCAGTTCTGTTTGCCCGTTCTGCCACCGCAGGCGGACAAAAATACCCGGTTCACTGGGGCGGTGACTGTTGGTCTGACTATGAATCTATGGAAGAAAGTTTACGAGGCGGATTGTCTCTGACAAGCAGCGGTTTTGGATATTGGAGTCATGATATCGGCGGATTTGAAAGCAAATCCACGCCGGATGTTTACAAGCGTTGGGCTGCATTCGGACTTCTGTCCACGCACAGCCGTCTCCATGGCAGTACTTCTTACAGAGTACCGTGGCTGTATGACGAAGAGGCAGTTGATGTGGTTCGCTTCTTTACCAAACTGAAACTGGAGATACTTCCTTATCTGTACAGCAGTGCGGTAGAGACCTCCAGAACAGGTATTCCTATGATGCGCAGCATGGTTCTCGAGTTTGAAGAGGACATGAACTGCCGGTATTTGGACAAACAATATATGATGGGAAATAATCTGTTGGTATCCCCGATTTTCAATGATGAGGGAACGGCGTTGTATTATCTTCCGGCGGGAACATGGACGAATTATCTGACAGGTGAAAAAGCTGTCGGAGGATGCTGGCGAAAAGAGCACCACGGATATCTTTCCATTCCTCTATGGGTACGGGAAAACAGTGTGATTCCTGTTCAGGAAAATCCTGAAAATGCCGCAGATGCTTATAGTGAAAAACTGGAATTGAAAATATATGAATTGACGGATCGAGCAGAGACAACAGTATATCAAAACAATCAGGAAGTTTTGCGTGCAGAATTTGCCTGTGGAGGTGACTATATCCGTGCCCGGGTAAAAGGTGAGGCAGGATGTAAAATCCGTTTCGTTAACTGTATACTGACGTCTGTGGAAAATGGAAGTATGGAAGTGCAGGGAACAGATACGGTAGTGAATGTCGAAACGGTTGAGACGGAAATAATCTGTCATAAATAACCAGTGCAAAATATCGGGAGGAAGTTATGAATCAGAAAGAAATGATGGAAAAAGCAGAGGAATTGATGTCTCAGCTTACCTTAGATGAAAAAATCGGAATGATACACGGAGCCCATCTGTTTGAAACAGAAGGTGTGGAACGTTTGGGAATCCCGTCCCTGAAGATGTCTGACGGACCTATGGGGGTTCGCCAGGAGTTTTATCCGAACAGTTGGAAAAGTATGGGGTATTCAGATGATTATGTAACTTATCTCCCGTGCAACAGTGCCCTTGCTGCCACATGGAATCGGGAACTGGCATATGCGTCGGGAAGTGTTCTGGGAGAAGAAGCCAGAGGACGAGGTAAGGATGTAATCCTGGCTCCGGGAATTAATATTAAGAGAAGCCCCCTGTGTGGTCGGAATTTTGAATATTTCAGTGAAGATCCATATCTGACAAAGGAAATGGCGGTGCCGTTTATCCAGGGCGTGCAGCTCTGGGATGTGGCAGCCTGTGTAAAGCACTTTGCCGTGAATAATCAGGAGACCGAACGTCTTTGGGTTGACGTGGAAATTGATGAGGAAGCACTCAGGACGATTTATCTTCCCGCTTTTTATGATGCGCTTACAAAAGGGGAATCCTATACGGTAATGGGAGCTTACAATCTGGTTCGGGGTGAACATTGTTGTCAGAGCGATTATCTTCTGAAGAAAATTCTGAGAGAAGAATGGAACTATGACGGAGTTGTGATTTCTGACTGGGGAGCTGTTCATGATACAGATCTTGCAGCAAATTCCCAGCTTGATATCGAGATGTCTGTTACCGATAATTTCGACTCCTACTTTATGGCGGATCCTTTGAAAGAAAAAGTGGAAAAAGGGGAAATTTCTGAGAGTGTGATCAATGAAAAAGTGGTTCGTATTCTGCTTTTGATGATGCGGCTTCATATGATGGATAGCACAAGAAAGGCAGGAGCATACAACACGGAAGAGCATCGGAGAAAGACGCTGGAGGTTGCCAGAGAATCCGTTGTTCTTTTGAAAAATGATAAGAATCGACTTCCTCTTTCTGTCAGTGACACGAAAAATATCCTTGTAATCGGAGATAATGCGGAAACGATTCATTCCAATGGCGGCGGAAGTGCAGAAATCAAAGCTTTGTATGAAATTTCCCCGCTTATGGGAATTAAGATGCTGCTGGGAGGAAATGCTCAGGTGGACTTTGTCAGAGGATACTGCCGTGGTGAAGAAACCCAGGAAAGCGATGTGAACTGGCAGGAAGCCAGCCTGGAAAATGGCGGTGGAAGTACAGGTACTGCAGATGTTACAGGAGAAAGCCAGGAGCTGGCAGAAGAAAGAGAAAAACTTCGAAAAGAGGCAGTTTCTCTGGCACAACAGTATGACACGGTAATCTATGTGGGCGGATTGAATCATACACAGGATTGTGAGGGAAATGACCGTCCGGATATGAAACTGCCCTATGAACAGGATCTCTTGATTCGGGAATTATTAGATGTCAAGCCGGATACAATCATCGTACTGACCGGCGGCAGTCCGGTAGAGATGGGAGAATGGATTGATCAGGCTGATACTGTCGTATGGGGCTGGTATGCCGGAATGGAAGGCGGTCGTGCTCTGGCGGAAGTGCTGTTCGGTATCACAAATCCTTCCGGAAAACTGCCGGAAACTTTCTATAAAAAACACACCGATTGTTCCGCACATTGTATAGGAGAATTTCCGGGAGAAAAAAGTGTGCATTATAAGGAGGGAGTATTTGTAGGATATCGTTACAATGATACATTTCAGATAGAACCTCAATTTTGTTTTGGTCATGGACTGTCTTATACTACATTTTCCTATGCGAATGCAGAGTTAATCAGTGAAAATGGAGAAACTTATGTACAGTGCGAGGTGACAAATACAGGAAACTGTAAAGGTGCTGAGACTGTACAGGTATATCGTGAACTGAAAGAAAAGGGAACAAAATGTCCGATTCGGGAATTAAAAGGTTTTGAGAAAACTGAACTTTTGCCAGGCGAGACCAAATGTGTAAAAATCAAGGTAGAAGACTGGGATGAAAGATATATATTGAAAGTTGGAAGCTCGTTGGGAGATATCCGGCTGATCTGTGAAAAGTAGAAAGAGGCGTAATTGAACTGATCGGCTATACGGGACAAAACATAGGATGAAAAGAGCAACTTCCGGGAAGGGTACTGAAATCAGTATACTTTTCGGAAGTTGTTTTGTTACACAGGACACAGAAATTCAAAAATGAAATGCAAAAAAATAAATTGCATTTAATGACTAAAATTGATAAAATGAAAACAGACACTATTCGGAAAACGGTAGGCGGTTAGTCCTTTTATATTAGCAGATGAAACTGGGATTGTCAAATTGCAAATTATTACTTTATTTTTGAATAAAAGTAACATTCGTTTCCGGCTGCTTCCTTGACACGTGATGTTGCAAAGCTGTATAATCGCAGAAGAGATGAATATGTGATTTTATGAAAGAAAATGTGAGAAAGGAACGGAAGATGGACAGGTCAGGACAAGAGTTGAACGGAAGAAATACAGTGCAGGTGTCTGGAGGAAAGACACCGGAGAGGCAGGCAAATCCGCTGGGAACAGCACCGGTGGGACCCTTGCTTCGAAAGTTTGCGATTCCCAGTATCGTAGCGATGCTGGTAGGGGCACTGTATAATATCGTTGACCAGATTTTTATTGGAAACAGTATAGGAGAGCTGGGCAATGCGGCAACCAATGTGGCATTTCCGCTGAGTACCAGTTGTACCGCGTTGGCGCTTCTGCTTGGTGTGGGTGCGGCATCTGCCTTTAATTTGTCTATGGGACGCGGGGAGAAGGAAAAGGCTCTCTATTATATCGGAAATGCGGCTGTTTTATTGTTTGGCTGTGGGCTTTTCCTTTGCCTGATCACGCAGCTTTTTCTGGAACCGATGCTGGTGTTTTTTGGATCTCCGAATGATGTGCTGGGATATGCCATGGAGTATGTGCGGATCACTTCGATCGGATTTCCATTCCTGATTCTGACTGCGGGAGGAGCACATCTGATCAGAGCTGACGGCAGTCCCAGATATTCCATGATGTGTAATCTTGTGGGAGCAATTATCAATACCATTCTGGATCCGCTGTTTATCTTTGGATTTCATATGGGAATGACGGGGGCAGCTCTTGCTACAATTATCGGACAGATCGTATCCTGTTTTATGGTTCTGCGTTATTTGCGCCATTATAAAGCAGGCAATCTGACAGCGGAACATCTGCGTCCCCGTTTGAAATATGCGGGATATGCAATGAATCTGGGAATGGCTCAGTGCTTTAATCAGCTGGCAATGATGGTCGTGCAGATTGTGATGAACAATTCTCTTCGGTATTATGGATCTTTGTCTATTTATGGGGAATCTATTCCATTGGCCTGTTCCGGAATTATCAATAAAGTAAGCTTTATTTTCTTTGCGCTTTGTATTGGTATCGCGCAGGGAATGCAGCCGATTGCAAGCTTTAACTATGGCGCAGGGCAATATGACCGTGTGAAGAAAGTAATCCGCCTGGGCATAACGGCAGGACTTATTATTTGTACGGTAGCGTTTGCCATGTTTCAGATTTTTCCTCGACAGATTATCAGTCTGTTCGGAAACGGATCGGAGATGTATTTTTCCTTTGCGGAACGGTATTTTCGGATTTATTTGTTTTTTACATTTTTAAATAATATTCAGCCGATGTCATCTACGTTCTTTACTTCCATCGGAAAACCGGCAAAGGGAACCTTTCTGGCGTTGACGAGACAGATTATCTTTTTGTTGCCGTTGATTGTGATACTTCCGATTTTTGTGGGAATTGACGGAATCATGTTTGCAGGTCCGATTGCCGATTTTCTGGCAGCGATTATTTCGGCTGTTTTTCTGATTCGGGAATTGAAAAGCTTTAGTTTGTTACAATAAAAGTCTTGGAGGAGATTTCATATGGAGTATACAAAAGAGAAAGAACTGATATTTAAAAACATGGATCGGATTGTTTTTGCGGGAGATTCTGTGACTGATATGGGAAGCGAACAGCCGGTAGGGGAAAGTTTTGATGAAAATCTGGGCAGAAGTTATGTGCGTATTATTGATAACATGCTGAACACCTGGTATCCGGAGATTTTGGTCCGTGTCACAAATTCCGGTATTTCCGGCAATACCAGCCGCGATCTTCTGGAAAGATATCAGAGGGATGTGATAGATCTCAATCCTGATTGGGTTTCTATCTGTATCGGAATCAATGATGTATGGCGTCAGTTTGACAGTCCGGCGATGCCGGATAGCCATGTGATGCCGGAAGAATATGAGGCAAATCTGGAGAAAATGATCCTGGCTGTGAAAGATACTGTGAAGGGCATTTTTCTTATGACACCTTATTATATGGAGCCGAATCCGGAGGATGGAATGAGAAAGCGAATGGATGAATACGGTGCTGTCTGTAAGAAAATCGCTGAGAAATATGGATGTATTTTTATTGATTTGCAGGAGACATTTAATCAGTATTTCCGGTTTCGGCATTCTACTTATATCGCCTGGGACAGAATTCATCCCAGTCTGGTGGGAGCGACGATTATTGCAAGAGAATTTTTAAAACATTGCGGATTTGATTATGAGCATATGGAGTGAAAATGGATGAGGAAATTTGAACCGGACTATAGAAATATAGTGAATGCAGCGTTTAACAAAAAAGCAGAGAGACTTCCTCTGTATGAACATAACGTGGATGCGAGTGTAATGGAAAAACTGATCGGTAAGGAATTCGCAGGTCTGTATGAAGGAGATGACAGAGATCTGGAAGAATTTTTCTCTTATTACTGTGGTTTTTTCCGGGATTATGGATATGATGTGGTTACGTTTGAAGGATGCATCGGACAGATTCTTCCGGGAGGCGGGGCACTGGGCAACTGCCGTATTACACCGGCGATTCAGTCAAGGGAAGATTTTGAACGTTATCCGTGGGATGAAATTCCGGAAATGTATTTTCAAAATTATGGGAGATATTTTTCTGCGCTCAGAAAACAGATGCCGGAAGGGATGAAAGCAATCGGCGGTGTTGGAAATGGGATTTTTGAATGTGTGGAAGATCTGATTCAGGCAGGAATTGATGCAAAACATTCCAATGAGGATCAGATCGCGCCATTTTCACAGTGGGTGGAAGGATATGGAGATCGTATCGGCAATTTTGGAGGATTGGATGTGGATGCGGTCTGCAGGATGGATCGTGCGGAACTTAAAGAGTATGCTTTGGATATTATACACAAAGCAGAAGGTCACGGAGGAATAGCCATCGGTACCGGGAATTCGATTCCGGCTTACGTTCCGGCAGAAGGATATTTGAATATGATAGAAATTGTCAGGGAATACAGAGGAGATTTGTGATGACACACAGAGAACAGTTTATCAGGACATTAAAATGTGAAAAAATCGGGGGAAGAGTGCCTCACTTTGAACTGGTATTTTATTTAACGATGGAAGCTTTCGGGAAGGTTCATCCCCGCCACAGAATGTATGATCAGTGGAACCAGATGAGTTACACAGAAAAAAAACTTCATATCAATGATATGGCTGATATTTTTATTGATATAGCAAAGAAATATGATCATAGTGCTATTTTTGTACAGCATACGCTGAAAGGTTTTGAGAATACCCAGTGGCTGTTGGAGACCATCAGGGAAAAGAGCGGAGATGAATATTATCTGATGATGCATGGAGATCCCACATGGGCGATTCCGGAGGGAAATACCATGATGGATTTCGCGGTTCAGATGTTGGAAGAACCGGAAAAATTAAATGAAGAATCAGAGCGCAGAGTGGAAGAATGTCTCGATTTTGCAGAAAAACTGAACAGTCATGGGCATCTTCTTGATGGTTTCACTCTTTGCTCGGACTATTGCTTTAATGTGAATCCGTTTTTTACACCGGAACAGTTTGAAGAGCTGATTGTACCATATCTGAAGGAGATCATCTTTGAATATCGAAAACTGGGGTATTATACGATCAAGCATACGGATGGTAATATCATGCCGATCTTGAAACAGATGGCAGACTGTAAACCGGACGCGATTCATTCTATTGATCCTCAGGGACATGTGAATTTGAGAGAAGTGCGTGAAATTGTAGGGGATAAGATTGCGTTGATCGGAAATGTGAATTGCGGTCTTTTGCAGACAGGTACAGATGAGGAATGCGACGCAGATGTAATGCGAGCGCTTAAGGAAGGTATGCAGGATGGAAAGGGTTATATTTTTTCAACCTCAAACTGTGTTTATACAGGACTTCCGCTGGAGCGTTATGAAAGAATGTGGAAATTATGGAGAGAGTACGGAGTTTATCCGGAAAAATAATATGATAAGTTACAGCGAGGGGAGAATACATGAGATTAGTAAATTATTATGAAAATCCGGAAGTGTTACATCTGGGTACAGAGAAGCCGAGAGCTTATTATATTCCAAAGAATCTGGAAGGAAAGAGTTGTCAGACACTGCTGAACGGAGAATGGGACTTTGCATTTTATATGTCTCTGCATGATGTTCCGGAGTATTTTTATATGCCGGAAAGAACTGAGGGGTTAAAAAAGGTACAGGTTCCTGCCTGCTGGCAGTATTATGGAGTTGACAGTCATCAGTATATCAATCAAAAATATCCCATACCTTATGAGCCGCCTTACGTTCCCACAGAAAACCCCTGCGGAGCATACAAAAAGGTTTTTCATGTAGATAAAAGGCCGAATGAAACTACTTATCTGAATTTTGAGGGGGTAGATTCCTGTTTTTACGTATGGTTGAACGGTATGTTTGTGGGATACAGTCAGGTATCCCATGCGACCAGTGAGTTTGATATTACAAAATACATCGTAGATGGGGAAAATATCCTGGCAGTTCTGGTATTGAAATGGTGTGACGGAACCTATCTGGAAGACCAGGACAAGCTGAGAATGTCGGGAATTTTCAGAGATGTCTATCTTCTGACCCGCCCCACGAACCATTTCCGGGATTATCGGATCATGGCACAGCCTGATGAAGACGGACTTTGTGGAACGATTACATTGTCCTGGGAGTGCACAGGAAGCATGCAGAAAGCGTGTATTCGTATATTTGATGCCAATGGCGCATTGTGTGCGCAGGGAGAGTCTGACAGTGGAAAATGCGAACTGACTGTAAATCATCCTAAGCTCTGGAATCCGGAGGCTCCATATTTATATTCAGCTGAAATTATCTGCGGTCAGGAATGTATATGGGAAAAAATCGGATTTCGAAAAATTGAGATAAAAGATGCGGTTGTCTATCTGAACGGTGCACCGATTAAGATGAGGGGCGTAAACCGTCACGACAGTGACCCGGAAACCGGTTATACCATAAGCAGAGAACAGGCAGAAAAAGATCTGAAATTAATGAAAGAGCATAACATTAATACGATTAGAACCAGCCATTATCCGAATGCACCATGGTTTCCACAGCTGTGTGATGAATATGGTTTCATGGTGATCAGCGAGAGTGATCTGGAAGCCCATGGAAGTATTTTTATAGATTATGGAGAAGAAGATTACCTGAAACGGATGTCTTATACTGTGGAAAATCCCATGTTTGAAGAAGCGATTTTGGACAGAACACGATTGAATGTGATCCGTGATAAAAATCGCCCATGTATTGTAATGTGGTCATTGGGCAATGAATCGGGTATGAGCACGGCGATAGAAAAGGCAGGAAGATGGATAAAATCTTATGATCCTACGCGTCTTGTGCATTATGAGAGTATCTTGCAGAATGAAAAATTCAGTCAGGATGTTTCCATGCTGGATGTTTATTCCCGGATGTACCATCATCCGGATGGGATCCGGAAATATCTGGCAACAAATGACCGCCGCCCTTATTTTCTTTGCGAATACAGTCATGCCATGGGAAATGGTCCTGGTGATATTGAGGATTATATGCAGTTGTTTCTGTCAGAACCCCGGATCCTCGGCGGCTGTATCTGGGAATGGTGTGATCATGCGGTTTATGACGGAATTGCAGAAAATGGAAAGAAGAAATATTTGTATGGAGGAGATTTTGGTGAAGCCGAACATGACGGAAATTTCTGTGTGGACGGACTGGTATTTCCGGATCGGACTGTCTCCAGCGGACTGAAAGAATATAAAAATGTGATCCGGCCGGTTCGCGCAGCATTGCTGGATGCAGAGAAAGGGATTATTTCTCTGCGAAACTGTCTGGATTTTACGGCACTGGAAGATGCCGTTACCATAAAGTATGAAATTTCCTGTGAGGGAATTGTTGTGGAGGAAGGGGAACTTCCGGTGATTAACCAGCTGCCGGGAGAGACAAAAGAATATCAGATACCTTATCATTTGCCGTTGGAAGCATCCCTGGTATGTCTCCGTCTCAGATATATTGCCAATGGAAAGATGCATATGAGAGAAAAAGGCGAGGAGATGGGATTTGACCAGATGTTCCTGCGGGAAAATTATCAGATGTATCGGCCTGCACCGGAAGGAAAGGTACTGCATCTGGAGGGTGATGACCGGTATCTGGATATTTGCGGTGAGAATTTTGTGTATCGGTTCGACCGATTTACCGGCCTTTTTGCCTCTTTGAATTGTGACGGAAACGAATATCTGCAAAAGCCTATGGAGTATAATTTTACAAGAGCTGAGACAGATAATGATATGTGCATGAAAACAGCGTGGGAGAATGCAGGATATCATCATATCAGAAATAAAGTACATACCGTAGATGCCAGACAGGAAAATGGATGCTGCTGTATCACGGTTCATCAGGTGTTTTATCCGCTTCACAGAGAAAAATGTCTGGAATTGACCAGTGAATGGAAAATCTACCCGGACGGTTGTATAGAGGTCAGTGCGGAAGGTCTGCGAAATACCCGGATGCCATGGCTGCCGAGAATGGGAGTACAGATGATTCTGGATCGGGCATTTGAAAAAGTGGAGTATCTTGGAAAGGGCCCTTCGGATGCTTATCCGGATAAACAATATGCATCCTGGTTTGGAAGATTTTGGGATCGTGTCTCTGCGATGCATGAGGATCATATAAAACCGCAGGAAAATGGAAGCCATTGTCATACCTATGAGGTAAAAGTGGAAACTGAGAGTGGAAGATATCTGCAGGTATCTGCGGAAAAACCCATATCTTTTCAGGTATCCCATTATACCCAGGAACAGCTTCGCAGTACAAAACATAATTTTGAACTGGAAGAATCACCCTATACGATTTTCTGCGTGGACTATAAAATGAGTGGCATCGGTTCGGGAAGCTGCGGATACGCGCCGGCAGAGAAATATCGTCTGGAAGAAGAAAAACTGTCTTATCATATGATCTGGAAGCTGGGATGACACAGCCGTCATAGCCTCCATGATAAAGAATTGGAAAGAAAAATCTTCCGGGGCATATACTTTATAGAGTATGTTCCCCGGGAGTTTTTTGTGAAAAAAAAGATATTAGAATTAAGTATGGCTGCGATGCTGCTGGTGGGAGTGTTCTGGCTGGCGCGAGAAGGCGCCGGACTGATGGCGAGTCAGACACAGGAAAGATACACTGTGGTTGTAGATCCGGGCCACGGCGGCAGCGATCCCGGAAAAGTGGGAATACATAAGGAAAAGGAAAAAGAGATCAATCTGCAGATAGCGCTTCTGCTGAAAGAAAAGTTGGAAAAAGAAAAGGTGAATGTGATTATGACAAGAGAGGAAGACGTTGATCTCTCAGACGGTTCCTCCACCAATAAAAAGGTACAGGACCTGAAAAAAAGGTGTGAGATCATTCATGAGGCAAAGCCGGATTGTGTGCTGAGTATTCATCAGAACAGCTATCCGGATGAAAGTGTCAGGGGAGCACAGGTCTTTTATTATGAGGATTCTCTGGAAGGAAAGAAACTGGCGGAAATCCTTCAGAAGCATCTGGTGGAAGAACTGGATACGGAGAATCACCGACAGGCAAAAGGAAACAGAAGTTATTATCTGCTGAAAAAGACAGATGCGGTGCTGACGATCGTGGAGTGTGGATTCTTGAGCAACAGTGAGGAAGCACAGCTTTTGTCGTCGGAAGAATATCAGGAAAAGCTTGCTGAAATCATTTGTAATGGGACGATGGAATATCTGTCTGGCAGGGAAAAGAGTGTATAATGATTGAAAAAGAGGAGAATGATTGGCTGGAAATGTTCGAATTCTCCTCTTTCTTTTTGCATTTTTATTTTGAATCATCCGAAGCGAAATCTTCAATACAGTATTTATTTCGAAATTCTCCGGGTGTGCTGTTCAGCCTTTTTTGAAAAGCAGAATAGAGTCTTCGTTCACTGTTATATCCCACCAGATAACTGATTTCGGAAATCGTCAGTTGTGGATCTGATATGAGAAATTCGCAGGCCTTTTTGAGGCGGACAGAGTCAAGAAGGGTATTCAGGCTTACGTGTGCGTGTTTGTTGATTACGGATGATATATAGCTGGGATGAAGCATCAGTTCATCACTTAGAGTTTGAAGCGTGATGTCACGCATATAATTTTTTTCTATGTATTTAACAATTTTTTTCATGGATCCAGGAAAGTCACTGTTTTCAAAATCCAAATGAAAAAAAGGAATATCTGGCAGAGTTACATGTGTTTTGGAATAATTATCGGGAAGCTGTTCCCATACTTTGTTTACCAGATCGATAAGCTGTTGTTTGTCGATTGGTTTTAGAAGATAATCCATCACATTGCAGCGTATGGCTGTCTGGGCATATTCAAAAACGCTGTATCCGGAGATAATAATAACGTTATTGCAAATGTTTTCTTCTTTTAGTATTTTGGTCAGTTCCAATCCGGTTAATAGACGCATACGGATATCAGCAATCACCAGATCGGGATGCATTTTTCTTGCAAGTTCCAGTGCCTGTTTTCCATTTTCAGCAATTTCAATCTGACATTTCATGTTATCCTGATGTAAAAGGATGGATTTAATTCCTTCGGAAATATTTCGTTCATCATCAGCAATTAAGATTTTCATATTGAGTTACCCCCTTATCTAATGTGAAGAAAACACGTGTTCCTTGGCCTTCTATACTGTCAAGATGGATGCAGCCGGTACTTTGATGACAAAAGGACATGAGACGACTATTGACATTGAGAAGACCTACATGATTTGAGCTTTCTGTCGCTCCTTTTTCCAGTTTTTCACGTAATTCGGCAAGCTTATTTTCAGGAATTCCGTTCCCGTCGTCTTCAACAACAATCAGAATTTTTTGATCGGATTCTTCCGTGATCAGAATTTTTATAAAAAGTGGTTTTTCGAGAGAAAAACCATGTGAAAGTGCATTTTCCAGTAAAGGTTGAAAAATGAATCGCAGGCAGTATATTTCATCAATTTCTGCTGCAATTAGTATTTCGAAATTCATTTTATCTTTCATACGGATTTTGTGGATTTGCAGAAAATTTTTGGAAAATTTCAGTTCTTCTTCCAGAGGAACCGGCCGCGGACTCATATTCAGAGTGTATCGCATATGACGTCCCAGAACTTGTAACATATCCCCTGTTTCCGGATCATTATGCATTTCGGCACTCATTCGAATGTTTTCCAGAATATTGTATAGAAAATGCGGACGTATCTGGGATTGGAGTGCATAATAATCGGATTCCTTCTTCTGCAGCTGCACCATTAGATTTTCATGAATCAACTGATTGGTTCTTTCCAGAAGGTCATTGTAAGAAGTAATAGCATAGCCGACTTCATCCTGATAGAAAGTTCCGGGGCAGGGTTCCAAATTTTCAGCATCGGATTGCTTGATATGCAAAGCAAATGCCTGCAGTCGCTTGATAATAGATTTTGTAATCAGAAAGTAGAATGCAGTAAAAATAAAAAGTGTAATACCCAGCAACAAAAATAAAAATGATATATGCATGGATGTTTTGGACATTGGAAGAATCTCAAGCATAATCTGAAAATCAGATTCCGGAAGATTCAATGTATAAATTTTACTTTTTGCCTGTTCTGATTCCTGAAAATCGGCAGGTACAGGAGAAAAAGTACGATTAAAATATTGTAGTTTTTTCCCGTCTGATAACTGAAAAATAATCGGTGTATTTACCTGAGAGCTAAGATCTTCTGCCAGTGCAGATAAATTTACATCAAAAGAAATAAGACCTGTATAGTAAGGGTAAGTATTTGACAACAATACTTCATAATATTTGAGTACACAGGTTTCCTCTTGTTCTTCCAGAGACCACAGTGTGATGTGATCTTTGATTGTCTGAATCTGTTCATCTGTCAGACCGGAATGGGAAATAGAACAAAATCCTTTTTCCATATTTAACGGATAGTCTCCAAAACCATAGATATGTACTCCCTGAATTTGAGAATTTACCTGGACGGTATCGAGCAGAGGGATGATATCCTGAATATAGTGAAATAGAAAATCTCCGGTTTTGGGAAACTCACTCGAAAGCATCTGCTTCAGAGTAGTAGATTCCTGAAAGTAATTGGTAGCAGAAGCAATCTGGTTCATTTGAATATTAAGATTTTCCTGTGCGGAAAGAATGATGTTTTCCTGATTTTTATAGTAGGTTTTTTCTATATTTTTTAAATTGATGCCAAAAAAGACAGACATTAACAATGTAGTCGGAAGTAATACTGTGAGGCTGTAGATTATAAGAATTTTTTTGGTCAGAGACAAGTTCATAAAGCGATGAACGATGGAGACTTTATTTGCATTCATTCGATTTCTCCTTTATTATAAGAATCATTGTCTAATAATGATTATATGCCAGAGGGTGGGAACAATCAAGAAAGCACCTTAAAAATACGCATGAAATATAAAAAAACGACAGTTTAAATTCCATATCCGGTTTTGTAAAATAGGATTATCAAAAACATGAAACGGAGGAAAAAGCAATGAAAAGGAAAGCAATAGCAATGGTATTGTGCATGTGCCTCATGGGAGGAACGGTACTTACAGGATGCCATGATTCTTCAGAAACGACACAGGATGTATCGGACAGTAAAGAAAAGGATGAGGAAAGCAAAACAGAAAATGATAGCGACATGGATACTTTGGATGTGTTTATAAATATGTCGTGGTACCCGGTGGACTCATTTACGGGAATCATTCCGGATTTGATCAGAGAAAAAACGAATGTGGATCTGAATGTAACGATTGCTACTGACAGCAATCAGCTGGGTGTTATGATTGGTTCCGGTGAGATACCGGATCTGGTCTTCACAGGAAATGACAGTGGTGAATTGGGAAGATTATCAACCGGCAAACTCTGCTATTCTTATTCAGAACTGGAAAAGGATTATGGTGCTTCTTTTGCGGATGCCAGCGATGAGGCAAAAAGTATTGCAAGTACCTACTCAGATGATGGTGATTATTATACATTACTGAATGCATTCAGTACAGATGAGGAATGGGAAAATCTGAAAGTAGGAGCTGCAGGTCAGCCATGTCTGTACTATAGGAAAGATATTGTGGAACAGTTAGGTAATCCTGAAATTCAATCTGTGGATGATTTGATGGGAGTGTTGGCTCAGTGTAAAGAAAAATTCCCGGATATGACACCGTTTGGCTTAGGCGGTTTCTGGAAATTCCAGGCCTTGGAAAGCGATATGAATATTTATAACCGTCAGTATGATCCGGAAAGCGGAGAGTATTACTATGTTGCATCTGCTCCGGGATATAAAGAATTTTTGGAAAAAGCAAATGAAATGGCAAGAAATGGTTACGTAACTGCTGAAGCATATGCCAATGAAAATGAAGCGGATGGTCATCAGGCGGCATATAATAATGGTTGTGTATTCTACAGCTGGTATCTGTCTTACAGTAATTATACACAGCTGCAGTCTGAATCAGAGAAAATCAATCCGGATGCAGAGTGGGGAATTCTTCCTTATTTTGGTAATGGAGGAATCGGAACCAGTGCCGGATGGGCCGGATGTTTCGTATCAAGGACATGTTCCAATCCGGAAGCTGCGGCCAGATTACTGACCTATCTGAACTCAACAGAAGGAAAACGAGCTTCTATGTGGGGAAGAGAAGGAACGGATTATACACTGAATGAGGAAGGGGTTCCGGAATTTTCAGAAGAGTATAAGGAAGCACGTGATGATGGAACTTTAAATGAAAAGTACAATACCATGTTTTATTTTGGGTCATCAGCCTGTGATGAGATTTATATGAATTATTCCGGCCTTGATGAAACTGTGGTAAAAGATTTTACTACTTATGCAAAGAATTGGAGAAATTATCCGGAAGTCGGTATGGCACAGCCGTCCTCTTCTTCTGATGAGGGTGTTATCTTTACAAAAATGGAAGAACTGCGAAAGAGCTATGAAGCAAAAGTTATTTTTGCAGAGTCTGATCAGGAATTTGAAGATAATTACGAGGAATATATGAGTGCCCTGAAAAAGACAGGACTGGACGATTATAATGATTATTATACGAAAGCAATAGAAAATGCGAGAGAACTTTTGAATAAATAGTACATATACAGGTGTGGGCGGAAGAGCTTAAAAAGCTGCCGCCCACATTACTTAAAGAGAGGTCAGAATGTATGAGAAAAAACAATCAAAAAGCAAAGACAGTCAATATCTCGCGGGAACTGAAAAAACAGAAGATGCTGCAGGTATTTGTACTCGCAGGTATTTTATATCTTTTTGTATTTAACTTTGTTCCAATGATAGGGTTGATCATGGGATTTAAAGATTATGATATTGTAGATGGTGTAAAAGGAATTTTTACAAGTCCTTGGGTTGGATTTAAATATTTTAAAGAGTTTTTTAACGATATAAATTTTCCGGCACTGGTGAAAAATACAGTAGGAATCAGTTTGTTGAAAATGATTTTTACTTTTCCGCTTCCTATCATATTTGCGATTATGCTGAATGAAATGAGATCTCTGAAGTTTAAAAAGATTGTACAGACCTGCAGTTATTTGCCTCATTTTATTTCATGGGTTATTATTTCAGGAATCTCATTCCGGTTCCTGTCCTCTACAGGAATTATTAACACGATACTTATGAAAATCGGGTTGATTAAGGAAGCAATTCCTTTCCTGAGCAGTGCCGATCTGTATTGGGGACTGGCTGTTTTTCTTGATGTCTGGAAAGAAATGGGATGGTGGACGATTGTATTTCTGGCTGCCATTGTAGGGGTTAACCAGGATTTAAACGAGGCAGCCGCAATCGATGGTGCAGGAAGACTGAAACGAATCTGGCATATTACGCTTCCTTGTATTAAACCGACAGTGGTCACGGTTTTGATTCTTGCGTTGGGAAATCTTTTTGGCGGTGGACTCAGCGGGTCAAACTTTGAACAAAGCTATCTGTTGGGAAATGCCATGAACAAAGATGCATCGGATATTATTCAGACCTATGTATTTCAGGTAGGTTTATCTCAGGGAAGATATGCATATGCAACTGCTGTAGGTATGATACAGTCACTGATTTCTCTGATACTTATATTCAGCAGCAATTTTGTGTCTAAGAAAATATCGGGAAGCAGTTTATTCTAGGAGGGAGCGATATGTTAAAACGATGGAAGAAAAGAAGTACGGAAGATAAGGTAATTGATCTGGTGATTTATATTTTCTGTGCGATTGTTTTGTTTGCAACAGTATATCCATTTTATTATATTTTCATAATTTCATTTAACGAAGGAATTGATGCTTCTCTTGGAGGTATTTACTGGCTTCCGAGAAAATTTACGCTGGATAATTATCAGGAATTTTTTACGGATCTGAAATGGCTGAGAGGTCTTGGTATTACCGTACTTCGAACGGTGGTTGGTTCTGTGATTGGTGTTCTTTTTACCACCCTGGTAGCTTATGGTCTGTCATTCAAAAACCTGATTGGCCGAAAACTATATATGACGTTGATTATCATCAGTATGTATTTTAGTGGTGGTATCATTCCTTATTATACGCTGTTGAAAGAGATGCATCTGATCAATACGTTTGCTGTATACGTGATACCGGGAGCGTTGAATACGTTTTTCCTGATGATAGGTTTATCATTTTTTGAAGATATTCCGCCATCACTAAGAGAGTCTGCAAAAATCGATGGAGCCAGTGAACTTACTGTATTTCGTAAAATAATTCTTCCTATTTCTAAACCGTTTATTGCCACATGTGTTCTGTTTGTTGGCGTAGCGCACTGGAATAACTGGTATGATACAGCATTTTTTGTAAGAGACAAAAAACTTGCCACCTTGTCTTACCTGATGATGCAGGTGATCAATTCAACACAGGTTACAGCAACGAGTGCGCAGCATGCAACTAACGCAACCACTACTACGATATCTATTCAGGCTGCTGCTATGATTGTTTCTACCGTACCGATTATTTGTGTATATCCGTTTTTACAAAAATATTTTGTATCCGGAATGCTGGTAGGTTCCGTAAAAGAATGATACAGGTATCTTCAGAAAGGAATAGAATATGAATCGGCTGATAGATAATTATCCTGCAGAAAAATGGAAAGAAGCATTTCCGATTGGAAATGGAAGGGTTGGAGCAATGATTTTCGGTAATACCGGGAAAGAGAGAGTGCAGTTGAATGAAGACAGTGTCTGGTACGGAAGGTTTCGGGACAGAGTGAATCCGGACGCAAGAAGAAGTCTTCCGAAGATAAGAAAGATGATTCTGGATGGCGATATACAGCAGGCACAGGAATTACTTATGTATAGTTTCAGCGGGACACCGGAAAGTCAAAATCCTTATCAGACAGCTGGTAATCTGTGGATTGACTGGAAGGATCAGGGAAGACGTATTGAAAATTATATCCGTTACCTGGATATGGATCAGGGTTTGGTAAAGGTTTGCTATCTTGAGAATGGATATTGCAGGAAATGTGAATATCTGGCATCATTTCCGGAACAGCTTCTGGCAATAAAAGTGACAACTGATCATCCCGATGGATTCAGCTGTGATTTGCGGCTGGAACGAGGCAAATATTATGATCACTCCGGTAAAGTCAATGAATGCACGATTTTCATGGATGGAAATATGGGTGGACAGGGTAGCTATTTTTTCGCAGCAGCCTGTGCGCAGACCTTTGGAGATACTGGCGAGGTGACTGTTCTTGGTGATCATCTTCTTGTCCGTAATGCCAAAGAAATGGTAATATATATAGCAATAGAAACTTCTTTTTATCAGGGGAAAGAGGCAGAGCATATCGCCTGTTTAAGGATGGAACAGGCGATACAAAAAGGATATGAGAAGATTCGGGAAGAACACATTGCAGATTATAAAACGTTATTTGATCGGGTAGAGTTTCATCTGGAACAGGAGGAACAGGATACAACGATTCGGGAACTCCTTTTATCCTGTCATGAAGATTATTGTGGAGAAAAAGCAGAAGAAAAAAGGCGAAAGATGGCAGAGTTGTATTTTCAGTATGGAAGATATCTGACCATAGCCGGAAGCCGTCCGGGAAGTCAGGCAGCAACATTGCAGGGCATCTGGAATGAAGAAATGACACCGTGCTGGGAATCCAAATACACAATCAATATTAACACGGAAATGAATTACTGGCCAACTGACGTATGTAATTTATCAGAATGTTATCTTCCGTTTTTTGAACTTATTAAGCGGATGTATCAACATGGAAAAGATGTAGCAGAAAAGATGTATGGATGCAGAGGCTTTGTGGCGCATCACAATACAGATCTTTGGGGAGACTGCGCTCCTCAGGATATCTGGATTCCGTCAACCTATTGGGTTTTGGGCGCTGCCTGGATGTGTACACATATCTGGAATCATTATCTTTACACGAAAGATTCAAAATTTCTGCAAGAGATGTTTCCGATTCTTGAGGATGCTGTCCTGTTTCTGGAAGATTTCATGATAAAAGACGGAGAGTGGATGATCCTGTGTCCTTCTGTTTCTCCGGAAAATCAATATTATCTGCCGGATGGTACTTGTGGTACGATATGTAAAGGGGCATCTATGGACAGCCAGATCATCCGGGAGCTTATACAGGGATATTTGAAAAGCTGCGAAACGCTGGGAATTCATAACGAAATTCAGAATAAGGCAGACAAACTGTTGGGACAGTTGCCTCCCATTTGCATTGGGCGTTATGGACAGATTATGGAATGGATGGAAGACTATGAGGAACCGGAACCGGGACACAGACATATATCACAGTTGTTTGCTCTATATCCGGCACATCAAATTACCGTAGATGATACGCCTGAGTTGACCCGGGCAGCTGAAAAAACCCTTGAGAGAAGGCTTTCACATGGCGGAGGACATACTGGGTGGAGCTGTGCCTGGATTGTGAATTTTTATGCACAGCTCAGGAACAGTGAAAATGCCTGGAAATATTTACTTCAATTGTGGAGTAGGTCCACCTTTCCCAATCTTATGGATGGTCATCCGATGGGAGACGGTGCTGTTTTTCAGATTGACGGAAATATGGGTGGTACAGCGGCAATTGCCGAAATGCTTGTACAAAGCAGAGAAAATGTTATTCTGTTACTTCCTGCATTACCGAAAGAATGGCCGGACGGATTGATACGAGGGCTGAAGCTGTCCGGAAACGGAGAAATATCAGTTCAGTGGAAAAAAGGAAAATTAGAATTCTGTACTTTACTTTTCCACGGAGAAGAAGAACATACGGTAAAAATTCAGTATGATGGTAAAGAAAAATATCTGGAGATGCCGGGAAGAAAAAAAGTAATAATAAAAAATACTTATTTTGAGTAAATGAGGAGCAGATATGGAACAGAAAGAACTCGATAAATTACTGGCGGATATGTCGTTGGAAGAAAAAATCGGACAAATGATCCAGCCGGACGGTGTTTTTTATGCGCGGGAAAGCGAAACGGCAGTTACAGGTCCATTGGCAGGACTAGGGTATACAAAAAGAGATCTGGAGCTGGCAGGTTCGGTTCTTGGGATTTATGGTGCGGAGAGGATTAGTGAACTACAGAAAGAAAATCTGGAGAAGCAGCCCCATCATATTCCCAGGCTTTTTATGCTTGACGTGATACACGGAATGAAAACAATTTTTCCTATGCCATTGGCACAGGGAGCTTCATTTGATCCTGAAATGGTGTATCAGTGTGCCCGCATGGCGGCGAAAGAAGCGGCTGTATCAGGAATCCATGTTACATTTGCACCGATGTCTGATCTTGTAAGAGATGCGCGATGGGGTCGTGTGATGGAGTCAACGGGTGAAGATCCCTATCTGAACAGTTTACTTACTGAAGCTATGGTAAAAGGTTTTCAGGGGAATGATCTCTCAGAAGAATTTAGTGTATCAGCCTGTGTGAAACATTTTGCCGCCTATGGCGCAGCTGTGGCAGGGCGGGATTATAATGCGGTAGAATTAGATGATCATACTCTCCGGGAATTTTATTTTCCTGCATATCAAGCAGGAATTCAGGCGGGAGCCGGTATGGTGATGACTTCATTCAATACTTTAAATGGAATTCCTGCCAGTATTAACAAAAAATTAATGAGGGATGTTCTCAGAAAAGAAATGGGATTTAACGGAGTATTGATATCGGATTACTCTGCGATTTGGGAGACACTTGCCCATGGCGCATCTGAAGATGCACAAGAAGCGGCTCAAAAGGCTTTGGAAGCAGGCGTAGATATCGACATGGTTTCTCCCGCATACCATTCTTCCATGGAAAATTTGGTAAAAAGCGGAAAAGTAAAGGAAGAATGGATCAATGAGGCAGTCATGCGAATCCTTCAGCTGAAAAATAAGCTGGGGCTGTTTGAAAATCCATATAAAGATGCAGATGTGTTGAAAGAAAAACAGATTCTTTTGAGCAGGGAACATCGTAATTTGGCAAGAGAAGCTGCTGAGAAATCCTTTGTTCTTCTGAAAAATGAAAACATTCTTCCAATCAGTGGAAAGCAAAAAGTAGTATTTATCGGACCGTATGTTAATAATCCGGAAATTATAAGCAGCTGGGCAATTACAGGGGATTCACGGAATTGCATAACAATTGAGCAGGCCGGAAAAGAGATAGAGGAAGCAAAACAGTGGAAATTTTACCAGGGTTGTCCCATGTTTGGAAATGATTATGAACTGGTGGGATTTCGGGAAAAAACACCGGATAAAATGTCGGAAGATGAACAGAAGAGACTGGAGGAAGAAGCAGTATCCGCAGCTGAGAATGCGGAGGTGGCAGTATTGTGTCTGGGTGAGCATTATTTGCAGACCGGAGAGGCGACCAGCAGGGGAATGCTGGAAATACCGGATGTACAAATGAAACTGTTGCGGAGGGTGGCTGAAGTAAATAAAAATCTGGTAGTGGTATTGTTTAATGGAAGACCTCTGGACCTAAGAGAAATATCAGGTATGGCAAAAGCAATTCTTGAAGTATGGCTGCCGGGGACAGAAGGTGGGCATGCGATTATGAATGTTCTTACAGGTAAAACGAATCCTTCAGGAAAATTGCCTGTGAGTTTTCCATATTGCGTTGGTCAGGTGCCTGTATATTATAATAGTTATTCTACAGGACGTCCAAACAGTCCAAAACTTCGGGAACGGTATCGTTCCAAATATCTGGATATACCAAATGAACCATTGTATCCGTTTGGATTTGGTATGAGTTATACAGAATTTTCTATAGGATCGATTAAGGTAAATCGTTGTATAGTAACAAAAGAAGAACCTGTAATCGCAGAAGTAACAGTAAAGAATATTGGAGAGCGAAAAGGAGTACAGACGGTTCAATTATATATTCAAGATGAGGCGGCAAGTGTAGTGCGTCCTGTAAAAGAATTAAAAGGAATCCAAAAAGTGGAATTGGAACCGGGAGAATGCAGACAAGTTCAATTTACGATTCATGAAAAAATGCTACAGTTTTTTGGAACGGATGGCTGCTTAAGATGTGAACCCGGGACGTTTCGAATTTTTATTGGTGACAGTAGTACGGTTGAGGAAAACGTACAAATCTGCTATTGTGATAGTTGATTGAGAAAGAGAAGTGAGTTGTGACTGCAATAGTTATAACTCACTTTTTTAACTAATTCAATTGACATTTAGCTAAATTAATATTAAAATTAAGTTAAAATCAGCAATGAAAGGGTGAGTTTCGTGAGTAAGTCAGTGAGAATGTCAGATATCGGTGCCAAGTTACATGTGAGTACAGTGACAGTTTCCAAAGCACTTTCGGGTCAAAAAGGTGTCAGTGATGAACTGAGGGAAAAAATCATCAGGCTGGCGGATGAGATGGGATATGAAAGACGTATTTCAGAAGAAAATGAAAACCGAAATTATACGGTGGGTGTCATTGCTGCGGAGCGTTATCTGCAGGAAAAGCAGTCTTTTTACTGGTCTTTGTATCAGGAGATCTTGAAAAGGGCAATTGCGAGAAAATGTTTCCCTATGCTTGAAGTGATCAGCTATGAGGCGGAACGAAAGACGGAGCTTCCGAAGGTTGTCAGTGAGAAAAAAGTAGATGGTGTGATCATTATGGGGGCGTTTCATAAAGAATATGTCAGATATATACAGGAGAATGTCCATCTGCCGATGCTGAATCTGGATACCACGAACGGATGGGAAAACTGTGATTGCGTGGTATCGAATAATGTGTTGGGCGGTTATCAGATGACAAATTATCTCTTTGAGCTGGGACATACAAAGATTGGATTTGTAGGCACGAGACTGGCGACCAGCAGTATTGACGACCGTTTTCTGGGATATATGAAATCTATGATGGAGCATGGAGCAAAATATGAGGAAAAATGGATTCTGGAGGACAGGGATCGGGAATCCGGCGATATGGAAATAGGAACCAAGTTCCGGATACCGGATGAAATGCCCACAGCATTTTTCTGTAATTGTGATCGTTCAGCCGGCATTCTGATAAAAAAACTGGAGAAAAGAGGCTATTCTGTTCCGGAAGATGTGTCAGTTGTCGGCTTTGACAATTATGTTACCGGTGAAACTACCGGTATCGGCATTACAACTTACGAAATTGATATAAGGGAAATGGCAAGGCGTGCTGTTCATATCATGGTACACAAACTGGAAAATTCCGATTATTCCACGGGTGTATTTATGATTGCCGGAAACTTTATTGAGAGAAACAGTGCGAGGCGGATTGCGTCACCGGTGCCTTTCATTTGAATGTATAAGGAGGAATGAGTAATGGCTATTTTATATGATGAAAAAGAACAGGTATTTATGTTGAATACACCAAGTACCACTTATGCGATTGCGGTGACAGACGGAACATATCTGTGCCATCTGTATTATGGGAAGAAGATTCAGGATTCTCATATCCGATATCTTTTGAGGGAGGATGAGTTTCCTTTTGTTCCGTCAAAGAATAACAGAGAGAAAAATACCTTTCTTGATACATTCCCTATGGAGTATCCGGAGACAGGGATGGGAGATTATCGGCAGTCTGCTTTTTGTGCCAGAAACGTAGGGGGATACAGAGCCAGCGCCTGCATCTACAAAGGATATGAGATCCAAGCGGGAAAACCGAAACTTCCGGGAATGCCGGCTACGTTTGCAAAGGAGGATGTCTGTAGTACGCTGTATCTGCACTGTGAAGATCCGGTACTGGGACTTCAGCTGTGTCTGATGTACAGTGTGTTTGAAGATGTAGATGTGATCACACGGAGTGTGCGGGTGGAAAACATCGGGGAAAATCCTGTTTATCTGGAAAAGGTACTGAGTGCCTGTCTGGATATGGCGGATCAGTCTTTCGAATGGGTAAGTCTGTGCGGAGCATGGGCAAGAGAACGCCATATACAGAGGCTTCCTGTTGGGTACGGTCGTCAGAATGTGTCTTCTTTCAAAGGAGAATCCAGTAATCAGGAGCATCCATTTATAGCACTGGCGGCGAAAGATGCCGGGGAAGAAACGGGTGAGATTTATGCCATGCATTTTGTATATTCAGGAAATTTCCTTGCACAGGTGGAAAAGAATGCATACGGTTATGTGCGGATGACCATGGGAATCCATCCGGAAGGATTTACCTGGAAGCTTGAGCCGGGAAATGAATTTACGGCACCGGAAGTAGTGATGACCTATTCCAGTCAGGGATTTGGGAAAATGACCCGAACTTTCCATGAACTGTATCGTAATCATCTGATTCGCAGCCCTTATCTTCATAAAGCGCGCCCGGTTCTGATTAATAACTGGGAGGCAACTTATTTTGATTTTGATGAGAAAAAATTGTTGGAAATTGCCTGGGAAGCATCAGAACTGGGGATTGAGCTTTTTGTTCTGGATGACGGCTGGTTTGGAAAACGGAATTCAGATAACTGCTCGCTGGGAGACTGGAAAGTTAACAGAGAGAAGATACCATCGGGAATCGGAAAATTGTCACAGGAGATCAATGCTCTGGGAATGAAATTTGGTATCTGGGTGGAACCGGAAATGATTTCCCCGGATTCGGATCTGTTTCGTGCACATCCGGATTGGGCGATTCAGATACCGGGAAGAGAGATTACTCAGAGCCGCTGTCAGTATGTACTGGATCTTTCCAGAGATGAAATCGTAGATTATATTTATGAACAGATTGCAGAGGTTCTGCGAAACGCTGAGATCTTTTATGTTAAGTGGGATATGAACCGGCAGCTTACCACGATTGGCAGTGCTGCTCTTCCGGCAGATCGTCAGGGAGAGCTTTACCACCGGTATGTTCTGGGAGTATACCGCCTTCAGGAACGGTTGATTACGGAGTTCCCGGAACTGCTTTTGGAAAACTGCTCCGGAGGCGGTGCACGTTTTGATCCGGGTATGCTGTACTACAGTCCGCAGATCTGGTGCTCAGACGATACAGATGCAGTGGAACGTCTGGCAATCCAGGAGGGGACGGCTATGCTTTATCCGTTATCCTGTATCGGTGCCCATGTCAGTGTATGTCCGAATCACATTGTAGGCCGTGTAACCCCATTTGAGACCAGAGGACAGGTGGCGATGGCCGGGACCTTTGGATATGAGCTGGATGTGACAAAACTTTCAGAAGAAGAAAAAGAACAGGTAAAAGAACAGATTCAGTGTTATCATACGTATCAGGAATTGATTCGTGAGGGAGACTATTATCGCCTGTTATCATCACAGCAGAAGCAGAAAGCAGATGCATGGATGGTGGTTGACAAAGAGAAAGAGAAAGCACTGATCTGGTGTGTTACAGTGCTGAATGCACCAAATCAGGATGGATTTTTCCTGAAATTAAAAGGGCTGGATAGTGAAAAGATTTACAGAATCAATGAAAAAGAATATCAGGGCGATGTATTGATGAATTGTGGAATCCGTATCAAACCTGCAACAAAAGATTTTGTCAGCAGAATGTTCTATGCGGAGTGTATCTGATAGATGAGAAATTTCCTCTTGCCCGCAAGGTCTGTCTTTAGTATACTGAGACTAGCAGATGAAGAGGAAAAAAGGTGAGCAAATGGAAACAAAGGTGATCCACATGGATCCGGAAAACATAGAGAAAGAGGCGATACTGGAAGCCGGTGAAATTTTGAAAGCCGGTGGTCTGGTTGCATTTCCTACGGAAACGGTGTATGGTTTGGGAGGAAATGCGCTGGATGAGAAGGCAGCTGAAAAAATTTATGAAGCCAAGGGACGTCCTTCGGATAATCCTTTGATCATTCATATAGCAGAGCTTTCTGCCCTGGATAAAATTGTGACAGAGGTACCGGAAAATGCCAGAAAGCTGGCAGAGAAGTACTGGCCGGGACCATTGACCATGATTTTTCATAAGAGCAGCTGTGTCCCCTATGGCACCACAGGCGGTTTGGAGACAGTGGCAGTCAGGATGCCGAATCATCCGGTTGCACTGGAACTGATCCGGGCCGGCGGCGGCTATGTGGCAGCACCAAGTGCTAATACTTCGGGAAGACCCAGTCCGACCTGTGCCTTGCATGTAGAGGAAGACCTGACAGGAAGAATTGACAGGATTCTTGACGGTGGTCCTGTGGGAATCGGACTGGAATCAACAATTGTTGATTTCACGGAGGAAGTGCCGACGATTTTGCGGCCGGGATATATCAATCAGGAAATGTTGGAGACAGTGATCGGTCCGGTTCGGATGGACAGAGGATTGATCTCAGCTAACAGTGACGTGAAACCAAAAGCTCCGGGAATGAAATATCGTCATTATGCTCCAAAAGCGGATCTGCTGGTGGTAGAAGGCAGTCCGGAAAAAGTTCAGGAAAAGATACGGAAGCTGGCGAAAGAAAAGGTGCAGGAAGGTTTTCAGGTGGGAATCATAGCTACAGATGAAAGTGCAGACTGTTATCCAGTGGGTCTGGTGAAAAGTATCGGAACCCGGAAAGATGAGGAGAGTATTGCCCGTCATCTTTTTGGAGTATTAAGAGAATTTGATGACTGCGGTGTGTCTTTTATATATTCAGAAGCCTTTGACACTCCTCAGATGGGACAGGCGATCATGAATCGTCTTTTAAAAGCGGCAGGGCAGCAGAAAATTCAGGTGTGAGGAAATAATATGGTAATACGGTATAAAAAACTGATTTTTGTAGATACCAATGATAATTGCAGAGCTCCTATGGCAGAGTTGATTTTGAAAAGAAAATTTCTGACGAATCCTTTGAGTATCGAATCCAGAGGTCTGGTGGTACTTTTTCCGGAGCCATTGACTCCGAAAGCGGAGACTGTACTTGTCAACAATGGTTATCCGACACCATCTCATATTGCCCGACAGCTGGAACAGGAGGATATTACTTCGGATGTACTTCTTCTGACAATGGAAGACAAGCAGAAGTCTGAGATATGGGAAACTTTTGAAAATGCTCCCCATGTGTATACGGTGAAAGAATATGTAGGAGAAGCAGGAGATATACCGGCACTGTATGGACAGCCTTTGGCTGTATACAGTCAGTGCTATACGGAACTGGAATTGTTGATGCGAAAACTAGTGATAAGACTGAATGAAGAGGAGGAACTGTAATGTTAGCAATCGGATGCGATCATGGCGGTTATGAATTGAAAAAAGAAATTGAAGCTTATTTGGATCAGAAGGGAATTGACTATAAAGATTATGGATGCGACAGTACGGCCTCTGTCGATTATCCGATCTATGCCAGAAAAGTTGCCCATGCGATTCTTGATGGAGAATGTGAGAAAGGAATATTGATCTGTGGTACCGGGATCGGCATTTCCATTACAGCAAATAAAATACCGGGAATCCGCGCAGCGGTTTGTACCGATTGTTTTACTGCACAGGCTACCAGAGAGCACAATGATGCCAATATTCTGGCGTTGGGAGGAAGAGTGGTAGGACCGGGACTGGCGATCAAGATTGTGGAGACATTTCTTGAGACTCCATTTTCCAATGATGAGCGTCATATTCGAAGAATTAAACTGATTGAAGAAGAATAATGTGGTACTTTCAGATAAATGAAAGTGGAAAGGGGTACAAATGTCAAAAGTAGTAGTTATGGATCATCCTTTGATTCAGCATAAAATCGGGATTATCCGCAGGCAGGAAACAAGTTCAAAAGAGTTTCGGGAGATGATCGGTGAAATTGCTATGCTGATGTGCTATGAGGCAACGAGAGATCTGAAGCTGGAGGATGTGGAGATCACCACACCGATCACAAAGACTACAGTGAAAGAGCTTGCCGGTAAGAAACTGGCAGTGGTTCCCATCCTTCGTGCCGGACTTGGTATGGTGGAAGGTATGCTGGCCATGATTCCGGCAGCAAAAGTGGGACATATCGGTCTGTATCGTGATCCTGAAACACTGGTTCCGGTGGAATATTATTGTAAGCTTCCGGCAGACTGTTCAGAAAGGGATATTTTTGTTGTGGATCCTATGTTGGCAACAGGCGGGTCTGCAGAGGCAGCAATCCAGATGTTGAAAGATAAGGGTGTGCGGAATATCCGGTTTATGTGCATTATTGCAGCACCGGAAGGAATCAAGAAAATGCAGGAAAGTCATCCGGATGTGGATCTGTATATTGGAGCACTGGATGATCATCTGAATGATCATGGTTATATTGTGCCTGGTCTGGGAGATGCGGGAGATCGTATTTTCGGAACAAAATAGTGTGTCACAGGCTGCCCGCAGCGGGCAGCCTTTTGTACATAGATCAAATGGGAGGTTTTTACAGATGAAAGGAAAGAGAGAAGATTATATTACGTGGGATGAATATTTTATGGGAGTAGCGAAATTGTCCGGAATGAGATCCAAGGATCCCAATTCTCAGGTGGGTGCCTGTATTGTCAGTGAGGATAATAAGATTTTGTCCATGGGTTATAATGGATTTCCCATGGGATGCTCCGACGATGAATTTCCATGGGCACGGGAAGGGGATGCTCTGGATACCAAGTATTTTTATGTGACGCACAGCGAACTGAACGCTATTTTAAATTATCGGGGCGGTTCTCTGGAGGGAGCAAAGCTTTATGTATCATTATTCCCCTGCAATGAATGTGCAAAGGCAATTATACAGGCGGGAATCAAGACCATTATTTATGAAACCGACAAATATGCGGATACACCGGCAGTTCGGGCTTCCAAAAGAATGCTGGATGCGGCGGGAGTACGATATTATCAGTATAATCATACAAACCGGGAGATTGTAATTCGAGTATAAATCGGGGGTTGACAAACAGATAGGCTTCGGATAAAATTTCTTTAGTGTTAAAATGGCTATGAAGGGAATAGTACATACGAACCGATCAACAGAGAGGAGATCAGCGGTGAGAGATTTCCGTGAGGAACGTGTGGAACCGGCCCCGGAGCTGCCTGTGAAGAGCGGGACGCGTGCTTTGGCGTTAAGAAAGTAAGGTAAGTGAACAGTCATTGACTGTTAATTAGGGTGGTACCGCCGGGCGAGCGCTTGGTCCCTGTAAGGGGATTGAGGGCTTTTTTTCGTATAAGGAAGTCATTTCCTGTTTTGCGATCCGTAAGAGGCGGCCATTCCATTAATGAACATAATAAAAAGATAAGATAAATGGAGGAAAAACAATGGCAAAGGATAAGAAACTGGTGGAAGCGATTACTTCCATGGAAGAAGATTTTGCACAATGGTATACAGACGTTGTAAAAAAAGCAGATCTGATTGATTACACAAGCGTAAAAGGATGCATGGTGATCAAACCGGCAGGTTATGCGATCTGGGAAAATATCCAGCATGAACTGGACAGAAGATTCAAGGAGACAGGAGTAGAGAATGTATATCTTCCCATGTTTATTCCGGAAAGTCTGCTTCAGAAGGAGAAGGATCATGTGGAAGGATTTGCACCGGAAGTTGCCTGGGTAACTCATGGCGGACTTGAACCACTGCAGGAGCGTCTCTGTGTAAGACCGACTTCAGAGACCTTGTTCTGTGATTTATATTCCAGAGAAATACAGTCTCACAGAGATTTGCCGAAGCTGTATAATCAGTGGTGTTCTGTAGTACGTTGGGAAAAGACCACACGTCCGTTCCTTCGTTCCAGAGAATTCCTGTGGCAGGAGGGGCATACAGCCCATGCCACTGCTGAAGAAGCAGAAGAGAGAACCATCCAGATGCTGAATGTTTATGCGAATTTCTGTGAAGAGGTTCTGGCAATCCCGGTTATTAAAGGACGTAAGACAGATAAAGAAAAATTTGCCGGTGCAGAAGCTACTTATACGATTGAATCTCTGATGCACGACGGAAAAGCACTGCAGTCCGGTACCAGCCATAATTTTGGTGACGGATTTGCAAAGGCATTTGGTATTCAATATACAGATAAAGAAAATAAACTGCAGTATGTACACCAAACATCCTGGGGTATGACCACCCGTATGATCGGTGCTATTATCATGGTTCACGGAGATAACAGTGGTCTGAAACTGCCTCCGAGAATTGCTCCGGTTCAGGCTGTCATCATCCCGATCCAGCAGAGAAAAGAGGGAGTTCTTGAGAAAGCAGCAGAACTGAATGCGGTATTGAAAGCAGCAGGAATCCGTGTGAAAACAGATGATACAGACAAGAGTCCGGGATTCAAGTTCGCAGAGCAGGAGATGAGAGGTATTCCGGTACGAATTGAGTGTGGACCGAAGGATATTGAAGCAAATCAGGCTGTAGTGGTAAGAAGAGACACAAGAGAAAAAATTACAGTATCATTGGATGAACTGGCTGGAAAAGTTCAGGAAATTCTTGATTCCATTCAGCATGATATGCTGGAAAGCGCAAGAGCCCATAGAGACGCCCATACTTATGTAGCACGTAATTATGAAGAATTTGTACAGACAATTAACGAAAAGCCGGGATTTATTAAGGCTATGTGGTGCGGATGCCAGGAGTGTGAAGATAAGATCAAAGAGGATACGGCAGCAACTTCCCGTTGTATTCCATTTGAACAGGAACAGCTTTCCGATACCTGTGTTTGCTGCGGCAAACCGGCAAAGAAAATGGTTTACTGGGGAAGAGCTTATTAATAGGATATCAAGTTCATTTATGAAGCTGTTGTGATTCTGATATTTTTTCATATTTTCAAAAGAAATTACAAACATAGGAATTTCGTAGAGACAGTTTTGGAAAAAGTGACAGAATTTTTATGTGAATATGCCAAAGCCTTTAAGGAAGCAGGAGCCAATGGTGTCGTTATGGCTGAGCCTGCAGCAGGTCTGTTGTCTCCAACACTTATTGAAGAGTTTTCTACACCATATGTAAATAAAATCCGCGAAGCGGTGGAAGATGACAGCTTTATGGTGATGTATCACAATTGTGGAAATGTGGTTCCTCTGATGGGGCAGATCAAAGATATCGATGCGCAGGCTTACAGTTTTGGTAATGCCATTGATATAGAGAAAGCCTTGGAAGTAATTCCTCCGATGACCCCATTTGAAAATATTGATGCATTTTTTGCGGCTGTTGATGAGTTTTATTCGAAATAAAAAACACATGTAATAATACAATAAACAATCCGGAATTTACGGAAATCAGAAAGTTGATCCGTAGATTTCCGGATTTTTTGTTTTAGCATCTTCGTCACTGGCGGTACTGGCGGGGAGTAAGCCCTGTATATTTTTTAAAAACCCGGGAGAAATAACTCTGATCCTCAAATCCGGACGCAATTGCAATATCAATGATCGTATAGTCTGTATTAGCAAGAAGACGTTTGCTTTCTTCGATACGAACCATATTCAGGTATTCTTTGAAAGACGATCCCGTGGATTGCTTAAATATGGAAGAAAAATAAGCCGGATTCAAATGTACCTGATCTGCAACTTCTTCCAGTGTAAGATTTCCTGAGAAATTCTTGGAAATATAGGAAATTGCTTTTTTGATAAGATCATGGTTTTTCCCGGGTATGTAATCAAACATATTTTCAATAAAGGCTTCCAAAGTTTCCTGAAGACTATAACAGAGATCGTCCAGGTTCTGGATTTCCTGAAGATTCTTTAAAAAATGATTATTCATTTTCAGGATAATATCATTGGTGGCACCCCCTTCAATTGCAGCACGGGATAACAGGGAGCAAAGTTCAATGGCACGTGTCTTAATGATTTCCAGATTATTTCCCTCTGCAAAGAAAACATAACCTAGAAGGTCATTGAGAATGGCTTTTGCCTGAGTGGCATCTCCGGTTTTTACCTTAGTAATCAGTGCTTTTTCTTTGTCATAAGGATATTCCATTCGGTATGGAGCGGAACAGGACTTATAATTCTGTATGGATTCATTGATTTTTGACTGTTGTTGAAGTTTTTCCTGCTTAATGATAAATTGCTGGTAACTGTCGGAAATCAGGTTAGAAAACATATAGTAAAGAAGGCGGCTGATCTGTGTGACTTTTGCCGGTGGCACCACTGGCAGGGCATGAGATTCCTCATAAAGTTCCAAAAGAGAATCCAGTGGGATATGATACTTATCAGAAAGATCAGAAATCAATAAGGAATCCGGTTCATCCATCAAAAACGGACCAACAAGAATGGAACCGAAAAGACTGTTTTTGTTGATCAGAGGAAACACAATATGGTTCAGGTTGGCATGGCAGGAAAAAATATAGGTTTCTCCCAGATCCATAGCCCGTTTTCCCGCTTTGATGTGGAGACGGCTGCACTCATCTCCCGGCGGCAGAAAATGACGGAAAAGACTGCAGAATGAAGTAATATCTCCCTGAGACTGCAGAATATGTCCGTTGTCATCAATAATCTGTATAGGTAATCCGACACAGGTATAAAAGGCTTTCAACATATCGGTGAGCTGTTCTTTTTTTAAAATTGTGTATAAATATGGTGTCATATCAATTTACCTCGCAGTTGAGAATCAGAGTATCCTGGCATTATTACTGAGTTGCCTGGTAAATAAAATGAGACTACGAATTTCTCCGTGCTTTGCACTCTCGAAATTCTAAAAACATTCGGAATCCGCCCTATTCGGGCTGCTTCCTCATGTTTTGTCCCTTGTCTCATTTTATCATGGTATAACAGATAAAAAAAGTACTATCAATCTAAAAAAAATACAATATTTTTATTGTGAAAAAAGATAGAATACAGGTAAAGTGAGAGGGATGCGGAGCCCCGACTTTGAATACATAAAATATGTTGGCACATAGGAGGAATGTGAACATGGCAATTATTCAGGAAATTTCAGAATTCTTACAAAAGGGAAGAGCTAAAAATGTAAAAACACTGGTACAGCAGGCGCTTGACGAAGGAATGGATCCAAAAGTAATCTTAAATGAAGGTCTGCTGGATGGTATGATGATCGTAGGAAGCAAATTTAAAAAGAACGAAATTTTTGTACCGGAAGTTCTGGTAGCTGCCAGAGCAATGAATGCAGGACTGACAATTTTGAAACCAAAGCTGGTAGAAGTAGGAAATGAACCGATTGGACGTGTAGTAATCGGTACCGTAGAAGGCGATCTGCATGATATCGGTAAAAACCTGGTTGGAATGATGCTGCAGGGTGCCGGATTTGAAGTTATTGATGTGGGTGTAGATGTAAAACCGGAAACATTTATTGAAAAAGCAGAGGCAGAAGGCGCAGATATCATCTGTATGTCCGCATTGCTTACTACAACTATGACAAATATGCAGAATGTAATCAACAAATTAAAAGAAGAGAATCTTCGGGATAAATATATTGTTATGGTTGGCGGAGCACCGGTTAATGAAAGCTTTGCACAGGAAATCGGCGCAGATTTCTATACTCCGGATGCAGCAAGCGCAGCTGAAGCAGCAAGAGATGCAGTATTGAAAAAAACAGCATAATTATTGAGACAAGGGACAAAAGGTCAGTCGGGGCATGCTTGCATGCCTGAGACTGACTTTCTGGACTAGAGAAACATGAGGAAGCAGGATGGAAAAAATAAAGGTATTGAGGGATTTTCACCCTTGTATAGACAAGGAAAAGGTGTTTAGGCAGCTGAATTGTTATCCGGATTCTCCGGTGTACGAGGAAATGGAAGAGTCCTTCGATGAGATTAAAGATGAAATGCTGAACTTATGTAAACCAGAGGGGGTCCTGGCATTAGGCAGGATCCCCTCTGGCTATTTTCAGCAGGAAAGAGAAGCAGTTTATGTTCTGGTTACAATCGGACAGGAAATCAGTGACTGCAGTACCCAAAAGTTTGCGGAAGGGGATTTTGTGCAGGGTATGCTGATTGATGCCATAGCCGATAGTTTACTGTTTTCTCTGGAAGAAGATATTCAGAGAGAACTCCGAAATGCATGTGCCGGATGGAAAAGAGGCGTGAGTAAGCGTCTGGAAGCGCCTCAGGATATTTCTATGGAGATTCAGAAAGAAGCGTTGAAACAGACGAATGCAGGGGAACTTCTGGGTCTGGAGCTGTCAAGCGGATATATGTTCCGGCCGGTTAAGACCAGCAGTCAGATTTATCTTACTACGGACGATGAAAAAGTTTTTAAAGCACAGCACAATTGCAGAACTTGTCCGAATGTGAATTGTCAGCTCCGTCATGTGGAGCCATTGAAAATCCATGTAATGAATGATAATGATGAAGAAATAATTATTTCGCTGTTGGATGGAACTCTTCTTGAAGCACTGCAGAAGCAGATAGAAGGAATTCAGTCTCCCTGTGGAGGACGTGGTGCCTGTGGAAAATGCCGGGTTCAGGTGATGGAAGGGCAGCTTCCGGTAACCAGCCAGGATGAGAAAATATTTAGTGCAAAAGAACTGGCAGCCGGATGGCGTCTGGCTTGCTGCGCTGTTCCTGAGGAAGAGCTGACGATTCGTCTGGGATGGGGAAGCGAAAAAGAAATCGAGGTTCAGGTTGGTTTTGAAGGAGAAAGTGTAGTATCTCCAGAAAAACGATCCGGATATGAGGAGAAAATCTGTGGCCCTTATGGTTTTGCTGTCGATATCGGAACCACTACACTGGCTGTGCAGTTGATATCGCTAAAAACAGAAGAGTGCCTAGGAACCGATACCGGATTGAACAGCCAGAGAATCTATGGTGCAGATGTAATAGCCCGTATACAGGCTTCTGTTGATGGCAAGGGAGAGGAACTCATGAAACAGATCCGGAAGGATCTATGGAAAAGTATGGAAAAATTGAGTGTGGATCACGGAATTTCCATGGAAGATATCGAACGGGTGGTGATTGCCGGAAATACAACAATGATCCATTTGTTGATGGGATATCCATGTGATGGCCTTGGAAAAGTTCCGTTTACTCCTTATAAGATTAGTGAGATTTATATAGAAGGAAGAGAAGTATTTCCGGGTCTGGGCAGTCGTACAGAAATACAGATTTATCCGGGTATATCTACATTTGTAGGTGCGGATATTGTGTCTGGAATCTGTGCGCTTCATATGGAAGAAAAAGAACAGATTCAGCTGCTGGTTGATCTGGGTACGAACGGAGAAATGGTTCTCGGAAATCGTGAGAGACTTCTGGTGACATCTACAGCAGCAGGACCGGCCTTTGAAGGCGGCAATATTACCTGGGGTACCGGCAGTATTCCCGGAGCTGTATGCAGTGCCCACCTGGAAGACGGTAAGCTTGATATCCAAACCATACAGGGACAGCCGCCGGTGGGAATTTGCGGCACCGGAGTAGTGGAACTGACGGCTGAGCTTGTAAGAAATGAGGAAATAGATGAAACAGGGCGTTTAGAGGATCCATGGTTTACATCGGGATTTCCGATAGCCCAAAATCCGCATGGGGAACAAATCTGCCTGACACAAAAGGATATCAGAGAGATACAGCTTGCCAAGGCTGCAGTGAGAGGCGGAATCGAAACCCTTCTGGATAAATACGGAATCACTGCCGGACAGGTTCAGCAGGTGTATGTGGCCGGAGGGTTCGGATATCGGCTTGATTATGAAAAAGCTATGCAGATTGGAATGTTTCCGGAAGAGTTCTCCGGAAAAGTTCAGGCAGTGGGTAACAGTTCTCTTCGTGGTGCTGTCAGACTGCTGTGTGGTCCTGAAAGAATGAAAGAGGCAGTGGAAACCGCCGCACTGGCGGAAGAAATTGATTTATCCACAGATCCTGTATTTCAGGAAGCATATATGGATGCCATGTTTTTCGGTGAGGAATGATTTTCATATTGAGATAGTTGTAAAAGAAAAAGACAGATCGTGCAGTTTGCCTGCCGGACTGTCTTTTTTCAGTAAAAGTAAAAACAGAAAATGCCTTGTAAATTTTATAGGGATATCATATAATAAATTCTGGTTTTTAGTTTTTAGGAAAGAGGAAAGAACAGGAGGGCACTTTTTTGAAGAGAGAAACAGTAATTGTACTGGACTTTGGTGGTCAGTATAACCAGTTGATTGCAAGACGTGTTCGAGAATGTAATGTATACTGTGAGATTTATTCTTACAAAACTGAAATTGAGAAAATTAAAGAGATTCATCCAAAAGGTATTATTTTCACCGGTGGACCAAACAGCGTTTATCTGGAAGATTCACCCACATATGCAAAAGAAATTTACGAACTGGGAGTTCCGGTTCTGGGAATCTGCTATGGTTCTCAGCTGATGATGCATCAGTTGGGCGGACATGTGTGCAAAGCTCCGGTTCGTGAATATGGGAAGATTGAAGTGACTGTGGATCAGACCTCCAAGTTGTTTGAAGGAGTGTCGAAAAAGACAATCTGCTGGATGAGTCACAATGATTATATAGAAAAAGAAGCACCGGGATTTCGTATTATTGCACATACTCCTGACTGTCCGGTGGCAGCAGTGGAAAATGTGGAGAAAAGATTATATGCAACCCAGTTCCACCCGGAAGTATTGCATACAAAGGAAGGTAAGAAGATGCTTTCCAATTTTGTGTACAATGTATGTGAATGCTCCGGTGACTGGAAGATGGATTCTTTTGTGGAAGAGTCGATTAAAGCAATTCGGGAAAAAGTCGGAGATGGTAAAGTTCTTTGTGCACTTTCCGGTGGTGTGGATTCTTCCGTGGCTGCTGTTATGCTTTCCAAAGCTGTCGGCAATCAGCTGACTTGTGTGTTCGTAGACCATGGTCTTCTGCGTAAAAATGAAGGTGACGAGGTAGAAGCCGTATTTGGTCCGGAAGGTCCCTATGACCTGAATTTTATCCGTGTTAATGCACAGGAAAGATTTTATGAGAAGTTAAAAGGTGTGGAAGAACCTGAGAGAAAACGTAAAATCATCGGTGAAGAATTTATCCGTGTGTTTGAGGAAGAAGCTAAAAAAATCGGTGCAGTTGATTTCCTGGTACAAGGAACAATTTATCCGGACGTTGTAGAAAGTGGTGTGGGCGGAGAGTCCACAGTCATCAAATCTCATCACAACGTGGGCGGACTGCCGGATTATGTTGATTTTAAAGAAATCATTGAGCCTCTGCGCAACCTGTTTAAAGACGAGGTTCGTAAAGCCGGACTTGAACTGGATATTCCGGAGTATCTGGTATTCAGGCAGCCTTTCCCGGGACCGGGACTTGGTATCCGTATCATCGGCGAAGTAACCGCGGAAAAAGTCAAGATGGTACAGGACGCTGACGCAATCTGGAGAGAAGAAATTGCAAAAGCCGGAATTGACAAAGAAATCGGACAGTACTTTGCAGCATTGACCAATATGAAATCTGTAGGTGTTATGGGTGATGAGAGAACCTATGATTATGCCGTCGCTCTGCGAGCTGTCACCACTACAGACTTTATGACTGCGGAGAGTGCAGAGATACCCTGGGAAGTAATCGGTCGCACCACCAGCCGGATCGTGAATGAAGTGAAACATATCAACAGGGTAATGTACGATTGTACGGGGAAACCACCGGCTACGATTGAGTTTGAATAATGAAAAAAATCTGAGAACCCGCATAAACAGGGCGTTTGAGGGGCATCAAGGTTCTA
>JBJFCH010000169.1:3063-9596 GCA_051888835.1 Oliverpabstia sp. | reverse complement strand
TTTTTGCTTTGTACTTTCCGTACTGCTCCAGGTATTTGTCATCGATACCTGCTTTTTCTGCAATCTGTGTGATTGGCAGCATTTCGCACTCCTGTGCAATCTCAATGTCAGTTTTGTAGCCCATATTATCTACCTCCTTTTATTCAATCGGCTCTGCCGAAAGATTCATAAATCTTAAAATTTTCTATCTTACTGTATTCTTTTCAAAAACACTTTGCGTTATATAGCGTGTCAGAACACTGTGATATAAGATAGATACAAGAATTGTATTTGCCACTGTCAAAGCTGCCGTCTGAATCGACCGGGTTGCATACAGCACGGACCATGGTGTTCCATAATAAATATGGAGACCTGCAGTTGTAAATCCAAGAGAACCAACTAACCCATGCAGTACAATCATCACAGCAATTTTCCATGTATTTACTTTATCATGGAATACATACTTTTTCATAACACCCGGGATCACACCAGCCAGCACAGAGGTCACCAGAATGAATGGATTAGGGGCATAGCCCTGAATCAGACATCCCAGCAGATCAGATACTCCGCCACATATACCGCCTACCAGCGGACCCAGCCAGAGACTTGCCAGATAAATCGGTGTTGCACTCACGGTTATCCTGAGTGTGGAACCGATATTGATAGCCAGTACACGTGCCAGCACTAGATTCATTGCAACCAAAACACCTGCAAAAACGACAGTCTGAACTTTCATTTTTTTCATGATTAATATCTCCTTCTTCACCCGGCATAGTAGTTTACTACACCAAAGGCAGAAAGAATATTATCTGAATCTATCTTTAATGCAGTAGCGGACGCAACATTGAATCGTGGAAAAATTTCACGGTTTCCTTCGTCCACAGGCAACTTCCCATCCTGTGACACTTTACGCACAATGTTTACTCTACTAATTTTACACATCAGTATTTACTCCTCATCTGATCGTGTAACGCCTTATTTTCTTATTAACTTATGCCAATGCTTTTATCATACTGATGGATATATCACCCACCACTGCCATATCCTCCGCCTGAAAAGCGATTGGAAAATTGTCGGAGAACAAAATCTGCGAGGACGGCGGAAATTCGTCATCTCCCTCCCACAGAATCATCTGAAGACGATATCCATCTAAAAATTCAAATTCATAGGATATGTCTCCATGGGACAATGCAGTCGCACCAATCTTTTCCATAGCATTTTTAAACAATTCCTTCTTATTTCCAAATCCATAGGCCAGACGCATAATACATCGTCCTGTAAATTGCTTCAGGTATACCGAACCCCATGGGGCTTCACGGTACGTAATAAATTTTCCGGTAGACAATGCCGCATGACCTTCTACCAAATATCTAAGGATAAGAATCCTCGCATTTACTGCAGTTTCCAGAGGATAGTAACCTATCCTGTCTTCCTGTACATGTGTCACTTCGTACTCAGGATGTTTCACAAAATATGTCACTCCCATGAGATGAAGTGTAAACATCTGTTTTTCCGGATCATAAGGAATACCAGTTCGTTGACTAATCTCCTTCGGATCTCCTTTCTGATACAACTCCAGATAGTGTTCATAAGGTATCCTTTCCTTACTGTCTTTCTCATAATGCAATTCCATAGTCATTTCTCCCTGATTTAATATTGCAGAGAATCAGGGGAATTTCCTCTGATTCTCTGTTTTTATTTTTAACCCTGCTTAACAGATGGAAACATATCTGTATCTGTATGCGGAAGAAAACATGCCGCCACAAATTCATCCATATATCCCGGTACTGTACTAAGCTCAAGATATGTCATATTTCCTGCCACCTCATAGGTTTTACGTTCTGCTTCATTGGACAGAAGCATGGTATACGACCCGGACAGAGATGAATTACCTATGTAATGGAACTTATCCAGCGGAATATCCGGAAACATACCAATGGTAACTGCATTTTTCATATTGATACCGCTACCGATACCACCTGCGACATATACATTCTCAATCATGGATACATCAAAATCAAGAGAAGTCAGCATAGTTCGGATTGCTGAAAAAATCGCTCCCTTGGCGCGGATAAAGTTATCAATATCCACTTCTGTGATTTCCACATCTCTGTCGGTATCCGAATCTTTCGCAAAAGCCAGAACGTAGCTTCCCATGCCATACTTATCTCTGTGAATTCTCTCACCTTCCCGGATAAACTTTCCTTTCGGGTTAATAATACCTGCTGTAAACAATTCACTGATTACATCAATGATTCCCGAACCACAAAGTCCGATGGGTTTCTGACCTTCGTCACCGACAATCTGATACGTGGGCTCCATTGTCTCTTTATCAATCGTACATGCTTCAATGGCGCCATCTGTAGCACGCATACCACAGCTGATATCTCCACCCTCAAATGCCGGGCCGGCAGAACATGCACAACTCATCATAAAATCAGAGTTTCCAAAAACAAGCTCTCCATTGGTACCCAGGTCAATAAACAATGAAAATTCAGGTTTGTTCCAGATCATACTTACAAAAGTACCGGCAGTAATATCACCGCCTACATAACTTCCGATATTCGGCGCAATGATAATATGTGCATCCGGATTGATGGAAATTCCCAGATTGTTTGCATACAGTGAATTTGTTTTGTAGAATGTAGGGATATAAGGTTCCATACGTACTGACTCGGCATTGACACCTGCAAACAGATGATTCATGGTTGTATTTCCCGCCACACACATTCTGTAAATTCTCTTGCATGAGAACTTAGCCGAACGACACATCTGATGAATCATAGGATTGATCGTTTCCTCAATAATAGCTTTCTGCAGCTTATCTCGTCCGCCTGGTTTTGTAGATTCAATAATACGGTTGATCACATCCGCACCGTAACGGATCTGTCCATTACCGGAAGATGCTTTACCGAGAATTTCTCCGGTAAGCATATCGATCAACAATGCCGAAACTGTAGTAGTTCCGATATCAATTGCCAATCCTCCGATCACCACTGATTCCTCTTTCGGAAATACATCATACACAAAGAGATTTCCGTTACTTGATTTTCCTACAACACAACGAATCGAGAAAGCACTCTCCCGGAGAACTTCAGCCAGCTTACGAATCACCGTATAGGGAAGACGAACCATTCCTGCTCCCGTTTGCTTTTTCAGAGCACGCATCAGTCTCTCATTATCAGGCATCGTATCGTCCAGCGTAGGTACATTCATAATTACATCAACGATTTCCATATCATTGTGTAACAATATGCCCGCCTCTTCCACATCATTCTTTGCCTTCTGGAAAATGGCGATCTCCTCAGGAGAACTTAAATCCGCAACTTTCATTCTGCTGCGATATGCTGATGCAATATCAGGTACTTCCACTTCAATATCACTCTCAACCTTACTACAGCAGGACAATCTCCACCCTTGTGCATATTCTTCCTCTGAAATATGTCTGGTTCTCGGAGAATCCAGTGTTCCGCTTAATAATCTGACCTTGCACTTCCCACAAGAGCCATTACCGGAACAAGGGGCATCAATTGCCACATTCGTTTTTCTGGCAACATCCAGAAGTTTTTCTTCAGCAGCCGCAAAACCTTCCACAGCCTCACCGTTCTCAAAACGAAAAGTTACTTTAAACATGATTTAAGCCTCTCTTTTATCATTCAGGTATGCTATCGTCATAGCAAAATTTAACATATATGTCTCCTTTAACATACCACATTTAGTACAAATCGTCAATAATTCCCTCCCAGGGGGATACAACAAATTTCACCGTTTTAATAAAAAACACCATCTCAAAGTTCTGAACAAAATCAAAAACTTTGAAATGGTATTTTAAATTTATACATCTGACAGGTTATTTTTCTTCTAATACTTCAAGAATATCTTTATAATTACTCTCCAGTGCATGTGCATTGGTTGACACCTTTTTGTGTAGGTTCACCGCTGCTGTAGATTTGGCTATAGGCTGCACGGTTCCCGCTCCGGCAACACATCCACCGGGGCATGCCATTCCTTCCAGAAGATATCCATTATATTTTCCGGCTTTTGCCATTGTAAGAAGCTTTTTACAATTTGCAAGACCTTCCGCACTTTCAACTTTTATCTCGCGATCGGGATACATCTCTTTAATGCAGTTCACTACTGCATTTGCAACACCACCGCTTACTGCAAATCCACGACCATCTCCGCTGGCACCATGCATGGCATCTGTTTCTTCAAGGCTGGAAAAATCCACCTCTTTTGCTTCAAACATTCCCATTACTTCTTCAAAAGTCAATACGAAATCGATATCACTACGAATCGATTTTCTGCTGGCTTCCAATTTTTTAGCAGCACAAGGACCAATAAACGCCACCTTACATCCCGGATGGTTTTTCTTGATCAATCGTCCTGTCAAGACCATAGGTGTTAAAGCCATAGAGATACAATTGCTGTAATCCGGGAAAAGCTTTTTCGCCATCATCGACCATGCAGGACAACATGATGTTGCCATAAACGGAAGCTTTTCCGGTACCTCTTCCACAAAATCTTTAGCTTCTTCAATGGTACAAAGATCTGCACCAATTGCTACTTCCACCACATCTTCAAATCCCAGGGCCTGAAATGCCGAACGAATCTTTCCCGGTGTCAGCTTTGGTCCAAACTGTCCTGCAACTGCAGGAGCAATCGCTGCATATACCGGTACATCACTTTTAATTGCCTGGATTGTCTGAAAAATCTGTGCTTTGTCAGCAATCGCACCAAACGGACAGTTTGCCAGACACATACCACAGGATACACATTTTTCCTGATCAATTTCTGCACGACCATATTCATCCGATCCAATTGCATTCATACCACACGCTTTCGCACAGGGACGTTCCTGCTTTACAATGGCGTTATAAGGACAAACACTTACGCATTTTCCACATTTAATACATTTGCTCTGATCAATAACAGATTTACCATTCACAAAACTGATGGCTTTTTTGGGACACACTTCTTTACATGGATGTGCCAGACATCCCTGGCAGGCATCTGTAACTCGAACTACATTATCCGGGCAGGCATGGCAGGCAAATTTGATGATATTAATCAGCGGAGGCTGATAATACTTTTCAGGCTTAACACATTCTTCCGCACCCATAGACACCGGAGCATGTTCTGACGCTTTTCTTAAAGGAAGTCCCATGGCGAGACGCATTCTTTCTTTTACTATTGCTCTCTCCAGAAACACACTTTCCCTGTATGTAGATACTTCTCCGGGAATAACTCTGTAGGGAATCTGTTCCATCTGAGACAGATCACCATCTTTGTAATCATAAGAAAGCCGCGCAATCTCCGCAAATACTCTTTTTCGGATATCATTTACCGATGTATAAATACCTCTCATCTTTATCCTCCTGTTGTTTTACTTCCGCAACTGATTATATCATAATATATACTGTTTTTATTTTCAAGCGAACCGGGGGGATATTTCTGATTGTACTTTCAAATATACATAAAAACCCCGGGAATAATAATTCCCGGGGAAATAATTCAAATTACAGTTCCAGATAAGAATCTGCGTACAAAGTATTATTTTTGAATACGTCACAGGATTTAATGGTTTCCATAAGACGAAGGTCACATGGGTTAACGATTGCAGAAGTAAGACCCTGCATCATAGCCATAGCAACCAGTGCGGAATCCATGATTGGACGAATATTCTTTGGCATACCATTGGAGTTATTGGACAGACCACCTGTAGAATTCAGACCCATATCGCTGAACATCTTGATTGCTTCCAATACTTCCATCTGTTTGTCCTGCATACCTTTTACTACCAGGAACAGAGGATCGAACCACAGATCTGTAGGCTCCATACCAAGCATCATACCTCTTTCAAGCATGTTCTGGCAGTGCATCATACGCTCATCATTGTCAGCAGCGATACCTTCTGCGGAACAAAGAGCAATTACGATTGCATCATTAGCTGCAGCAAGGTCAATGTTCTCAATTCTTCCGCCTGCATCAGCAGAGTTAACGATTGGTTTTCCTTTACTTCTGTTATATACAGAAATACCGGCTTCAATCGCTTTCTTGTTTGCTGTATCCAGTGCCAGTGGTACATTGTCAAAGTTTTCCTGAAGCAGTTTAACTGCCCATTTCATCAGATCTTCACCATCATTTTCTGCTGGTCCGATGTTCAGATCCAGGTAAGTAGCACCTGCATCCAGCTGCTCTTTTGCACGTTTCAGGATCGGTTCAGGATCACGTTCATCCATAGCTCTGCGGATTACTGGGGAAATACAGTGAATTCTTTCACCAATTGTAACAAATTTTGCCATAGTATTTTCTCCTTTTATATTTCATTTCAGAAGGAATAACCACTTCTGATATTAACAACGTTGAGAAGTCACCGAACCGGTATCCCACAAAATACCAGTTCGGAGACCAAATGTTGAAGAATAATCAGCACTCTCCTGCTGCCTGCATATCTTTCAGGAATTTAACAAGCTGTACAGCTTCCAGTGGAGCTACGATGATTTCCCAACCCGGAAGTTTAGCCTCCAGATCACCTTTCAGGACTGCAACTT
>JBJFCH010000169.1:0-2963 GCA_051888835.1 Oliverpabstia sp. | reverse complement strand
ATGATTTCCCAACCCGGAAGTTTAGCCTCCAGATCACCTTTCAGGACTGCAACTTTACCAGGAATGATCAGTTTTCTGGATTTTACTTTATCTTCGATATTTTCTTTGATGAAAGTAGAAATCGTGTTTCCTGAAAACTTACCAGCAGCCCAGGAAGTCAGAACGGAAAGTCCGCCTGCATCATTGATGATCAGGTTAATCGGAACACCGGATTTCTCCAGCTCGCCGGATACCAGGAAGTATGTAAGAGCAAAGTCTACGGTTGTCAGACAGATGGAGCTCTCATCAGCACCGTTCATCTGATACAGACCCGGTTCAACTTTCATTGGTTTCTGAGGATCGGTGAATACGTTCTGACGCAGACCGAACAGAGGCAGAGCTTCTGCATATCCAAGATTTTCCATGACAACAATAGAACCGTATTTCATAGTGAACAGAGATACCAGAGCTTCCTGTAAATGTCTGTCACCTCTGGCAACTTTAGCAACATTAACGATAGACGGATAACCACAGGTTCTGTCCTGATCTTTCAATGCTGCACGACGAAGCTGAACTGCGTTTGCATAAGTTTCTTTAATAGTTGCACCTGTAACATCAATAACCAGATTCTTGTTGCCTGCCTTTTCGATTGCCACAACAGTATCATAGATTTCATCGAGATTTGCTCCGCCAACACCCAGAACTACGTCTGCTTCTTTAGCTAAAGCGCTCATTGCTTCATAGTTAGAAGCATTAGCTCCATTCAGAATTGGTTTTCCCGCTTTTGTGATTTCCAGAGCCGCTTTTGCAACTTCGACATCATCAACACCGAGAACCAGTGTCTTACCTGTAGATGCTGCTTTTTTAACCAGTTCCAGATATTTGTCAGCACCTGATTCTGCTGCATAATTCACATACACCAATTCAACATGCATTCTTTCACCGATACGCTCATAATCAACAGCCGGGATTGCTGCAATCTTAGCATCTGCATCCGCATCGTCCATACAGCTGCACAGAGAAACTGCATATCTTGTCTTGTTTACATATGTTTTTTCGTGTCTGAAAAGAACTGTCTCACCGCCCAGTGAGTATTCACCTTCACCGGTTCCGACTTTAATTGTTTTCATCGGCGGTGCAGTAGCTTCTGAAAGAGCTTCCAGAGCTTCGCTGGAAACATGAGGACACTGCTCAATCTTCATAGCGCCCTGAGCTACTTTCATAGAGAATGCCATACAAGTAGGGCATCCACATTCTTTACAGTTTTTCTTTGGTAACATTTTAAAAATCTGAATACCTGATAATGCCATAATTTTATCCTCCTGTTCTATCGCTTACACTTACATTAATTCTTTAATCATTTTAGAAATGGTTGCTACAGACTGAGGATGCATCATAATAACAGCATCTGAACCACAGGCAAGATCTGCAGAAGCAGTCATAACTTCCATGGAAATACCACGTTCTTCCACTGATCCCCATTCCGGCATATCCTCCTCAGAAGCCATGGATTCTTTTACGCCCCATGTCTCTGAAGAAACTGGTGTAACGATAGGCATCTGAAGCATAGCATCACTTTGAGACAATGCAGCAGATTTGATACGATCCATGGTAGAAACCACATATTCATAACCATAACCAACTGCAGCAGAACCAACGTTCATCACGATGTTTTCTGCTTTTACGCCCAACTGGGTTGTTACTACGTTCAGCTGTTTAGCCAGGTTGATATCTACAGCAGATTCTGCACCAACTTTCTGGTCATACGCCAGACCTGCTGCCGCACCAACTGCTTTATAATTTTCTTCTCTTGCAGAAAGAATCAGGGCATTTTTTCCCTGCAGTGCTTCTGCGACTTTTGCAAGGAGTTCAGAATCTTTTTCAACATTCTTACATCCTTCTACAGCCAATGGCATATCAATAGCATCTGCTACCTCTTTCACAACTGCTACCAATTCTTCAACAGATTTGTTTGCACCGTTTGGATCTCCGCCTTCCAGACGCAGGCAAACAAAATCAGCACCTTCCATCTCGGATGCTTTCTTTGCAATTTCTCCCATTGTTGTGCATCCATCATAGTAAGCTTTAATACCAGCTACTTCCGGAATACCCATATCAGAGATCTCAACACCAATCTTTGGTGCATTCTTCATATCTCCGTCAAATGTGTAAAACGGGAATACATTTTCTCCTCCTAATGTGATTGCTTTTTCACCGCATCCAATAACTACTTCTTTGATAGATGCATTAAACTTCTGTGGTTTACGATTAAACGGCATTCTCATTAGCCTCCTTTTATTTATTTCGGCCGGGCATCCTATGCGGGCAGCATGCACATACCCAGCCATTGATAACTATATTACATCATTGGATCCATACCCAATGCAGGATGTCCTTTTTCTGTCAGGAATTCCACCAGGGTTTCCGGATCTGTTGCAACTGTTTCGTCACCGATCATATCTGTAAAGTTTTCGATTCCGTACAGCTCTTTTGCTGTTTCATTCAATCTGTCAGCAACGAACTCTTTCAGTTCTTTCGGCATCCATACGATTCTTTCAATACCGCCTTCAGCCTTCATAAACTTCTTGGAAGCGATAAAGTGTTTTCCATGTCCCATGAAACCAGGAGTCTGAACTCCACCACCGGTCATAGATGCCAGCTCTGGGAAGGTCATTCCAAGAGGAGTCATTCCCGCATACTCACGGTTTGCGATACATACACCATTAGAGAATGGTTCGATACCACAGATACACTCAAAACATCCACAGGATGTCATTGGTTTTTCCATGATAGAGTACAGAGAAACATCTTCCAGAGCACCCTGTGAGAACTTACGAACAGCTTCATTTACATCTTCGTATTCACCGATTCTCTCATCGATCGGACGCTCTTTTGTAATAATCTGGCAAGGTCCGTTCGGATCCAGCTCGTTGGTTGCTTTTGCATCCAGCCATGAAACGGCACCGCACAGTCCAAGACGTTCC
>JBJFCH010000168.1:0-9679 GCA_051888835.1 Oliverpabstia sp. | reverse complement strand
TTAAACTTTCTTCTGTATCAATTCCATACAGATATTCTGTTGCATTTTCAATTTCTTCGATTTTTGTTTCATACTCTCTGCTTTTATAAAAATTAGTCACCTGATCTTCCATTCCGAACAGGCGGAAAACAGGTGTAAGTATCATTAAAATGAGTACCATTCCCGTAAAAAAGCGGATATATTTTTTGTACTCAGAACCGGGAAGTGTATATAGTACAACAGTTGTCATCACTAAATATACAGAAATATTCTGTATCCATTCATAAAGTTCCCGAAACATATGCCTTTCTCCTTTTTCCTTTTCATCTTTTTTATACACTGCCTGTCACAAAAGATACGATGACAATTGTAAGCAAAAACAAAAGCCCTGTCGTAAACACAACTCTCATCAAAAGTCTGCATCCATCCCCTACACATTCCACACATCCGGCAATTCTTTTATCCGAAACCGGCTGTATGACTGCTGCCGCAAGCTTATACATAAGAACGATACATCCAAGCTGTACAAGTGGGGCAATGCACAGAGCCAGACACACAATCATCCCGGCAACACCTATTCCGTTTTTCACCAAAACAGCCGTCCCAAGCACCACTTCCGTCACCCCGCCGATTGCATCGCCCACGCCGGGAATTGCCTCTGCCGTCCTGGTGAGAGCACTTCTTTTTACCGTATCAATCGCAGGACTGATCATCCCCTGCATCACATTGAATCCCACCACCCCGGCAAGCAGTGTTTTAAGTGACCAGGAAACTACCACTTCAATCAGCTCAGCAAACTTGCTTAAGTATTCCTGGGATGACAAAAAATCAAGTATTTTCACCATAATATAGATATGTATAACCGGCAAAAGGACACAGACAATCAAAACCTCAATAAGATAAATTAAAAACAATACAAGATTATAAAATCCCACCGCCGTCACACTTCCTTTCGCAATAGAAATTGCAAGGAAATAGACCGGACAGAATACTGTCATGAACATAGTGAGATTTTCAATCCCGTCACTCACCCACTCCATCACAATCTGAAAAGAATTCAGGCACAATGCAATAAGAAGCAGATAGACAATATAGAAACTGATTTCCGCTACCTGCCTGTTCTGAAAAACCTGGGCAAAATTTCTAAACACTGCCGCAACAATGGTAATAATAAGAATCTGTATGAGATTTTTTCTGCAGCTTGTAAATGCGTAGAAAAACTGCTCACTTACCAGTCTTTTCAAAAGCTTTGCTGTATCCTTTTGTTCCCCGGTAAGTATCGATTTCACCGTCTCTTTAAAATTCAATTTTTCATCAGGAAACATTTTTTTCAGCGCATCATCTATTTCATTATATTCAAACCGCTCCATTAAATCTTCTTCCACAGGCTCTGCCATATCAGATGCCTGCACACAAAGTCCAGCCATTAAAAAAACAATATTTGCTATTATAAATAAAAGCCCTGCCTCTCTGAAAAAATGCCGAAATGCTCTACATCCGGTTTCTCTACATATTTTCATGATAAAAATCCTTTGATCGTATCTAAAAGTGTCAATAAGATTGGCGTTCCAAGAGCCAGAATCAAAAGTTTCCCGAACACTTCAATCTGTCCGGCAATTGTCTGATATCCGGCATCTTTACATATATTAGATGAAAACTCCGCAATATATGTAATTCCCAGCATCTTTAATAAAGTTCCGATATACGCAGAATCCATGTTGATATACGTTCCGATTGTCTGTATTGCTTTTATAATAATCTTTAACGGAGACAAAATCGCAAAAAATATAAGAATACTAAGCGCAATACTAATGTAAATACCATACTCAGCTTTTCCACTTTTAAATTGTATTGCCAGTAGCGCTCCTGCCACTCCAAGCGCGCCAACCTGTATCATACTCAAAATATTTCTCCTCCTTTACAATTATCATTTTCAAAGCATAAACAGGCGTTTGATTGATTCAAATAGATCATAAATATAGGGAACGATCCAAAACAGAACCAGAAGCAGTCCCGCAAGACTTGCCAGAAATGCCTGCTCCTCTCTCCCACTGTGCTTAAGTACCTGACAGAGTACCGATACCAGTATCCCTACCGCTGCAATTTTAAAAATCAGATTTACACTCATATTTTCCTGCTCCTATACTAAAAGGATGGATATCAACATACCACTCATCACCCCAAGGCAGCGACAAAGTCTTACTTTTGTTTTCATCCCTTCCTGCATTTCTTCCATGTTCAGCGAAAGTTGCTGCTGAAATAATTCCAAAATATTCAGCTGATGTTTAAGATCCACCACTCCAAGCTGATTTCCAAGCTGCATAAGCCTTGCAAGTTCATTTTGGGGCAGTCCTGAATCTTTCAGATATCCTTTTATGGCCTGACACCATATTTCATCAAATGTCTTTCCATTGGCACTGTTCATCTCTCTCTGCATAGATAAAAGCCACCCCTTATAAGGCTCCTGTGCATGACTGGCAATATGAGAAAAAATTTCACCCATATGAGACCGGGCATAGCGTATTTCACTTTCCATCATACTCATAATCCTCTGAAGATATCTCATCTGCCGATACTCTTCCTGAATATCATCTGCTCTCCGAATCCCCATAAAGGTTGTAGCAGCCATAATAAAAACGACTCCCGATACTTTAAGAAGCATCTATATCACTCTCCCGGATGCATCAATAATATTTTGGATTTTTCCCTGCTGTTTCAGAAAAACATACCTCTCAAACCTCTTTTCTTCTATCATTTTTGAAAACACCGGTTTTCTTTTCAATTCTTCCATCGATTCTCCATGTGCAGTCGCAAGCATTTTAAGACCACAGTGCATTGCGTAAGAAATAGCCTGTACATCCTCAGGCTCTCCGATCTCATCTACTGCCAGCACCTCCGGTCTCATAGAACGGATCATCATGATCATCCCTTCTGCTTTCGGACATCCGTCCAGCACATCAGTACGCATTCCCAGCTGATTCTGCGGAACCCCGTAATAACACCCTGCAATTTCAGACCTCTCATCAACCACCCCCACTGTAGCAGCTTTTACATAACTGTTTCCATCGGAAACCTGCCTGATGATATCCCTGAGCAGTGTTGTCTTACCGCATCCCGGAGGAGAAACAATAAGCGTATGTAAGAGCCTGCGGTGACAGGTGATCGCAGGGAACAATCCGTCAGCACATCCAAGTATCTCATGCGACATTCTGATATTAACAGATGCAATGTATCTCAGATTCTGGATTTCCCCTTTATCTATGATCGCCTGCCCGGCAATTCCCACCCGGTGTCCTCCTTCAATCGTAATAAATCCCTGCTTCATCTCCTCCTCAAACGCATACAGTGAATACCTGCTGATATATTCAAGTACCGCATCAATCTCTTCCTTTGAAACAATATATCCCTCACCCAGCTCCCTGCCCGGCACAAGCTCTTCTCCCTGATACATTAGAAGCAGAGGCTTTCCCGCTCTTAACCGTATTTCCTGCAGCTTTTCAAACTTAGGTACTTCTTTTTGCACTACTTTCTTTATCTTTTGCGGTAATATATTGATAATTCTATCTTCCTGCATCTTTGTCCACCTCTTTACATTCAATATATGTACATGAAATATAATTATGCAAAAAAATAAATGGGCACAGCCCATTTTTCCACTCATCTATAAAAACAGAGACGCAGCAAAAAATAATTGTACTGCGTTTCTGTTTTTCTTTATTCTTTTTACTTTATTGTCTTGATGTCAAATGTCTTATTTTTAAGTCCAGAACGTTTCCATAACCACAGCCCTGAAAAAATAACGAGCAAGCCTCCACCGATCATCTCAACTTCATATATTATATTGTCTCTCACATTCCCCATTACTGGCAATGCTGAGCATACAATTGCTACTGCACAGATAACCAGTTCTGAATACCCCAAAAAACAGCCCCATTTTTTGTTCCTGGTCATCTGATATAATTCCGGTTTGTCTTCTTTTTGCTTTTTTATTTTAATATATGCTGCAAACAGAAGAACATATGGAAACAGAGATGTCAATGCTGTCATTGTGATCAAAACGTTGTAAATTGTTTCCACAGCTGGGAAAAGTGCTACACCTGCCAGCAAAATCGTTACCAGAACGGCCTGAAGAAGAATTGCTCTTTCCGGAATATCGTGCTTATTTTTCTTTGTAATCTTCTCTGGGAAAATCCCAGGTTCTGCGTATCCAAACAACATTTTAGTCGGTTGTGCAATATATAGAACAATAGCTCCAAAAATCGAGAGTGTTATTCCAAATGCCACCACCTGTACGAAAACATGGGGTATTCCCAGAAGATCACACGCCACGATCAATGCATCCAGTGTGCCTGTATATGCAAAAATTTCAGAAGTAGGCATAAGCATTGTCATGCAGATTGATCCTAATACATAAAGTACACAGATTGTTCCTGCAGCAATGATAATCGCTCTTGGATAATTCTTTTGAGGATTCTCCATCTCTGATGCAAAATTTGCCGTGAATTCTGCACCTGTATATGCAAAAGTAATACCGGAAATAGCGACCAGTGAATTCATGTTTAATTTTGGTGTCATCGTTGCAATTGTGTAAGTAGAAGCACTTGGTGCTTTTTTCAGAATTACAATTGCCAATATTGCCATACCAATCAGGCAGATTGTTGGAATAACCGAACCAAGTGACCCTACACTCGTAAAATATTTTCCGAATTTCATTCCTCGCATACTTGCAAAAGACAAAGCCCAGAATACCGCCAGCGACATTAAAAGCACCAGTATTTTATTATCTGCCAGCTCCGGTTTCCCGATCATATAGGTAAAATTAATGGAAAAGAATGTAAGAAACGATGCATACCAGAATATCAAAGCTGTCCAGTGCATCCACGAAACCATAAACCCATACTTTGTTCCGAATGCAATCTTAACCCAGTCATTCAATCCTCCGTCCGTTGGATAAGCTGATGCAAGTTCAGCACACATCAGCGCCTGAGGCACGAAGAAAATAATCATGAAAATGATCCACATTGGGATTGCTCCCAACCCCAGACCAAAACTGTCCGAGGTTGATTTAGCAATCCATCTTATGCCATATAGAGCGGAAACATTCATCAAAACAAGTTCCCAGAATTTAATCTTTTTTGTACCCATAAATTCCACTCCCTTCGAGGCAAAGAGTTTTATAATCCGTTTCTTTCTACCTTAAAGTCATAATCTCTGTGGAAAGCATGTTCATCGTTAATCGATGCATCCATATAACCTGTAATGTAGAAATAATCCTTATCTGCAGTCTGTGTCACAACAATATCACAATCTATAAGCCATCCTTCACGACCATTTCTCATTTTCTGAATGATTGTATATTTTGCTGATAACGGATCTTTATTACTCAATGTTAATTCTCTCTTCAAATTGTGTTCTACAACTGTTCCGATATCATCAAAGCGATAGATGCCTTCACCAAATACTCCACCTACTCCATCTGTAATTGAAGTCCATGCATCTGTAATAAGATCATATGTAATCTGTCTGTCTACATGTCCTGGTGCAAGTGTTGTCATTGGCGTAAGCGGTGCGCATTTTGCTTCCATGTCAGGCCCTTTGGCATCTTTCCCACTGAAAATAGGAAGAGAGAATTTTGCAGTTGAAAGGTCAAGCTTTAAAGTAGCTAATTCTGGCGATGGCCAGATCATTGGCCAAAATGAATTTGCAATAGCAAGTCGAATTCTGTGACCCTTCGGGAAATTATGTCCGCACACATCAAGCTGTACTTTTGCTTTATATGTCTTGCCTTCTTCCAGATATACAACTTTCTCATGCCCTTCAAGATGTGTAAGATTCATTAATCCGTAAGATACCCTCGTTGCCGCTCCATCCGGATGAATGTCACAAAGTTCTGCATAAAGGAATGCATTTGGCTTATCGCTGGTAAACTCTACCTCAAATTCAGGATATCCAAGAATTTCAACCTCTTCTTTCAGTATATCGGAGTCAAATACCATTGCCATTCCATCATCAACGCGCATATCTGCCGGGCTTTCTCCCGGAACTCCCGCACCCATCCATTCATTTGCCAGAAGCCCGTGATTAGGAAGTGTACATAAATCTACGATCTCTTCTTTTGTATTTTCATCTTTCTGAAGATGTCCATATGTCATAGAAAGTATTTCCGTAGAGACATCTTTTGACGGCCATCCATCCAATGCAACCCATCGTCCATCGCTGACCGGATGTACTGTCTCAGGTTTCATACTATCTTCCAGCCATACCTGTACCATTGGGCAATCTAACGTGTCATTATCAATTCCTTTCAGCCATTTATCCCACCATTTTGTTGCCTCACCAAGAAAGTCAATTGCCGGTTGAGGTGCTCCGTCATGAGCAAATACATGTGCCCACGGTCCAATCAGCGCTTTTCTAGGTACATTCAATCCTTCCATAAGCGTAAGAACACTGTTAGTATAAGAGTCAGCCCATCCGTCAAGCGCAAACACCGGCACTTTAATATCATCATAGTTTACACTTACAGAACCGTGTTTCCAATACTCATCCTTTGTCTGGTGTTCAAGCCAGTTTGCAGGCCAAAGAGGCATTTCTTCCAGGCGGTGAACAGACTCTTCATACCATGTATCCGGTTTTATTTCACTGTCAACTGCACGGCACATATAAGCCAGCATGATATTTCCCCACCAGAAATTATCATTTAACAGACATCCGCCTTTATAATGGATATCCTGCGTATATCTGTCATCCACAAATCCAACGCAGATAATCGCCTTAAGTGCTTCCGGCTGTCTTGCCGCTACCTGCAAAGAATTAAAGCCGCTCCATGATTTTCCCATCATTCCTACATTACCATCACACCAGGGCTGTCTTGCAATCCACTCAATACATTCAACAGCATCGTCCTGCTCCTGTTTGAGATATTCATCATAAAAACACTGATCTGACTCACCGGCACCACGCATATCAACACGTACAACATTGTACCCCATACCTGCAAAAAATCCATACATCGGTTCATCACGCCCACGCATACCATCTCTCTTTCGATAAGGCTGTGTTTCAAATACCGTTGGAACAGGTTTGTCCGTTTTCGGATGCCAGATACGTGCGGATAGCCTGCAGCCGTCTGACATGGTAATCCATTCGTTTTCAATAACATCCCATTCATACGGAAACTCTTCTCTTGACATTACTCTTTTTGCTTTTGCTTCAACTTTAGCCATAACTTGTCCTCCTTTTCTATTTGCTTTCTATTTGTTTTTCTGCTTCTTTCGCTAACTTTGCTTTCTTTCCATAAGTCTTTGTCCATACAATCGCAATGATAAGTCCGATAACACCCATTGCCAGCATATACATATAATTCAGATGATACCCCTGATATCCCGGATAGGTATCAAGTAATTTACCGGCAATCGTGTAACTGAGCACTTCCGGAAGATAACCAAATGTCGATGCCATACCGATTGCGACTCCTCCGAGCTCTACAGGAATTCCACCTTCTGAGATAAACGAGAAGTACAGTCCAAAGTTAGAATACATGCCAGCATATACCAGTACGCAGGATATAACTACCAGTGTCATTCTTATATCAGAAGTCATCTTTCCTGTTATGTCCATAATCAAAACGCCCGCTATCATCAGAACATATCCGATGACCATGGTATTACTCTTTCCAAACTTATCTCCTGCAAAACCACCAAGCGTTGCCGCAAACGGACGAATATACTGAGCCATTACAGTCAATACAGCTGCAATCACTGCAGTAACGCCTATGATATTGCTTGCATATGGTGTGAAATAATAGGAAGACATATTGAAGGTATAACTTGTATACATCATTATAATAATCAGCCACATAACAGGCATCTTAAGTACCTTTACAATATCTTTGAAAGAAACTTTTGCCGAGCTACCATCTTCTTTTACTGTCTCTGGTTCTTTCAGAATAAAAATAAAGATAATACCAACAATCAATGGTGCCAGAGAGTAAAATAATATGATTCCATTTATTCCCATATATGGAGCCGCTTTTGCTTCAAATACTCCAAAAATTGCTGTTGCTATTGCCAGATGTGCTGCATTGAACACTCCTCTGCTACCCTCAAATGTTCCATATGCCCGACTTTGTTCTTCATCTGTGGCCTGAATCCTGACAATTTTCATCAAAGCAGGCCAGAATGTCAGTAGTGAAGTTACTCCCCATAACCCATAAATGAAAACCAATGCATAAAAATCTGTCACAACTAAATGCAGTAAACCTCCGAGTCCCGTTGCTATCATTGAGAAAATAAGCAATTTCTTAGCCTTGATCTTGTCTGCCAAAACTCCACCGATAATATAGGAAAATACTCCAAGAAGACCGTATGCACTTCCTAGCAGTCCCATTTGTGTATTCGTCAGATTATACATGCTCTGATATGTATCATAGTAATATGATCTGAAATATGGTAGTCCATAGATAATGGATCCTGCAAATGCAAGAAGAATAATTTTCCCTAAATTTTTCCTGTAACCAACTTTAGCTTCTTTAGCCATTAATATCGCCTCCTCATTTTATACTCTATAAACGATTTATTTAATTAAATTATAAGCATTCCGTTAATAAATTAGCAAATTTGGCTATTTTCTCTAAACGAAAAATTTAACAAAGTTATTTTTCTTACAGCGATATAATTATTAAAAAATAATATATTTTTAACTTTATTTTCAATTAATTTCATTTTTCTCATCCATTTATTTCACAATTTGAAAATGATTTCTCTGGAAAAATGATAATTCATATGATATTATTTTATAATAACCGAGATTTCAGTATGATTTCAGGAAGCTGTCAGGAAACGGAAAAGAAGAAAGGAGGTGCTTCATGTCTGTAAACGATTTTTATATTACACTTGGACAGAAACTGCGCGCAAAACGGCACGCAAAACATATTACACTAAATGACATGGCAAAAATATTAAACAAAAGTGTAGCTACAGTATCAAAATATGAAAATGGTGAAATTTTTATCAGCATAGATGTCCTGATTGATATATGTAAAACACTTAATATTGATATTGCTTCCTTGCTTCCGGATACTTATTCCAACGAAAACCAAAATGATATCGCTCGATATCAGAAATATTTTTCCGAACGCCTTTTTATATACTGGTTCAATGGAGAAAAAAACAAGATACAGACTGCCGTATTAGAAAACCGAAATATGTCCTTTTGCTCCACAATGTATTATGACGTTCCTGACATTAACAACTATTATGAGTCAAATTATGTTTATGAAGGGAAAATAACATACAGTGATACAAGCACTGTTTTTGTATTTAACTGCATAGATCCACCTTTTGATACTCTTACAATTCGTCTTCCGGCCCTGAATAAACACAACAAAGTAAAAGTTGGCTTACTTTCAACGATTTCGTACTATTATCAGAGCATAGCCATGAAGGTTGTCGCAAGTGAAACCCCTTTGCAGGAAAATGAAGAACTTATGAATTCACTTCTTATATCGCCGGAAGAACTAAAAAATATTAAACGAACAAATTTCTTTCTCGTAGGTTAGAAACTTCTCGTTTTCTCTCTTGAAACAGCATTTTCTAAAAAAACGCCCTGCGTTCTTCGCAAGGCGTTTTTCTAATTCATTTATTATGCTTTTTTACAGTTATATTTTACTCTGCTACATCTTTCATACTGAATGAGAATCTTC
>JBJFCH010000167.1:0-1745 GCA_051888835.1 Oliverpabstia sp. | reverse complement strand
CTGATGGCTGTAAAGCCCGGCAAAGTATTGATTTCGTTAAATACTACTTCATTGGTGTCGTTGGTGAGGAAAAAGTCTACACGGGATAATCCATATCCATCCAGCGCCTTGAAAATCGCCTTTGCATTTTCACGGATTTCTTCTTCTTTTCCTTCCGGCAGCACAGGTCCAACTACCGTCTTAGACTCGGCGTTATTGTATTTGGCTTCATAGCTGTAGAATTCATCGGCAGCCAATACCTCTCCGACTCCGGATGCCCGGACATCTGTACCGCCAAGGACTGCGCATTCCAGCTCTCGGCCGACGATGGTTTCCTCCACCAGAATCTTTGTATCATGCTCTGCCGCCAGCTTGAGAGCCGCAACCAGTTCATCCCGGTCAGATGCCTTGCTGACTCCCTGGGAGGAGCCTGCCTTGGAAGGCTTCACAAATACCGGATACGGAAGTTCTTTTTCCACTCTCGCGATAACAGCATCCATATCGCCAATCTCCGAGCGATGCACTCCCACAAACTTTGCCTGACGGATGCCGATCGAATCTACAATGATCTTCGTGTAAAACTTATCCATGGAGCAGGCGGAAGCCAGCACACCGCATCCCACATAAGGAATATGTGCCAGTTCCAACAGTCCCTGCAACGTTCCGTCTTCCCCATTCATACCGTGAAGAACCGGGAATACCACATCGATATCCAAGGTCTCCACTCTGTCTCCGCGAATCAGACACAGTTCTTTCCGATCGGTGTCCGGGGAAATGTAAGCGCGGGTATGACTCTTGACCCAGGAACCGTCTTTCACCCGATCCAGGGAATCCACCAGCTTCCACTGGCCATCCTTCGTAATTCCAATCATCACTACGTTATATTTCTCTGTGTTGATATTCTCAATCACTGTCGCTGCAGAAACCAGAGACACCTCATGCTCTGAAGATCTGCCACCCATGATCACAACAATATTTTTATCTGCCATTTATATCATTCCTTTCAATAATTCAAGAACACCCTGGCGTTCTTGCTACGCGATGCTAGTCATGCGTTAGCATGGCATAGTTCCAAACAGGTTTTATTGTAAAGGAAATCAAAAAGAATTTCAACTATCTTAATGAAAGTGACTCATTTGCGTAATGTTGTACTTAGAAATTCAAATATTTTAAAGCGAAATTTTATTTTTTTTCCTGCAAGCATATCTTTTTCTTTTTTTGAAAGGTTTTTATCTAAATCTATTTTTCCTTTCTCCGACAATTCCAGGGTCTTTTCCCCGCTGTAACAAAGAGACGGATAGATCGCACACCACCAATTATGGCCCTGCGCTCTCCCAATATCCACTCGCAGCGCCTGATATTCTCCCGCCGGGAAAACCACGGATCCGTACCTTCGGATTGGAAAACGCTCTGTAGTCAATGCAACCGTCACCTTCTTATCACTTCCGTACCGATGAAGAGTGGTCTCCGCCGTCGCTTTCATATCAGACAGTTGTTCCTCCAACATACTTTCCAGATTCTGTACATTTTCTGCCGCAGCTACCGTTTCCCGCAGGGAAGCAAGGACCGCATCCCTCACCTTCAATTTTAATTGCTGCTCCTCCTTTACGTCGGATGCTGCCCGAACATGAAACCGCAACGTCTGATCATAAATCTGAAAGGTTTCTTCCATATAAAATTGATATATCAAACCCAGGGAAAGAAAAATCAGCAGTAGAATTTCTATCCTTTTGAATACAATAATTTTTTTCGTTCTCATATTTAGA
>JBJFCH010000166.1:33980-49494 GCA_051888835.1 Oliverpabstia sp. | reverse complement strand
GGAATGGGAATGCAGGAAGAAAAGGTACAGGAGCTGAACCACATTTTTTATTCTCAGGATAAAACCCGACAGCGGTATGGACAGGAGAAAAAGCAGAAAGGGGGGATTGCTCTCCCCAATGTAAACAGCAGAATTAAGCTTTTATTCGGAGAAGACTACGGGCTTCATATTTTCAGTGTAGAAGGAATCGGAACGGAGATACGGATGACGCTGCCGCTTATGTTTGATACGGAGTAACAGGGTATGAAAGAAGAATTGATCAGGATTGAAAACGGAAGGATCAGAAAAGGAGAGCATCTGCTGAATATAGATGTGGAGATATCCAAAGGAGAAAGCATCGGGATTATTTCGGATAATCTTATGAACAGCGATACTTTTCTGGAGTTTTTTCGCGGAAATCTCCGTCTGGAACAGGGAAAATCCTACTTTCATGGAGAACGGGCATCCGTGGAAGAGATTGGGAAAAAGATAGTGGAATGTACCATGATTCTGGAAAGGAAAAATAAGTTTTCTACGGAACTGACAGCATGGGATTTTTTGGTTGCCCTGAGAGGAGGAACCGGAAGAAAAGGGAAAAAAGAACAGCTGAAAAGATTTTATTCACCGGAAGCGGAGGAAGTGAGAAAGAATCTTGAAATCGATTTTCAGTGGAGAGACAGTCTGGTGTCGCTGACACCTCTGTCACTTTGCCGTCTGTATCTGTTTAAAGCATGGTTTTATCATTATGAAATCATGGTATTGGGTCATATTACGGAAGTATTGCGTGAAAATGATATTTATAAACTGATGGAATATGTGGAGTATTTCCTTCAGAGAGGTATGGCTTTTCTGTTGGTGGATCAGGAAAGTGATTTTTTATTTTCTCATACGTGCAGGATTGATATCCTCAAGAATGGGACAACCTGCTATCGACTTTTTCCGGAACAGTTTGAAGAAGAGACGCTTATTCATATTATGAGGGGAAAAGAACAATGGGAAGAAAGCGATATGGGGAAGGTTCTTGGAAAAAAGAAAAAATATACAGCCATATCTGCCCCTGTTCTGGAGTTTGACGGAGTAATGACGGATCTGATAGATGAACTGACTTTTCAGGTAAGAAAAGGAGAAATCGGAGTGTTGTTGGATCGTAATTATCAGACCGCTCTGGAGGTGCGCAAGCTTTTTTTGAATGAAAAAAGGTGGAAGAGAGGGCAGATACGGGTGAATGGATCTGCCTGCAGTCCGGCAGAGCTTTCTTCTATGTTGGGAAGAGAGATCGGAATTCAGTTGGAAAATCCGGGAAAAAAAGGAAAAACCTTATACTATAATCTCAGCGGTCTGGAAAATCTCAGTTCTGTGTTGATACCCAAGATGGGAAGCCGGCTGGTGCGGAAAAAAATAGAACAAAATATTATGAAAGAAGCCGGCGAATGGTTTGATGAGGAGCTTCTGAGGCAAAAGGTCAGTGAATGGACACCGGAAGACAGACTAAGATTATCCTATTATAAATGGTATCTTGTGAATCCTTATGTGTTGATCTGTTTTTTTCCTTTTTCGGGTACGGATTTTCTGAAATATCGTATTATTATGGATATGCTGACCATGTGTGCGGAAAAAGGAATGGCGATTTTAATGATTTCAACGGATATTGAAGGGATATGTGAGAAAATAAATGATGCGAATTTTATAAACAGGATCAGATATATAAATAAAAAATAGAAAAAATATACAGGGAAATAGAAAAAATCCAAAGATTGTCCCCCTTGATACAAAGAATGTCGGTTTGAAAACACCCGTAAGTTCAGTATAATATGCTCAACAGTTAACAAAGAGTATATCAAAAAACGGTGTGCGCAGCCGGGTATACAGTTCAAGGGGGACTTTTATTTTCGGGTGAATGAAAAGGACTCCGGTAAGATATAAAAAAGTTCGATAAGATCAGAACATGGAAGGAGGAAGTGTATGGAGTACGTTCTTGAGATGAAGAACATCTGTAAATCATTTCCCGGTGTCAAGGTTCTGGAAGATGTAAATCTTCAGGTAAAACCGGGAGAAGTACATGCACTGATGGGAGAGAACGGAGCAGGAAAATCTACTCTTATGAAAATCCTGATGGGGATTTACAAAGCTGACCAGGGAAGCATCATACTTCAGGGACAGGAAACAGCAATCCACGGACCAAAGGATGCCATGAACAAGGGAATATCCATGATACATCAGGAATTGAACACGCTGCTGGACATGGAAGTGGCTGAGAATGTATTTGTGGGAAGAGAAATCCTGAAAAAAGGATTTTCGAAAATGAAAATTGTGGATCTGGATAAGATGCGGGAAGAAACCGCACGGTACTTCCGGGAAATGAGCATTGACATTGATCCGAAAGCAAAGATGAGGACGCTGAGTGTGGCAGAAATGCAGCTTGTAGAAATCGTAAAAGCGATTTCTCTGAATTCGAAAATCATTGTTATGGATGAACCCACATCGGCGATCACAGAAAAAGAAGCACAAGTATTATTTGCACAGATTGACCGGCTGAAAAAGCAGGGAGTAGCGATCATCTACATCTCTCATAAGATGGATGAAATTTTCAGAATCTCCGATACGATTACAGTCTTGCGGGATGGTGAATGGATCGGTACAAAACCGGCATCAGAGCTGGATGACAATTCTCTGATAAAAATGATGGTTGGGCGTGAACTGACGGATATTTATCCGAAAGAACCGGCACCCATCGGGGATGTGATCCTGGAAGTAAAAGATCTTTCCAGAGGCAGAAAGGTTCAGAATGTAAATCTTACTCTGAGAAGAGGAGAGGTACTTGGAATCGCCGGACTTGTAGGAGCCGGAAGAAGCGAACTGGTGGAAACTATTTTCGGATTATACCCGAAGACCGGGGGCGAAATTTTTCTGAACGGAAAGAAAGTAGATATAAAGAATCCAAAGGAAGCTATAAAAAATAAAATTGCACTGATTACAGAGGACAGAAAGCTTACGGGATTGAATCTGATCGGAAGTGTAAAAGAGAATATTTCCATCGTATCCTTAAGTAAAATGTCGAAAAAAGGAATTATTGATAAAAAGCGGGAAAATGAAGTGGCTGAAAAATACATCAAAGAGCTGAAAATAAAGACACCAAACGGAAACGCGATCGTTGGAAATCTCAGCGGTGGAAATCAGCAGAAAGTTGTTCTTGCAAAATGGCTTCTGGATGAACCGGAGATCATCATTTTTGATGAGCCAACAAGGGGAATTGATATCGGAGCCAAGAGAGATATTTATCTTCTGATTAATGAACTGGCGAAGGAAGGAAAGGCAGTAATCGTAATTTCTTCGGAGATGGCAGAAGTTATGGGAATCAGTGACCGGATCGCGGTTATGTGTGAAGGTGAACTCAAAGGTATGATTCAGAGAGAGGAATTCTCTCAGGAGCTGATCATGAGTTACGCTTCTAATATGGAAGGGAGAGCAGGATGAAAACAAAAGTGAAAGCAAAAAGTAAAATTGATTTCAAAGAATTTGGTATATTTATCGTATTTTTCGCGCTGGTAATCATTCTGATGATTATTTCACCAAATGCATTTGCACAGCCGCGAAACCTGATCAACATTGTGAAACAGGCATCCATCAATGGAATTCTTTCCTGTGGTATGATGTTTGTTATTATTGCAGGCGGTATTGATCTGTCGGCAGGATCTACCATCGCTCTGGCCGGTGTAGTGGCAGCGTTTTTTGCACAGAATCCGGATGGAAATATTTTCCTTCCTCTGATCGCAGCTGTCCTGGCAGGAGCAGCAGTAGGAGCAGTCAATGGTATCGGTGTAGCTTATCTGAATCTGCCGCCGTTTATCATCACACTGGCAACGATGACCGGTGTTCGGGGTCTTGCACTGATTCTCAGCGGAGGTTCTCCGGTATATGGACTGAATAAAGCATTTGAGCATATGACAAGTTTCTTCCTGTTTGGGAAAATTCCGCTCCTTGCAGTGTATTTTATCCTGATCGTGCTGATCAGCGGATTTATTCTGACAAAGACAGTATTCGGAAGAAGAGTTTATGCCATCGGCGGAAGCGAGACGACAGCAAAGGTATCCGGTATCAATGTAAAACGTTACAAACTGATCGTGTATACCATCTGCGGTATCATGTCAGGAATTGCCGGACTTCTGGTAGCATCCCGTACGGTGCAGGGTTCACCGACAGCAGGTGAGGGATATGAGATGGATGCCATCGCAGCGGTTGTTATCGGTGGAATCAGTATGTCAGGTGGTGCAGGAAAATGGTACGGAACTATCATCGGTGCTCTGCTTCTGGCAGTAATCGGAAACGGACTTGATATTCTGGGAGTATCATCCAACTATCAGAAGATTATCAAAGGTGTGATTATCGCGGTAGCGGTATATCTGGATCTGAGAGGAAAAGCCAAACAGGAGTAATTGGCTTTCATATAAAAAATTAAATAAAGAAAACGGAGGAAGAAATATGTTTAAAAAATTATTGGCAATGGGAATCGCACTTACACTGGGAGTATCTATGATGACAGGATGCTCTGTAGTATCTGACGGAAGTTCTTCAAGCGCAAAGGAAACCAGTTCTGAAGCAGAGAATACCGCTGATGCGGCAGAAGACACAGATGAAGCGGAAGCAGACACATCCGGACAGAAGATTGCTCTGTTCATGACACATATGTCCAACGAATTTACAGTAACTCTTTCATCTGCAGTTGAGGCTGAAGTAAAAGCCCGTGGCTATGATTACAGCGTATACGATGCAGGTCAGGATGCTGCAACACAGGCAGATCAGATTGAGCAGGCTATCACACTTGGTGTCAATGGTATCATCATTGAGCCGGTATCTGTAGATGGTATCGTGCCTTCTGTAAAAGCTGCCAAAGAAGCAGGTGTAAAAGTTGTAATCGTTAACCAGAGAATCAGCGAGCCGGAAGCAGCAGACTGCTACGTAGGTGCAGACGCAGCTACCACAGGTGCAAAACTGATGGAAGAAGTTATGAAAGATATCAATTCTGAAGGAAATATTGCTCTTCTCCTTGGACCTATGGGTTCTGACGGACAGATTGGACGTTCCGAAGGATTTGATCAGGTGCTGGAAAAGAATCCGAATGTTGAAGTTGTATTCCAGGATACTGCTGAATGGCAGACAGAGCCGGCTCTGACAATCGTAGAGAACTGGCTGAATGCAGGAAAAGAAATTAAAGCAATCGTTGCCCAGAATGATGGTATGGCTGTAGGCGCTGCAAAAGCTGTTGCCGATGCTCAGAAAACAGGTGAAATCAAAGTATATGGCGTAGATGCTACTTCTGAAGGACTTCAGGGAGTACTGGACGGAAATCTGCAGGGTACTATTTCTCAGGGTACAGAAGATCAGGGTAAACTTTCCGCTGATGCATGTGCAGACCTTCTGGAAGGAAAAGAAGTACAGGCTGAAACAATCGTTACAAACGTTTACTATACAGCAGACAATGCACAGGAAGCACTGGATGCACTTGGAAAATAAATACCAATAATACCAATATAGTATATAGTCTTAATAGCAGGCGGGCTGCTGCATAACAATTGTTTATGTGGCAGCCCTGTCTGGAAAAGTGAGGTAAATCTATGAAGATAGCATTTGATGTGGACGTACTGGCAAAGCAGATGGATATCAACCGGATGGTGCATCAGGTGGCAGACTGGGGATATAAATATATTGAGCAGTCCCCGCACCCGAGGATCAATCCGTTTTATAAACACCCGTTGTTTTCCAAAGAGTGTGAGCAGGAGTACAGAAAGGCTTTGCGGGAGACAGGAGTAGAGATTTCTTCATTTATTGTAGTGTACCGCTGGTCCGGCCCCACCGAAGAACAGAGAAAGATGGCAGTGGAAAACTGGAAAAAAATGATTCAGATTGCTGTGAATATGGGAGTACCGGTTATCAATACGGAACTGTCCGGAGACCCGAATCAGGCAGAGATCTGTAACGGCATGTGGTTCCGCTCTATGGAAGAGTTGCTTCCGATCATTGAGAAAGAAGGGCTGCGAGTGGAAATCCAGTCTCACCCGTATGATTTCTGTGAATTGAATAATGAGACCTGTGATATGGTGAAATCTTTCCGTTCCCCGAACCTGGGATACGTGTACTCCTCACCCCACGGATTCTTCTATGATGAAGGAAAAGGCGATGTCCGTTCTATGCTGAAATATGCAGGGGATGAACTGACCCATGTATTATTTGCAGATACCTTTAACCAGACTCTGGACTGCCGGTATATCGCAAATCCACCGTGGCTGAATGCAAGAGGAAAGTCCGATGTGACCATTCACCAGCATCTGGCAATGGGTGAAGGCGACGTAGATTTTGAAGGTATTTTTGAGACACTGCGGGAGATGGATTTTGCCAATAAACAGCTGAAACCCAATGCACCGAAAGTGGGCGGAGACAATATCGCATGCGTATCCATGTTCGGATTTCCGGAGAAAATGAACAAACAGGCACCGGAAGCAAGAGAGAGAATTGAGAGGGAATTGTTGTAGGATTATTACAATGAATTTTTGGAGTAAGTTCCAGATGAGCTTTCCGTGCAGTTGCCGTGGGTCTATGTAAAATAAAATGCCAAAATGATCCTGTTTTGATATAAAAGTTGATAAATAATAGAGCTTTTTACGGTAAAAAGGCTCTATACAGAAAAAATCTTCCCCCAGATACTCAATTTTTGATTTTGGAGTATCTGGAGGGGGATTTTTTGTCATAGGAAGCATTACCGTTCGCTCAGTCAACAGTAACGGAAATTTCTATAATATCCAGCGCAGGATTCCAATCTCTTGACAGAAGAGGAACGATTCTATATTCTGATAATAGTGTGATTGATTCAGAAAAGAATTTTCATGAGTATAGAATAGCATAAAGTAATACAGAAGCGTAAAGGAAGAGGAAAGTCATGGCAGTGACATTGCAGAAAATAGCAGAAGCAGCAGGAGTATCCAGAGGAACCGTGGATCGTGCATTGAATAACCGCGGACGAATTCGTCCGGAGGTTGCTGAACGAATTCGAAGAATAGCAGATGAGATGGGTTATCAGCCGAATTTGGCAGGTCGGGCGCTGGCGATGGCAAAACGTGCGGTAAAAATTGGTGTAATTATTCAATCAGAAGAGACGCCGTTTATTCAGGATCTGTTAAAAGGAGTAGAAAGTGCGAGAGAAGAAGTACAAAGCCTTGGAGGTCAGGTGTATGTAAAATCCTTTGCAGGTGTATGTGAAAACGAAGTGTTATGCGCCATGGATGAATTTCGGGAAAATGGCTGCAGCGGACTTGCGCTGATTGCTATGGATACTCCGGGAATCAATGAAAAAATTGGAGAATTTACTCATAAATTGGATATTCCGATTGTGACTTTTAATACGGATGCACCGGAGAGCGGCAGAATTTGTTTTGTGGGACAGGATGCAATAAGAAGTGGTAAAGCTGCAGCGGGGCTTATGGGAGAAATGCTCAGACCGGGGCAAACGGCTGCAATACTGACCGGAAATGAGATACACACAGCGTTGAATGAACGTGTACTGGGATTTCAGTCGGAGATCAGAGAGAACTGGACAAAGATTCATCTGGCAGAAGTAAAGTACACGGATGATAATGTGGAAAAAACCTGTGATGCAGTGGAAGAACTATTGGAAAAATATCCGCAGCTGGGCGGAATTTATATGACAGCCAATGGGGAAGAAGGATTGTGCCGCGCACTGAAAAATCATGAAAAGTATGGGAAAATTAAAGTGATTGCACATGATTTCGGAGGAAAAAAGATAGAGTATCTCAAAGATGGCGGTATTCATTTTTTACTGGGGCAGAATGCTCATATTCAGGGATATCAGCCGGTTATGATTCTATTTCGCTTTCTTGTAAATGGCGAAGTCCCGGAAAGAGAATATCAGTATACTGATATTGAGATTAAAACAAAATATACCATTTGAATCGTGGGTTTGTATTGCATTTCCTATAAAAATAGAACGAGAAAATTGTTGATTTTTCCAAGTTGCGTTCACGAGAACACAGTGCTAAAATTAAATCACAATACAAGCGTGCACGTGAACGCAAAAAATAATAGCCACTGGATAAGCTTAGGTTATGGAGGAAATGTAATATGTTAAAAGTCGGTGTTATCGGATGCGGCGGAATGGGAAAAGATCATATCCGCAGAATTACAAACAAGATTCAGGGAGCTGAAGTTACAGCAGTAACAGATGTATTTGAAGAAAGTGCGAAGGCAGCAGCAGCAATCTGCGGTGCAAAGGTATATGCAGACGCAAAAGAGTTGATTCAGGCACCGGAAGTGGATGCGGTATTGATTGTTTCACCTGGATTTGCTCATGTGGATTCTCTTCTCGAGGCAATAAGAGCGGGCAAAAGAGTTTTTTGTGAAAAACCGCTTTGCACCACAGCCGAAGATTGCCTGAAAGTTGTGAAAGCTGAAATGGAATCCGGAAGACATTTAATTCAGGTTGGTTTTATGAGAAGATATGATAAAGGGTATCAGCAGGTAAAAGAAGCTCTGGATTCCGGCAATTTTGGTGAGCCATTGATGCTGCACTGTACTCACCGCAATCCTGAAGTGGGAACAAACTACAATACTCCGATGGCTGTTCATGATACAGCAATTCATGAAATTGATGTGCTGCACTGGCTGGTAGATGATGAATACGAATCTGTTCAGGTAATCATGCCGAGAGTAACAAAATATTCTCATTCTGAACTGAAAGATCCTCAGATCATGCTGATGCGTACCAGAAAAGGGGTCTGTATTGATGTGGAAGTATTTGTTAACTGCAAGTTTGGATATGATATTAATTGTGAAGTGGTATGTGAAGATGGAGCTATTAAGATGCCGCAGCCTTTGTATCCGGATATCAGAAAAGCAGCTACGGTTTCCACAGCGATTGATACAGACTGCTTCGTAAGATTTAAAGATGCGTACGATACAGAAATTCAGGCATGGGTCGATGATGCGGCAAAAGATGCAATCAATGGACCGACTGCATGGGACGGATACCTGGCAGCAGTTACTGCCGATGCTCTTGTGAAAGCGCAGGAGACAGGTGCAATCGAGAAAGTTGAGACTGCAGTTGAGAAACCGGAATTTTATAAAAAACATCATAAATAAAAGATAAAGGAGGAAATGAGATGAAATTAGGATTTAATGAAGCAACGGCACTGGAATGTAAAGGGCAGTCTTTGATGGCGGATCTGGAGATGTGTGAAAAATATGGATTTGATTATATTGAGATCCGTTTTGACTGCATAAAGGATTATCTGAAAGAACACACACTGGAAGAACTTGCAGACTGGTTTAACAATCATCATCTGAAACCATGGGCTTATAATACATTGATTTTCTTTAATCAGAGAGATGAAGCCGGGGAAAAAGAGATCGATGAGGAAGTAGATTTCATCCTGAAGGTTTCCAAAGCAATCGGTATGAAGATGTTGATCACAGTTCCAAGTTGTGATGTAAAAGATAAAACAGTCAGTGAAATTAAAGAAGAGGCAGTAGCGCGCCTTCGCTATCTGTCAGATAAAGTAGGCAGTGATATGAGAATTTCTCTGGAGTTTTGCGGAACACCCAATTGTTCCATCAATCAGTTCGGTACTGCCTATGATGTAGTAAAGGCAGTTGACAGGGACAATGTAGGTATTACCGTGGATACCTTCCATTTCCATGAGATGTGCTCAAAACTGGAAGATCTGAGAGCAGCAGACGGAAAGAAAATTTTTGCATATCATCTGAATGACTGTGAAGATCTGCCGCTGGGTTCCTGCGGTGATGATAAGAGATTATGGCCGGGCGAAGGAGTAGTGGATCATGCTGGGATTGCTGCGGCTCTGAAAGAAATCGGATTTGACGGTGTATGTACGATCGAAGAGTTCAGACCGGAGTATTATCAGATGTCTCATGAGGAAAACATAAAGAAAGCTGCTGAAGTTACAAAAGCATTTGTGGAGGAATATTATGAAGATAGCATTTGATGTGGACGTACTGGCAAAACAGTCTATGGATATTAACCGGATGGTGCATCAGGTGGCAGACTGGGGATATAAATATATTGAGCAGTCCCCGCACCCGAGGATCAATCCGTTTTATAAACACCCGTTGTTTTCCAAAGAGTGTGAGCAGGAGTACAGAAAGGCTTTGCGGGAGACAGGAGTAGAGATTTCTTCATTTATTGTAGTGTACCGCTGGTCCGGCCCCACCGAAGAACAGAGAAAGATGGCAGTGGAAAACTGGAAAAAAATGATTCAGATTGCTGTGAATATGGGAGTACCGGTTATCAATACGGAACTGTCCGGAGACCCGAATCAGGCAGAGATCTGTAACGGCATGTGGTTCCGCTCTATGGAAGAGTTGCTTCCGATCATTGAGAAAGAAGGGCTGCGAGTGGAAATCCAGTCTCACCCGTATGATTTCTGTGAATTGAATAATGAGACCTGTGATATGGTGAAATCTTTCCGTTCCCCGAACCTGGGATACGTGTACTCCTCACCCCACGGATTCTTCTATGATGAAGGAAAAGGCGATGTCCGTTCTATGCTGAAATATGCAGGGGATGAACTGACCCATGTATTATTTGCAGATACCTTTAACCAGACTCTGGACTGCCGGTATATCGCAAATCCACCGTGGCTGAATGCAAGAGGAAAGTCCGATGTGACCATTCACCAGCATCTGGCAATGGGTGAAGGCGACGTAGATTTTGAAGGTATTTTTGAGACACTGCGGGAGATGGATTTTGCCAATAAACAGCTGAAACCCAATGCACCGAAAGTGGGCGGAGACAATATCGCATGCGTATCCATGTTCGGATTTCCGGAGAAAATGAACAAACAGGCACCGGAAGCAAGAGAGAGAATTGAGAGGGAATTGTTGTAGGATTATTACAACGAATTTTTGAGAGTGAGTTTCAGATGAGCTTTCCGTGCAGTTGCCGTGGGTCTATGGAAAATAAAATGCCAAAATGATCCTGTTTTGATATAAAAGATGATAAATAATAGAGCTTTTTACGGTAAAAGGGCTCTATACAGAAAAAATCTTCCCCCAGATACTCAATTTTTGAATTTGGAGTATCTGAAGGGGGATTTTTTTGCATAGGGAAGTCCTCCCACTTTCCTATGCGTATCGGCGTTCAAAAGCCTCTTAATTATGTTTCGATTTTCCATGATGTTCCCTTGATTTGCAAAGGAGTTCCTTCCTCCATGATTTTGAATCCATGTTTTTCATAGAAACTTACATTTTTCTTTTCATCGGGAACTACGTCTATATATAAAAAATCAGAATATTCGTTTAGGAGGTATTTTAGCAGTGTCGATGCAATCCCTTTTCCCTGATAGGCTGGATTCACTAACAGGCAATCGATAGTAGCCTGCCATATACCGTCATCCAGACCTCTAATCAGTCCTACCAGTTTATTTCCATCCCATGCAGAAATAACTTTGCTGGAATTGTGTAACGCTGTCTGTAGTTTTTCGGGAAAGTGACCGGAAAACCACTCTACGGACATAAAAAGCTCCTTCAGTTGATTTGATTCAAAATCCTTTATTTGCTTATATTCAATCATATATATTCACCGTTGGTTTGATATTTTTAAATATAGTATATCATATCCTTCAATTCTGTGACATTTAAAAAGTCGATATCCACCCTATATTTTGCAGAAAATGACTGTAGAAAATCCGAAAGAAATAGCATATAATTCGCTTCGAGAAGAAAACAGGAGAGGTTCCCTGATGGTTCGATGGGGCAACAGGGAGAAGACAGCAATAGGGGAGTGAAGAAATGAGACGGTTACAAGTGGTTTCGATTAAGCATCAGTATTCTATCGTTCAGGCATTATATTGGATGGCAAGCTGTACGCTGGGCGGTTACGCTGCAGTATATCTTCAGTACAGAGGATTGTCCAACACATTGATTGGAATTGTTGTGGGAGGGGCTGCGTGCCTTTCTATGGGGGTGCAGCCGCTGGTAGCGCAGCTTACGGAGGCGATTCCGTTTTTAACAGTAAAAAGAATGATACAGCTGTTAATTCTTTGTATGACGGGACTTTATGCCGCATTGACTTTTTTGCCTCTTCCTATCGTAGGGGTAATGGCTGTATACATGGCTATGAATACGCTGAATTATTGCATGCCGCCTATGTTGAGTGCTATGGGTATGGAATTTATCAACAGGGGATATTATCTGGATTTTGGCGTTTCCCGTGGGATAGGTTCGATTGCGTATGCATTCTGTGCTGCAGCGGTAGGATTTATTATTGATAAGTTCTTTCCGGGTGTTCTGGGATATATTTATATGATGTTTGCGATTCTTTTGATTCTGGCGGTTTCTGTGATGAAAGATCTGGGAAATGAGAGAAGAACCGTAAGAAGAGATCCTCGTTTGGATACGGACGACAGTATGCTGCAGATTGTCATGAAAAATCCGGTATTGTTGTCTCTTATGATCGGATTTTGCCTGACGAATATGAGTAATGCTGCAGCATGTACGTATATGGTAAATATCGTAAAAAACCTGGGAGGGACGGATTCAACGTTGGGTATAGCCAATTTTGTGTCAGCAGCCAGTGAAATGCCGGTAATGCTGTTGTTTGCCTGGATGTTGAGGAAAAGGAATTGTGTTCATCTCTTGAAAATCAGCGCTTTGTTTTATGTAATAAAGCCATTGATACTTTTGAGTGCAGTGAATCTGCCGATGGCCTTTCTGGGATGTGCGATGCAGGGAATGTGTTTCGGACTGTTTACCCCGGCGGCAGTATATTATGTAAACAGTACAATCGCGCCGGAAAAGAGAGTAAAGGGGCAGGCGGTATTCAGCATGATAACCTCCGGTGCAGCAACCTGCGGAGGCAATCTGCTGGGTGGATGGCTGCAGGATGCGCTGGGCTTGAAAGCCATGTTGGGTGTCTGCGCGGCTATGGCTTTTGTGGGAATGCTGGTGATTGTGGTTTTACCTGAGAAAAGGCAGGATAACATGTCGACAATAGCCGGAGAAAGACAGTGGAGATATCGTCGAAGAAGAAAAAAGAGAATAGCATAAGTAAGAGGAAACTGTTGCACGATGTGTAAAAACACAGGTGCAGCAGTTTTTTGTTGATTTGACAATCTTTAAAAAGATCTGCCAAAGAAAATGTATTATATGTTATCATTTTCTTCCATAGTTGATTGAATGTGGATTTGATGCAGTGAATCCGGTGCAGTGTTCTGCGGAGGGGATGAATCCGCAGAAAGTACTGCCTTTTGGAACTCCGGAAGAAGTACGGGAACAGGTACTTCAAAGGCTTGAAATCTTCTCAAAAGATGGCGGATATATATGCGGCACGATTCATAATATTCAGGCAAAGACTCCAATCAAAAATATTATAGCAATGGTGGATGCTATTAAAGAGTTCAATGGTGATAAATGATTATTGGGTGATGTCAGAATCTGTTTCTGCAACAAAACTGGCACCATCAAGAGAAATCTGCTTGAAGGCTTCCTGAGAAAGAATACCTGTATGCTTGTCCCGGGAAAGGAATACAACCTCTCCACTTTTCTGATTGGCAATAGCCAGACAACGGTCATGATTAAGCAGAGCAATATGGCGCGGCCAGTCTCCGTGGCAGGAGCTTCGGTCTGAAAAAACAGGAATACCATTAGTATCCAGAAGAAAATGTGCAATTGTATTTTCCCCACGGTTGGCAGCGTAAAGATGCTGCAGATCAGCTGTGACAGCCAGACTGGAGCCGTAGCTTATTCCGCTGAAGGAAGGATCCAAAAGAGATTGAACAGACAGCAGTTTCATTTCCTTCGGAGAACTGTAGTCTATTGTGAGCAGCTGGCTGGAATATTCGGTGACACAGTAAAATAGGTGATCACGTGTGTTGGCATAAAGATGTCGGGGACCGGTACCCGCGGGAAGGAACAATCTGGAATGCGCAACGGGAATTCTGTTTTCCAGATGATAGCAGATGATAAGGTCCAGTTCAATATTGACTGCATAGATCCAGTCTTCCAGAATCAGAGCGCAGTGTACTCGGGAAGTACGTCCGGTGCCGTCGGACTGATATTCCCGGTATAAAACATCACCGAAAGTGCCGTCAGCATTGTATGATATGGTGAAGAATAGTCCGTTTCCCCAACAGGAGCCTGCGAGAAAATGTTGGTCGGGATGGGCGGACAGATGACACAAACAGGTTCCTTCCAGAGTTACGGTGTCAATCTGAGGACATCCGGGTTTATCTTTGGAGAAAGAAGTTATGGTGCAATGATCGTCAAATTCCCCGACGGCAAATAAAAAATGCTCGGTTTCACAAAGAAAAGACGGATTGGGAATGCAGGAAGTCCATACGACTTGCTGATTCTTATAACGTTTGATGGTTGGCTGGCTGCCGGTTCCGTAGCCGGATATGATAACATTCATTGATAAACCTCCTGAAACTATATTTGTTTATCTTAAAAGGAGATGTGTCATGCAAAGCATGACGCGCACCTCGCAGCAAGTACGCCGAGGCGTACTTGCATATTGTAGCAGATGTATAAAAAAATATCCATAGAGCCCGGACACAGAACTGTCCCCTGTCCGAAAACACACACGAAAGCGTGCTTTTGCGTGCTTTAATAAAACTTGTAAAAATCCATAAATATGAAGAGCATTTCTTGTATATATTGTAAGAAGTTGAGAAAAAGATGAGAAAATCCTTGCACTTTTTATAGTGAATGTGGTATTCTGAATTCAACAAGAACAAATAGAATTGCGTGCGTGAATTAAAAGGCACGCAGAGAGGCAGAGGTGGAAAATGAAGTATATTGAATTTGATTCATCAAGACCATTAGATTTGATTCTTCTGGGACGTGTAGCGATTGATTTTAACCCGGCTTACAACGATCAGGTAAAAGAGGAGTTCAAACCTCTGAAGAAAGTACATATGTTTGAAAAGTTCGTTGGAGGTTCTCCGGCAAATATCGCTGTAGGTGTGACACATCATGGTATGAAAGCCGGATTTATCGGAAAGGTTTCCGATGATCAGTTTGGTGAGTTCGTGGTAGACTATTTCAATGAACAGGGCATTGATACCAGTCATATCACCAAATGTACAAACGGTGAAAAGCTGGGTCTGACATTTACTGAGATGCTTTCTCCGAAGGAAAGCAGTATTTTGATGTACAGAAACTGTATCGCAGACCTGCAGTTGTCTGTAGATGATGTGGATGAAGAATATATCAGTACAGCAAAAGCAATCCTGATCTCCGGTACAGCGTTGGCAGAAAGCCCATCCAGAGAAGCAGCATTGAAAGCAGTGATGCTGGCAAAGAAAACAGGTACAAAGATTATCTTTGATATTGATTATCGTGAATATAACTGGAAAAACAGCGATGAAATTTCTATCTATTATTCTGTAGTAGCAAAAGAAGCAGATATTATCATGGGCTCCAGAGAAGAGTTTGATCTGACAGAGAAACTGATCAAACCAGGTATGACAGATGAGGAATCCTCCGCTTTGTGGCAGAGCTACAATGCAAA
>JBJFCH010000166.1:20425-33880 GCA_051888835.1 Oliverpabstia sp. | reverse complement strand
GTCCGGAAGAAGTACATGCATTTATCAAAGAAGAAAAAGAAAAATTCGGTGAAATGATCGCCAGAGTATAAATAATATCGATTTGAGAAAGAGAGGATTTAAAATGGCTCAGACAACTAGAATGACAGTCGCACAGGCAATTGTAAGATTTTTGGATCAGCAGTATGTATCTATGGATGGTGTGGAGACAAAGTTTGTGACCGGATTCTTTACTATTTTCGGTCATGGTATTGCAGTAGGTCTTGGAGAAGCTCTGGATACAAACCCGGGACAGCTGAAAGTTATGCAGGGAAGAAATGAACAGGGTATGTGTCACACAGCAATCGCATACGCAAAACAGAACGGAAGAAAGAGCATCATTCCTTGTGCATCTTCCGTAGGACCTGGAGCTGCCAACATGGTAACAGCATGTGCAACCGCTACTGTAAATAATATTCCGCTTCTGGTATTTCCGGCAGATACCTTTGCTTCCCGTCAGCCAGACCCTGTACTGCAGCAGTTGGAAGTAAGCTCCAGTCTGGCAGTATCTACTAACGATGCATTCAGACCGGTATGTAAATATTGGGATCGTGTAACACGTCCTGAGCAGATTATGACAGCTTTGATCAATGCCATGCGTGTTCTGACAGATCCGGCTGAGACAGGTGCATGCTGTATCGCACTTCCTCAGGATGTGGAAGGTGAAGCATATGACTTCCCGGAGTATTTCTTCAAAAAACGTGTTCATCGCATTACAAGACCGGTGGCAGTAGAAGAAGAACTGGAAGATATTGCTGAAATTATTGCAGAGGCTAAGAAACCTCTGGTTATCGTAGGCGGCGGTGTTCGTTATTCAGATGCCGGTGAGACTGTAGAAAAATTCTGTGAAGAATTCCATATTCCGTTTGGCGAGACACAGGCAGGAAAGAGCGCTTGTAAATCCGGACATCCGTATTGCCTTGGAGGTATCGGTGTAACAGGAACCTACGCTTCCAACGTAATCGCAAGAGATGCAGATGTTGTAATCGCTATCGGATCCAGAATGTCTGACTTTACAACCAGTTCCAAATGGCTGTATAAAAATGAAAATGTAAAATTTGTTACGATCAATAACTGCCGTTTCCACGCATATAAAATGGATGCTGTAAAGGCTGTAGGTGATGCGAAAGCAACAGTAGAAGCATTGTCTGAAAAGCTGAGAGCAAGAAATTATGTTTCTGCTTACAACGGAGAAATCGAAGAGGCAAAACAGATCTGGGATAAAGAAATGGAACGCCTTGGAAGTATTGAGTATACAGGTGATGATTTCGAGCCGATCATCAAGGCAAGAGATCCGAGAACAGTTCCGGAATTTGTTAAACTGACAAACGGAAAGATTACTCAGACAGCAGCTCTGGCAGCTATCAATCGTACGATTGATAAAGATGCTACGATTATCACAGCAGGTGGTTCCCTTCCAAGCTGTATGCAGCGTATGTGGAGAACAGACAAACGCGGCGGATATCATGCAGAGTACGGATATTCCTGCATGGGATATGAAGTTGCAGCTACTCTTGGTGTTAAGATGGCTGAGCCGGACAATGAAGTTTACTGTGTAGTTGGAGACTCCAGTTTCCAGATGCTTCACAGTGAAATCATGACCATTATGCAGGAAAGAAAGAAAGTAAATATTCTGATCTTTGATAACTGTGGTTTCGGCTGCATCAACAATCTGGAGATGACTCATGGTATCGGAAGTATTGCTACTGAATTCCGCTATACTGATGGAAAGAAACCTACCGGTGATCTCATTCCTGTAGATTATGCAAAAATCGGTGAAGGCTATGGTCTGAAGAGCTATACCTGTAAAACAATTGATGAACTGGTTGCTGCTTTGGAAGATGCAAAGAAACAGGATGTTGCCTGCCTGTTTGATCTGAAAGTTATTCCAAAGACTATGACAGACGGTTATGAATCATGGTGGAATGTAGGCCAGGCTCAGGTTTCCGAAAAGGAAAGTGTAAGAGAGGCTTGGGAAGAAGTGAAAGCAGCACGTGAGGTTGCAAGACAGTATTAATAAAAACAGGAGAGAGAATGGCTGTATTGCTGTTCTCACTCCTTAACAGTGGAAAGAAATGACGTGAAATAGGAGGAATGTACAATGAGTAAAGTATTTGGTTATCCTGAATTTGATGCAAATGGAGAGCAGATTCTTACCACTTATGACAATGAATATAAAGCTATGATGATGGATATCCGTGTATATCGTATGAAAGCAGGAGATGTGAAAACTTTCTGTAAAGAAGGAGAAGAGACAGCTGTACTGCTTCTGTCAGGTGATGTAGTATTCCGGTTTGACGGACAGGAAAAAGAAGTTACCAGAAAAGATGTATTCACAGAAGGTCCCTGGGCAGTTCATATGTGTACAAAAGCAGAGACAAGCGTAGAAGCAAAAGCGGACTCTGAGATTCTGGTACAGTCCACTCACAATGATACAGAATTTGCTACTAAACTGTATGCTCCGGAGGATGCACCATGGGGATACTCCAGTGTAGGTAAATTCGGAAATGTGGCAAAGAGAAGAGTAAATACAATCTTTGATCATGATATTGCTCCATGGTCCAATATGGTTCTGGGCGAAGTTCTGAATGACAGAGGAAACTGGTCCGGATATTTGCCGCACAGACATCCACAGCCGGAAACTTATTATTTCAAATTTGACCGTCCGGAAGGATTTGGTGCAAGCTTTGTTGGTGATCAGGTATTTAAGAGCACAGATGGAAGCTTTTCTGCAATTCCGGGAGGAGAACTTCATCCTCAGGCAGTTGCACCGGGATTCCAGATGTATACCTGCTGGATGATCCGTCATTTGGATGGAAATCCATGGCTGCAGACAGACCGTTGTGAAGATGAGCGCTATGTCTGGATGCATGATGCAGAGTTTTAATTACAGTTAAGAGACAGGTATGTGTCCATGATCAGGTCTATCATTTAATAGAAATAGATAGAAAGCAGAGGGGAGCTGTGCATGAAAGTGTATGGCTCCTTTCTGTTTGGGGTATATTGGATTAAGCGGTTCTGGGTCACTTATTGTTAGCAAAAAATGATGATTACCGACGATGGAAAATGTCTAAAGTATTGGGACTCAGAAAAGAGCAGTGCTTGAATTTCATATGTGAGTGTGATATAGTAAATCATAAGCAGAACAATGAGGTTTTGTACTTCGTTGTTCTGCTTTTTTTTGTATCTATGAAAGTTTTTTCCTGTATTCCGATGGAAATGTCAACTGAAGAGAGCGTTTACTATGAGAGATTTTGTGGAAAAATCCAGAAATACATTACGAAAAATGGGAGGTATTTATGGCAGCATTTGATAAAATATGCAGTGGTTATCCTCAGATGGATGAGATACTGGATTACATCCGGCTGGGGGATAATGTGGTATGGCAGATATCTGATTTGGATGAATTCCGTATGTTTGCGGAGCCTTTTGCCAGACAGGCGGTTAAAGATGGAAGAAATGTGATTTATATTCGTTTTGCCCAGCATGAGCCGGTACTAAAGGATTTGAGCGGTATCAAAGTGAAAGAATTTGACCCGGATGAAGGATTTGAGGCATTTACTGTGGCAATTCATGAAGAAATCACCCGTCAGGGTGTGGATGCGTTTTATGTGTTTGACTGTCTTTCGGAGCTTCAGTCTGTATGGTATACAGACCTTATGATGGGAAATTTTTTCAGAGTAACTTGTCCGTATCTGTTTGAACTGGATACGGTGGCCTATTTTCCATTAATCAGGGGAAGGCATTCCTTTGATGCGGTAGCAAGAATCCGCGATACGACACAGCTTCTTCTGGATGTGTATTCCAATGAAAAATATGTGTACCTACATCCTCTTAAAGTATGGAATCGATATTCAGACAGGATGTTTTTACCTCACGGTTACAGGAAAAAGACAGGAGAATTTGTAACTGTGGAAGACGGCGTGGGAATGAGCAGATATTATCAGACTCTGCAGAAGATTTCCGTGAACAGCCAGGATCAGAATTATGACAGTCATGATCGTTTTTTCAATATGGCGAAGATGGAATACTCTCAAGGGCATTTCAGTGAAGATACGGAAAATCAGATCATCCGCAGTACAATGACCAAAGATAAAAGACTTCGAAAACTTGTAAAACAATATTTTAAGCCTGAGGATTATTTTATGCTTCGAGATCGGATGATCGGAAGCGGTGCCATCGGAGGCAAAGCCTGTGGTATGCTTCTGGCAAGGAAAATTGCGGAGACAGAAATCCCCGAATATATGGAGCACAATGAGCCACATGACTCTTTCTATATAGGTTCCGACGTGTTTTACACGTATATTGTGTCCAATGGAGACTGGAAGCTGCGGATCCGCCAGAGAACAAAAGAAGGATATTTTAGTGTGGCGGGAGAATTGCAGCAGCATTTGCTGAAAGGAACTTTTCCATCAAAAATACGGGAACAGTTTTTAAATGTGCTGGAGTATTTTGGGCAGAGTCCGTTTATTGTTCGATCATCCAGTTTCCTGGAGGATGGATTTGGCAATGCGTTTGCAGGAAAATATGAATCAGTGTTTTGTGTAAATCAGGGAAGTCCGGAGGAACGACTGGAAGAGTTTGAGCAGGCGGTGAGGAGAGTCTATGCCAGCACAATGGATTATTCGGCTCTGGAATACCGTCTTTTGCGTGGACTGGATAAAAAGGATGAACAAATGGCGATTCTGGTGCAGAGAGTTTCCGGATCTTACTATGGAAAATATTTTATGCCGGGAGCTGCAGGTGTAGGTTATAGCCACAGTGCGTACAAATGGTATCGCGACATGGACCCGGAAGCCGGTATGCTGAGAATCGTTATGGGGCTGGGAACGAAAGCGGTTGATCGGACCAAAGAAGATTATCCTCGTCTTGCAAATCTGGATCGGCCTACGGTTACAGTGTTGACTACAGTAGAACAAAAACACAAATTCTCCCAACGGTATGTGGATGTATTGGATTGTCAGGAAAATAAATTAACAGAAGTATCTATGGAAAGTTTACTTCCTGTGCTTCCTCTCTGGTACAAAAAAATGGTTCTGGAGCATGATTATGAAGCAGAAAACAGGCTTTATCAGATGGGAAGGAATAGAGAAGTCTGGTTTGTCAGCTGCCAAAAGCTTCTGGAAAAAGAGGAATTTACATCGCTGATGCAAAAAATCCTGAAAACCCTGGAACGTATATATGGAAATCCTGTGGATATTGAGTATGCCGTCAATATGGATGAAGAGGGAGATTTTGTGGTAAATCTTCTGCAATGCCGACCTTTGTACCTTGGGCAGGAAGGTGAATCCGTAGATATCAAGAATTTGAAATTGAAAAAAGTATTTTTCGATATTAAGGATTCTTCCATGGGTGCTTCCGGAAAAAGAAAAATAGATGTGGTGGTGCAGGTGGATCCGGTACTTTACTACGAATATCCCTATGGTAAAAAATATGACGCAGCAGCAGCAATTGGGAAAATTAACCGGTATTATCGAGGCAGTGGAAAACATATGCTCCTTATGACTCCCGGACGTATCGGAACGTCTTCACCGGAATTGGGAGTTCCGGTTACCTTTGGAGATATTTCCAATTTTTCTGCGGTCTGTGAGGTTTCCGATAACAGAGCCGGGTATATGCCGGAATTAAGCTATGGAAGCCATATGTTCCAGGACCTGGTAGAGGCAGAAATTATTTATGGAGCGATTTACAATAATGAGAAAACACTTCATTACGAACCGGAAATGTTTGAAGAACTCCCGGATCTGTTTGAAGACATATGCGGAGAATATCCGGAACTGAAAGGTATGATTCAGGTTCGTGAAGTAGAAAATCTGCATTACTGGGTGGATGCGGTATCCAACCGGGGAATCTGCGGGATGGTATAACGGCAGAGTCAGACAGGGAGCAGGCGGACAGGGCAGGCGGACAGGGGGGCAGGCGGACAGGGCAGGCGCAGGCGGACAGGGGACAGTTCTGTGTCCTAAATTTAGGACACAGAACTGTCCCCTGTCCGCCTGCGCCTGCCCTGTCCGCCTGCCCCCCTGTCCGCCTGCCCTGTCCGCCCCCTCGTTATCGAGAAAATAAACCAACAACTGCTTTGTTGAGAAATTTTGTTTATTTGAAGCGTTGACGTAATGAATATACAATGGTATTGTATATGAGTTAGTAATAACTAACATATAAGGAGACGAATATGAAGTGTAGTAATATCATATGGGTTGTATTTTTAGGATGTCTGTTTGTTTCGGGCTGCGGCAGCGAGAATCGGGAAATGGATATAGAGTATTCGGAAGAAGTTACATTGGAAAGTGAAGATCCGGTAACAAATGAAATTTTTGCAATGGACACATATATGGTTGTTACGGCATACGGAGATACGGCACAAGAAGCGGTTGATGAAGCGGTCGTGGAAATCAGACGATTGGATGAGAAATTGTCTACCGGAGATGAAAACAGTGAGATATATGCGCTGAATGTTCAGGGTGGTGGAAATATATCAGAGGATACAGAATATCTTATTGAGCGTTCGCTTGAAATCTGGGAAGATACAGACGGCAGATTTGAAATAGGTATTTATCCGGTTATGAAATTGTGGGGATTTACAGATGGAGAATATAAAGTTCCGTCGGAAGAAACATTACAGAAGCTGCTTACGATGGCGGATTCTTCGCAAATTATACTGGATGAGGAGAAGTCTACGGTTTCTTTTGGTAAAAAGGGAATGCAGATTGATCTGGGAGGAATTGCAAAAGGGTATACTTCCTCAAGGATTATGGATATATTCCGTGATCATGGAGTGACCAGTGGTCTGGTGAGTCTCGGAGGAAACGTGCAGGTACTTGGAAATAAACCGGATGGCAGCAAATGGCGTGTGGCAATTCAGAGTCCCACAAATGAAGAGGAATATCTTGGCGTGCTGGAGGCGGAGGACTGTGCGGTGATAACCTCCGGTGGATACGAGCGTTATTTTGAAGAAGATGGTATTACATATCATCATATTATAGATCCTTCGACAGGATATCCTGCTGACAGTGGATTGGATTCGGTGACGATTGTAAGTAAGGACGGAACGTTGGCAGATGGTCTTTCCACGGCACTTTTCATCATGGGAAAGGAACAGGCGCAGAAATTCTGGTCTGAACATAATGAAGAATTTGATGTAATCATGTTGGATGATGATGGAGTGCTTTATGTGACAGAAGGAATTTCAGATCATTTTTCCAGTAACTTAGATGTAATTGTATTGGAAAAACAGGAAAATAAGGATTAGGAGGAAAAAATGGACTGGAAGAAAATATCCACATTTGCACCGCTGCTTTCCGCGGCAGTAGTAGTAGGGTGTATTTTATTGTCGCTAAGTCATTATACGCCGCCTGTGTATGAAGTGATGGCGGAGGAGGTCATTACAGAAGAAATTCAGAGTTCAGATATCGGAGAAAAAACAGAAGAAGAAATAAAACCGGAAATAGAAGTAAAGGTTGCTGAGGGAGAATTTGATCTGGAAGATGGTATTTACCGGGGAACAGGAAATGGATTTGCAGGAACAATCACTGTATCAGTGGAAATTAAAAATAAAAAGATCGTTGCTATTGACGTCTTAAATGTTGAGGGAGATGATATGGCTTTTTTTAACAGGGCGAAAGGTGTTATTGATAAAATCATATCCTCACAAAATCTGGATGTGGATGTGGTGTCTGGGGCAACTTACAGTTCCAGAGGTATTATTAATGCGGTAAAAAATGCTTTGACGGGTGAAAAAGACAGCAACGAAAGTCCCAGTATAGCTGTGAAAAGCAATACAGCCAGTGTTTCTGTGAGCTATGTGGATGAACCCTCAGCATACCGTGATGGAACATATTATGGGACGGGAACAGGCTTCGGAGGACCGTTGGCTGTTATGGTAAATATCAGCGGGGGAAAGATCGTATCGATTCGGATTACACAGCATAGTGATGGGAGCAGTTATATACAAAAGGCTTCCGGACTGATAACCGGCATTATTGCGGCTCAGAGTACGAATGTGGACACGGTATCAGGAGCAACTTATAGTTCTGCAGGAATTATAGAGGCGGTTCGGGATGCATTGAATCAGGCTGCTGTTCAGAACACTGGTGGAAATAACAGTAATACTGCCAATAACACAGAAAATAATGGCGGTAATAGTTCTGCATTACAGGGACAGACGGTACCAGCGGGAACAATTCCTTATGTGGACGGAATTTACTACGGAACCGGTGAAGGATATATGGGAAATATTACAGTGGCAGTGGTAATCCAGGATAAGACAATAAAAGCAATTCTGATTACTGAAAATGAAGGAGATGATGATGCTTTTCTGGAAAGAGCAAAGGCTGTAGCGGTCAATGTGGTAAATCAACAAAATACAGATGTGGATGTAGTGACCGGTGCGACCTACAGTTCCCGCGGAATTCTGGATGCGATAAAAAATGCACTGGAAGAGGCAAGAAAAGTTACTTCCGGTGAAACGGAGACCGAAAAGCCGGATGAGATAATAGATCCTGATATTTCAGGAGGAGAATCTGACGAAGAGGAAGAATCGAATCCTTCGGAAGAAGAAAATTCGATATATGAAGATGGCGAATATACTGCACAGGTGATTTGTATGCCGGATGAGAACGAAGATTTTGAACCTTACATACTGTCCCTGAAAATGGAGATTCAAAATGATCAGATTGTGTCAATAACAGAGGTGCAGGGTGACGGCGATTCAGCAAATGCACCTTATATCAAAAGGGCAGCAAACGGAACTGCCAGTATCCCTGGCGTATTGACCCAGATTTTAGAAAAGAACAGTACAGAAGAGATTGATACTGTATCAAGAGCGACCTGTTCTTCAAAAGCAATCATAGAAGCTTGCAATATGATTTTGGAATATGCAAAGTGTGAACCGTCTGAAGAAATATCCGGAGAATATGAGGAGTAAGAATGAAAACATTTATAATAAAATCAGTCAGCGTGCTTTTGGTGACAGGTGCTCTGGGAAGCTACAATATGGTACTGGAAAATCGAAGTAAAACAGAAGAAATTGCACGCCTGACAGCAGAATTGGAAAGCAGTAGAAATGCACTGGAAAAAGTGGACAACAGTGAAAATAATTTAGTATCGGGAGAGGGCTATGCAGACGGAATGTTCACAGGAGAAGCAGATGGATTTGGAGGCACGATTCAGGTGCAGGTAAGTATTCAGGAAGGACAGATAAAAGATATTCAGATTATATCAGCTGATGGTGAGGATGGAGCGTATTTGGGAATGGCCAAAGATATCATTCCTGCAATAATAGAGAACCAGTCTGCCGATGTGGACACTGTAAGCGGAGCTACTTTCAGTTCTACGGGAATAAAAAATGCCGTATCCCAGGCAATAGAGAAAGCAGGAAACTGAGATGAAAAGAATTGATTTACATAATATTTCCGCAAAACAACGAAAGAAAATACATACATATCTTAGAGCGTTTATACAGCTTCTGTATTTTCTGTTTTTACCATCGGCTTTTACAGCCGCTTTTGCCGGAGTAAAATATATTTTTACACAGATTGGAGCCGGAGAAAAGATAGAAATAACTTCTTTTGTGTCAGTCCTGATAACATTATGCCTGTTCACGTTGGTGTTTGGAAGATTTTTCTGTGGTTTTGCTTGTGCTTTTGGAAGTTTTGGTGACGGAGTTCACGCTGTTTATCTCTGGGTTTGTAAAAAAATAAAGAAAAAACCCATAAAATTGAAAGAGTCCTGGGCTCAGAAATTGACTTGGGTAAAATACTTGGTACTTCTGGGGATTGCTTTGATGTGTTTTGGCGGAGTTTATGGTAAGGTGAGGGGAACCAGTCCTTGGGATGTATTTTCCATGCTGCATGCCGGAAACCTGAATTTGGGCGGCTATATACCTGGAATAGTTATTCTTGTTTTGCTTGTTGTGGGTATGTGTATTCAGGAACGTTTTTTCTGCCGCTTTTTTTGTCCGATGGGAGCGGTGTTTGCTCTTCTTCCGGTTTTACCTTTCTTTTCTCTTCGGAGAAAACGTGAGAGTTGTATACGGGGATGTTCCGGATGTACGAAAAAGTGCCCGGCTGATTTGGAGCTTCCGTCGGATGGTTCAATAGATACTTCGGGGGAGTGTTTCCAATGTCAGAAATGTATCGATACCTGTCCGAAAGGAAATATACACTGCGGAATCAGCAGACTGAAAGGAAATGAGGTTGTATTTACACTTTTGAGAGCCGTTTTTCTGTTGATTTTATTTTGGAAGGAGATAAGATTCCCGCTTCTATAGCCTGGTGAGTTACTACATATATATAGTCCGGAGAGTTATATGAAAAGAAAAGACAGATATCTGATTGCCGTACTGCTTCTGACGGCCGGGATTTCAGCATTGATTATGCAGATAGGAAAGGGACAGAATGGAGATACCGTCGTGATTACTGTGAATGGACAGATTTATGGTATTTATCCTCTGCAAAAGAATCAGGTGATTTCCGTCCATCAGGAGTGCGGATATAATCAGGTATATATTGAAAATGGTAAAGTACGGATGAATGAAGCGGATTGTCCCGATGAATATTGTATAAGACAGGGAGAAATCAGTAGGGAAAACGAGACAATTGTATGTCTTCCGCATAAATTGGTGGTGGAAATAGATACAGAGAAAAAAACTAAAGAGTCAGTTGACATAATTTCAAAATGAGATTAAGAAAATGATAAATGGCGGTGGAAAACTTTGTATCTGGCAAAGAAAGGAGGAAAGAAAATATGAGCAGAAAAGTAGCGTATTCAGCTATATTGGCAGCGTTGGCAATGATTTTCAGTTATGTGGAAACATTGATTCCTGTTAACTTTGGTATACCCGGTATTAAACTGGGGCTGGCAAATCTTGTAGTTGTGGTGGGATTGTATTTTTTACCTCCAGGTCAGGTATTGATGATTTCTCTGACAAGAATTTTGCTGATAGGTTTTTTGTTTGGAAACGGAATGTCCATATTATATAGTCTTGCAGGGGGAATTTTGAGCTTTATTGTAATGCTTTTGCTGAAAAAAATCAAAGGATTTTCAATTATAGGTGTCAGTGTTGCGGGAGGTGTCGCTCATAATGTAGGGCAGATTCTGGTTGCGGCCTGTGTGGTTGAAAATTTGAAGTTGTTTTATTATTTTCCTGCACTTTTGGTATCCGGAACGATCACGGGGATATTGATCGGTATCGTATCCAATCGTGTTCTCCCGGTCGTGCAGCGAGAAGGAAAAACAAAAGTTATTTTTTTTGATTAATAGTTAGATAAAACTAACATATTAATAAATTTTATCATTTTAGATAGGAGGAGCCTATGAAAGAAAAAAAGAAATGGATAGCAAGGTCGTTGGCCGGAATGATGTCAATATCTATGGCTGCCAGTGTTTGCCCGGTATCGGTTTTTGCAGTCACGGGGATTCAGGTGGCAAAGGATGGTACGTACACAGGTACTGCACATGCGGTGGATGGAGACGGTGATGAGTGGAGTGAGTACGATGTAACAGTAACATTACAGGTGGAAAACGGAAAATTCGACAGTATCGAGGTAACACCAGGCAGCACTTATGAACCTGATGGAGAATATGGAAGCCAAACATACTTTAATTGGGCAGTTAAGGGAACTAGCGCGAAACGAACCGGAATACAGACAAAGCTGACAGGGCAGGATGCAACTGAAAATATGATAAACAGTTGGGATACGGTATCCGGCGCAACATACACATATCAGGCGATCAAAGAGGCAGCACTTCAGGCGATTCATGAAGCTCCGGCAGCGGAGAATGAGAAGGATCCTGAGATTGACACTACTGCTCTGGAAAATTCGATTATAAACGCGGAAAGTAAAATAGAGGAAGAGTATACTGCAGATAGTTGGGTTGTATTTGTGAAGGCTCTGCAAGATGCAAGAACTGCCCTTGAATTAAAAAAATCTCAGGAAGCTGTTACAGACGCAGCAAATGCTCTAAATACTGCAATGGATAATCTGAAGAAAGCAGATGTTCCTGTGGAGAAAACGGAGTATGTTCTGATGAATATTCCTTATGCAGATTTTTATGCAGCTGAGTTGGAAGGTAACTCTGTTCCGGTGGATGCGGTTGCATCTGCCACATTGAATAAAACGAGGACAGAAAATCTTGTAGCCGGATCCTATCATGTGGATGCTGAAGGAACTGATATCAGCGGTATCACTTTCCCTGTAAAGGTGGGAGAAGAGGTTGATCTTTCTGCTTATAAAAAAGTGACAGATACAGATTCTGTAGAAATAACCGTTACTAACAGAGGACAGACTACAACTCAAATTTACAGCGGACAGGAAGCACTGTTTGAGAATGAAAGTTATGCGTATTATATACTCAGTACTGCTCCTTCATATTATAAAGAAGTGACAGTGGATTCAGAAGGTAAACTGAGATTTGGAAAAACAGTCGGTACAGTTCAGTCCCTGAGCGGTGTGACTGCAGAATTGCTGACAGAAACGAGTTATGGTGACTATCAGCTGAATCTGGACGGGTTAAGTATTGACACAGACAAAGTATATGCAGTGATCATCGGTACACAGGAAGGCAGCGATTATGGTCTTCGTCATCTGGAAAATATGTGGTTAGGCACAGAATTGGCATGGTGTACAGGATTTACAAAATCTATACATGGAAGTACCACATCATCAGAACATTATGAAAGTATGATGGGGCAGCATATCAATGAGATAACTTATTATACGGAAGGTGGAATCTATAAAATCCCGGCAGATAATATTTATATACCCATAAAATTCGAGGGCACGGTTAGTGTTGAAGATGTAGCAGTGACAGCAGGAAATACGGGTGTGGAATTTATCGGGCTGCCGGATGATTTTGAAGCGGAGTATATTGTAGACGGATTGGATGTCAGTGTTTCCGATGGTATGCTGATATTTGGCAATGCCTCAAAAGGAAAATATACATTGACAGTAAATGATAAGAAAGGCAGATATGCTTCTTTAAGTACAGAATTTATTTTATATACAGAGGAAATGCCTGCAACTTACAACAATGATGCGTCTGCTCCGGCATTAATCGCAGCAGATGGTTATACGGAAGAACAGTTTGGTGATTATTTGAAGAATATTTCATCCGTATCTGTGGATGGTAAAGAGTATACGGCAACCGGTCGAGGTGCGGTAGTGATCATCAATGAGGACGGTACATTGAAAACAGATGCAGAACCGTTTGCAGAAGGAGATACATTTGAAATAATAGTTACTTCTACAGGATATAATAATTTGGCATTTACGTATACTACAAAGAAAACATCACCTGATGGGGAAGATCCAACACCTACAGTAACACCTGATGAAGAAGATCCAACGCCTACAGTAACACCTGATGAAGAAGATCCAACGCCTACAGTAACGCCTGGTAAAAATGATCAGCCCTCAACAGGAACAGTGGGGGTTA
>JBJFCH010000166.1:15972-20325 GCA_051888835.1 Oliverpabstia sp. | reverse complement strand
CCTACAGTAACGCCTGGTAAAAATGATCAGCCCTCAACAGGAACAGTGGGGGTTACCAAAACACCGACAAACAACAGTGTCAGTCAGACATCTTCCGCATCCGATAAATCAGTAAGCAGTGTCTCGAATACTGATACAGTGAAAACAAGTGATGTTTCCAATATCGGAGGCTGGCTGAGTATGGCAATTATGGCATTGAGTGTGGGAGGTATCACACTGGGAAGTAAGAGGAAAAAGAAATAAACACACAACCGGTTGATTCTGACATTAGAATTGATCAGATACGCAAAACGGAAGGGGTGTCGCAATTGTGCGGCACCTCTTTTTTGGTGTGTATGCTGTCAGGAGACACATAAAGTTCACAATTTGAACAATTTAGAAACACAATTCATTTTTATAATTGTTTTTGGAAGGATAGTGTTTTCCTGCTAAATATTTAAAATGAGGAGATTAGAATCATGGGTAAAAATCCGGCGGACACATCGAACGATCAGCTCGTAGAGATGCACAGAAAAGCGCGTGCGCGAAAAAAACGGAAACTCATAATTACGTTGGTAGTAATTCTGGCGTTGGTTATGGCGGTTCTGATTGGAGGAGTTATTTTATTGCGCAAAAGAGTCAGTGAACAAGTCAGTTCGACTACAGGGAATGAAGTAGAGTCAGCAGAAGTAACTGTCGGAAATATCAGCACGACGGTTTCGGGATCCGGTACATTGACTGCGGAAGATGTAGAGACACTTGAGATTTTAAGTTCACTTGAGGTTGTGGATAATTATGTAGAAGCGGGTGATTATGTAGAAGCTGGAGATCTGATTACTACTGTGACAAACGCTTCCCTGCTCACTTCAATGGCGAAGAAACAAGAAGAATTGGATGAACTGGATCAGGAGCTTGCCGAGGCCAGTGATGATAAAGTAAGTGAAAATATTTCGGCAGGTGTAGATGGACGTGTGAAAAAGATTTATGTTTCATCGGGTGATGATGTTGTAACTGCAATGTATGAAAATGGTTCGTTGATTTTACTTTCGCTGGATGGATATATGGCAGTTGATATAGCGTCTGAAACACTCCAGGCAGGTGATTCTGTAACGGTGGGGTTGAGTGATGGTTCATCTGTGGATGGTTTTGTGGAAAAACAGGTTGGTGGTGCCGCTGTGATTCTGGTAACTGATAATGGTACGTCGTATGGAGATAGTGTTTCCGTTTTCGATGCAGATGAAAATGAAGTTGGTACAGGTACTTTGTACATTCATAGTCAGATGAAGATCAGTGGTTACGCAGGAACGGTTTCTTCTGTCAGTGTTTCGGAAAATGAGTCCGTTTCATCAGGAGAAACACTTATTACATTGACTGATACAGAAATTTCAGCCAATTATGATGCATTGCTGAAAAAACGTAGAGAAGTAGAAGAGCAGTTAAATGGATTGATTAAAATCTATAAAGATGGTGGTGTGTGTGCCACAATTTCCGGAGTAATTGAAAGCGTTGAAAATGATTCCGGGTCTTCCACTACAACGGCTTCTTATGGAGAACAGGCAGAGAGCAGTGCGGAATACACGACAGTTGCAGCTATTTCTCCTGATACTACGATGGCTATAACGATTGGTGTGGATGAGATGGATATTCTTTTGCTTGCCGAAGGGCAGAAAGCCAGTGTAACGATTGATTCCATCGGAACAGATACGTATGAAGGTACTGTGACGGAAGTAAATACGGAGGCATCAAGTGATTCAGGGGTTACCACATATTCAGCAACTATACAAATTGACAAAACGCAGGAGATGCTTTCGGGAATGTCTGCATCTGTTGTGATTGAAATAGACGGAAGTGAAAATGTATTACTCATACCGGCGGATGCTCTGCATCAGACCAGTGCAACTGCTTATGTATATACAGAATACGATGAAGAATCCGGTGAATTCGGAGGTATGAAGGAAGTTATCATCGGGATTTCCAACAATTCTTATGTGGAAATTACGGATGGGTTGAGTGAAGGCGATATCGTATACTATACAGCTTCAGAAGAAAATTCTGGATTTGGATCCGGAAAGATGAATTTCGGAAATATGGGAGAAATGAAAAATGGCGGCAGTATGCCAGATGGCAATTCTATGCCGGATTTTGAAAGTATGCCGGGAGGCGGAAGTCCTTCGGGCGGCAGTATGCCAAGAGGCGGCACTATGTCCGGCAACATACAGAATGGAAACTCCGGACAGTAAACGAAAGGTATGGTAATAGAATGATCGATTTGTATAATATATCAAAAATATATCTGGTCGGTGATGAGGAAGTTCGTGCGCTGGATCATGCCAGTATGCATATTGATAAGGGTGAATTCGTTTCTATCATTGGTCCTTCCGGAAGCGGAAAATCTACACTTATGAATATTATTGGCTGTCTGGATATTGCGGATGCGGGGACTTATATGCTGGATAATATTCCTATTGAAGACTATACGGAAAATGAACTGGCACATATACGCAATAAAAAAATCGGATTTGTTTTTCAAAGCTTTAATCTTATTCCAAAACTTACTGCGGAAGAAAATATAGAGCTTCCGTTGATTTATCAGGGCGTGAAAAGAGAAGAAAGAAAAGCTCGTGTTAAGGAAGCTATTACAAAAGTGGGTCTGGAAAAAAGAGCAAAACACTTACCTACAGAGCTTTCCGGCGGTCAGCAGCAGCGTGTGGCTATTGCACGTGCAATTGTAACCAGACCATCTCTGATTCTGGCAGATGAACCTACGGGCAATCTGGATTCAAAGACCGGAAAAGAAATTATGGATATTTTTCGTGAACTGCACGAACAGGGCAATACAATTGTCTTAATTACTCATGATGAGGATGTAGCGAGACAGGCGACACGCAGTATTCACATTCGTGATGGGAAAGTATCGGAGGTGAAACTATGATTCAATCGTTGAAAATGGCGCTGAAATCTATTTCCGGAAATAAAACAAGAGCTTTTTTTACCATGCTTGGTATCATAATTGGTGTGGTTGCACTGGTTGTATTAGTAAGTCTTGTGAATGGAGCTACCAGCTCTGTAACAGATACCATTTCCAATTTGGGAAATAATCTGCTTACCGTTACGATCTCTGATGATAAAGGAGCTCCGGTAAAACTTTCTGATCTGGAAGAATGGACGACGGAAGACGGGATTGGTCTGATTGCACCGAATGCTTCCACATCTGCAACGATTAAGTCGGATTCAGAAAGTGAAAGTGTGACTGTTTATGGCACTACATACGCTTATTATGAAATAGAAGCCCTCAATCTTTTGCTGGGGCGATTTATTAAAAGTACCGATGTGGAGAATAACAATTATGTATGTGTGATCAATGAAACTACGGCAACAGATCTGATCGGTTATCTGGATTGTGTTGGTGAGGAAGTTTCTATTAACGGAATGAAATTTAAAATTGTAGGAGTGCTGGAGGATAATGACAGTTCGCTGACTTCTGTTTTTGGTTCGGGCTCTATGGTGGCATATATTCCTTATACAACATTGCTCAGATTATCTTCGTCAGTCAATACAGATATTACGGTGTTTTATGTAAGTGCCGATACGGATCAGGATACAGCTGCCGCCGAAGCTATAATGACGGAAATTTTAATGGAACGATTTGAAGAAGATGAAGATGCATTTACCATATCAACACAGAATGTGCTGGAAGACACTGTCAGCAGTATTACATCTATTTTCACAGTGCTTCTCGGAGGGATAGCAGGTATTTCTCTGTTAGTGGGAGGAATCGGCATTATGAATATCATGCTGGTTACTGTTACTGAGCGAACACGCGAAATCGGTATTCGAAAAGCAATTGGCGCAACAAGAGGTGAGATTTTACGGCAATTTCTGATGGAAGCGGTTGTTCTCTGTATGATGGGTTGTGCAATCGGTATTTTTATCTCGTGGGTAATACTTCAGTTGGCGTCGGTAGTAGTGGTCAGCCTGAATCTGAATTTTAAGATGAATGGTATGGTTGTTCTGATTGCGGTTGGATTCTGTTTTTTGATCGGTGTAGTGTTTGGGCTATATCCGGCAAATAAGGCAGCGAAGATGAAACCAATTGACGCCCTTCATCATGGAGGCTGAGAGGAGCATAGATATGAAAAAAAGATTATCCGTATTTTTAGAGTGGTTAAAAAAGCTTACTTTTTACAAAAAGAAAACTTTTTATGTGATTCTGACGGTACTGTTTTCTCTGATTTTGCTTGCAGATGTTGGCGTGGCGGTTTTTGTTCCCGCCCAAAGTATGAATATCCCGGATATGGAAAACGGTTTTCCTTATGCACCGGGATATATGGATGAGAACGGTGAGATGACAAGACCGGAAAGAGAAGAGTCAGG
>JBJFCH010000166.1:14278-15872 GCA_051888835.1 Oliverpabstia sp. | reverse complement strand
CCGGAAAGAGAAGAGTCAGGTGAGATGACAAGGCCGGAAAGAGAAGAGTCAGGCGAGATGACAAGGCCGGAAAGAGAAGAGTCAGGCGAGATGACAAGGCCGGAAAGAAAAGGGTCTGATGAAATGCCTGTCCCGGGCAATACGGGCGGATTTGCGCCTGTAGAAAATTCACAGCCGGAGGAAAGCTTTTTTCATACATGGAAGGCACATTGGCTCATGATTTTTATTATTTTCCTGATTCTGGATGGTCTGAGCATTTTTATGCTTATTTATATTTCCGGAAAAGAGAGAAAAATGACTCTGATTGAAGAGAAGGAAAAGAAAAAAAACGGGTCAATTGAATCCGGGGTGAGAAAACCGGTGAAAAAGGAAAACCATTCTCATATTGTGGGAGTATTTTCCGTGTGCTTTATGGTGCTGTTGATTATCATTATAAAGGTGATGACAGGAGAAAACGGTACGACAGAACGGACAGAAGCAACTGTTTATTCGGGAACGGCTGAATTGGGTGAAATCAGTTCAGTAGTTCCGGGAACAGGGACTTTGAATGATGAGACGGCAGTGGAACTGGAATTGCCGGAGAATGTGGAAATTACAAAATGGTATGTGTCCAACGGAGATTTGGTAGAGAAAGGTGATAAACTGGCACAGGTGGATTCGGTTTCTGTTATGTCGGCAATCGTTGCAGTACAGGAGAAAATGTCCGCATTGGATGATAAGCTGAAAGAGCATGAAAAAGAAGAAATTTCAGATACGATCACAGCTTCGACAGATGGAAAAGTCAAGGCGATTTATGCCCGAAACGGTGTTGGAGTAGTGGATACTATGTATGAAAATGGCGCCTTGCTGTTGATTTCCATGGATGGTATGATGGCAGTCTCCATAGAAACGAAAACAGCGGTGTCTGTGGGAGATACGGTTACTGTTACTTTGTCGGATGATACGGTAATAGATGGGAAGGTCAGGAATATGACCAATGGAACAGCGATTATTACAATATCGGATAATGATTCGGATTATGGAGAGACCGTAACTGTATCTACAGAAGATGGAACAATTATTGGTACAGGGGATTTGTATATTCATAGTGAGCTGAAAGTTACCGGGTTTACGGGAACGGTCTCAGATGTGGCTGTGTCAGTGGATGATGAGGTAGAAAAAGGCGATACGTTGCTGACGTTGACGGATACGGATTATACGGGTGAATATGAATTATTGCTGGAACAGAGACAGGAACTGGAAACACAGATGCAGAAATTGTTTTTGCTATATCAGGAAAATTATGTTTATGCAGATTGTGCAGGCCTAATTTCCGGTCTTGTTGAAGAAAAATCGTCTGATACAGATAATCTGACAAATTCGGACAAAACAGGTGATAATATTACGCCGATGTCATATAATTCCGGAAATGGAGTAAAAATCATTACATGCAGTACTTCAGGCAATATAGTTGTGAATACTGAATCCGAAGCTGCAAATGGAGTGAAAACAACAGCGCAGATTAATGTAGTATCCGAAAATATATCAGACTCAGTAAATGAAGACAGTCCAGAAAGCGAAACGGAAGGCGGAAGCGAAACGGAAGGCGGAAGCG
>JBJFCH010000166.1:5342-14178 GCA_051888835.1 Oliverpabstia sp. | reverse complement strand
GGTAATGGTTCAGGCAGTAATACTGGTTCCACAAGCAGCTACAGGAATTATATAGGAATTGTCTTATCCGTCGGAAACGGTCCGGAGAGTACTGTCCAGGTAAATCTTCGTATGCTGAACGGACAGGAAGAGGATCCTACAGCTGTCAGTCAATACACGGTACCATCTGATCTTACTGTTTATACATTTTCAAGCGGAAAATGTGTGGTGGGTACCGCTTTGGAAGTTCAGGCAAACGATACATTAATGCTGGTTTATGATTCCTCAACACCATTGTTTGGAATACGAATTGCGAGTGGATCGGGGCAGTCACAGGAAAACAGTTCTATGACTGATGACAAAAAAGAATCAGATATGAGTGGTATCGGACAGAATACGAAAGATTTTAATGGAGCGGGATCAAGCATCACAGACAGACAGTCGCAGACAGGCGAAATGGCCGGTTCTATGAAAGCGGGGGCTGATTTAATATCAGAAAATAGTTTTGCTCAGGTGGCAGAAATGATGGAGGAAGAGATAGAAGAGAATTATGGTGTCACAACAACATCATGGCTTTCTATTACTCCGCAGGATTCGATGGAGATCACGATTACCATTGATGAGATGGATATCCTTTTACTTCAGGAAGGTCAGGACGCATGTGTAACATTGGATGCTTTTCCGGGGCAATCATTTGACGGAAAAGTGACCAGAATTAATCTAAATGGTGTAAACTCCGGAGGAAGTAGTAAGTACGAAGCAGTTATCAGCATTGATCGTATGGAAAATATGCTGGCTGGTATGAATGCCTCTGTTTCTATTACAGTGGATACGAAGGAAAATATTGTAATGATTCCTGTGGAAGCGTTAGTGGAAGATGAGACAGGTATATATCTGTATGCAAGTTATGATGAAGAAACAGGAAATTTCGGAGACCAGATTCAGGTGACGACCGGTATTTCTGATGGAGAAAACGTTGAGATTGTATCAGGATTAACAGAGGGCAGTGAGTACTGGTATTCCAGTCTGGATGTGGTGAATTATGAAACCTTATCATCCGAAAATAATGAAAGTATTTCTTTTAAGACTCTGTTTGGCGGAAACGGCAGACGATAGAGACGAAAGACCAGGGGCCGGACCGGACAGGGGACAGTTTTGTGTCCTAGATTTAGGACACAGAACTGTCCCCTGTCCGGTCTCCTGTCCTGTCCCCTGTCCGCCTGTCCGGCAGCTGTGCCAGGATGATTGCCGCAAACATAAGAACGCAGCCGCTAAGTTCCCGGATGGTCAGTTTCTGTCCGAGGATTGCCCAGCCTGCCAGAACAGAGATACAGGATTCCATACTGAGAATCAGGGAAGCTACAGTAGGATTCATATTTTTCTGTCCAACAATCTGTAGTGTGTAAGCAACCCCGCAGGAAAGTACACCGGCATACAGGATCGGTGCCCAGGCCAGAAAAATGTCACTAAGATTGGGCGTTTCAAAAAGGAAGGCAGGTATGCCTGATAAAATACCGCAGACAAAGAACTGGATGCAGGACATTTTCACTCCATCGACCAGAGGAGAAAAGTGGTCAATTACCAGAATATGAAAAGAAAATAAAACGGCACAGACCATAACAAGAAGATCTCCCTTGCCTACACCGAATCCGTCCGTCATACACAGAAGATATAAGCCGACCAGTGCCAGAACAACAGCCAACCAAATGGTAGAGCGGCATTTCTTTTTGAAAAACAGAAGACCGAGTATCGGGACGATCACGATGTAGCAGGCGGTGATAAAGCCGGCTCTTCCGACGGTCGTGTATTTGATTCCCACTTGTTGGAAATTACTTGCCAGACAAAGAAGGATACCGCAGCAGATTCCCCCAATCATCAGTGTTTTACGGGAGCAACTCTGCTCTTCGGGAGATTCAAAAATATTCTTTGGCGGATTTATTTTGTTTAAAAGAAAAATACAGGGAATCAGAACCATACCACCGATGATACTTCGAACCATATTAAAGGTAAAAGGTCCTACATGATCCATTCCCACACTCTGGGCTACAAAAGCTACGCCCCAGATGGTTGCGGTGAGAAGAAGAAGGAGAGAGTTTTTCAGGTGTATCTTTTGCATGATAAACTCCTTTCGTATTTTAACACTGTAATCAAGAGTGTTACTGTTCACACGCCACTATTCCGCGAAGCGTGTTGCTGGTCACGGAGTGAACAATAACTCAAGCATATCATGAAAATAAAAAGAAGTAAATATGAAGATACAATTTGACGGTGCTGCTATACAAGCTGTAAAATATAGGTATCGTTTGAGGTGTGATATGGAGGGGTATGATGAGAAAAATTATAAATGGAAATCAGATGGTAATGGGAACCTGCTATTATCCGGAACACTGGCCGGAAAGTCTGTGGGAAGAAGATATGAAAAGAATGCTGGCACATGGAATCACGGTAATTCGTATAGCCGAATTTGCCTGGAGTAAAATAGAGCCTACAGAGGGGAATTTTACCTATGATTTTTATGATCGATTCCTGGATTTGGCAGAGGAAGCAGGAATGAAGGTTATCTTTTGTACACCGACTGCGACACCTCCGGCATGGCTTACAGAAAAATACCCGGAGGTTCTGAATGCCAATATAGATGGAATACTTTACCGTCATGGAGCCAGAAGACATTATAATTATAATTCACCGGTTTATCTGGAAAAAACAAGAATTATTGTGGAAAAATCAGCGTCTCATTATGCTCCGCATCCGTCAGTGATCGGATGGCAGATTGATAATGAACTGAATTGTGAGAAGGATGTTTTTTATTCGGAAAGTGATTCGGCGGCTTTTCGTATTTTTTTGAAAGCGAAATACAAAAATCTGGATGTACTGAATGAAGCATGGGGAACTGTATTTTGGAATCAGACTTACACGGACTGGGATGAGATTCATGTGCCGAGAACCACATACAGTGACAGTACAAATCCACATGAAGTACTGGATTATACACGGTTTATTTCAGCCAGTGCCAGGGCATATGCGAAGCTGCAAAGTGACATCCTTCGAAAATATATAAAGCCGGAAGATTTCATCACTACCAATGGGATTTTCGGGAACCTGGATAATCATCAGATGACAGCAGAGAGTCTTGATTTTATGACATATGATTCGTATCCAAATTTTGCCTATACAAAAGAGGATTATGAAAAATTTTCACATACATTGAAAGATCGGATGTGGAGCAGAAATCTGATGGAGGTACGTTCCATTTCTCCCAACTTTGGAATTATGGAGCAACAGTCCGGAGCCAATGGCTGGAATACCAGAATGGCGGCTCCTACACCGAAGCCCGGGCAGATAACTCTTTGGACGATGCAGAGTGTTGCCCATGGAGCAGACTATATCAGCTACTTCCGATGGAGAACATGCACGATGGGAACGGAGATTTACTGGCATGGAATACTGGATTATTCGGGACGGGATAACAGAAGGCTGGATGAAATAGGGGAAATACATAAAAAGTTTCAGTCCATTCAGGAGATTGCAGGAGCCCGGTATCAGGCGGATGTGGCTGTGGTAAAAGATTATGATAATATCTGGGATGCACAGCTTGATGTGTGGCACCAGGATCTGGAAAAAATCAGCCATCAATCTTTTTTTATTGCGGCGCAGAAAACTCATACACCGCTGGATTTTGTGTATCTGAGTGATAAAGGTTCCAATACGCCGTTGGAAAATTATAAAGTTTTGATTTATCCCCATCCTGCAATGCTGTCACCCGAGCGGGTAAGAATTTTGGAAAATTATGTGGCACAGGGAGGAATCCTGGTTTTGGGATGTCGAAGCGGCTATAAAGATATGACGGGAAAGTGTGTGATGGATAAGCTGCCGGGACTGCTTGTTGATCTTACCGGTGTGGATATCCCTGAATATACCCGAACCTGTCCGGGCGATGAGCCGGTAATCATCCATTGGGGGCAGGAGCGACTGGAAGCTCCGGTATTCAATGATCAACTGGCCGCCCAGCCGGGAAGAGAAAAATACACCAGGGTATTGGGATATTATGAAAATAGTTATTATGCCGGAACACCTGCATTGGTTCAGAATACTTACGGTAAAGGAAAGGTATATTATTACGGATCCGTATTTACAGAGGCGGCAGCAGAGGTATTTCTGGAAAAACTGGGTGTAAAATCGCCATATAAAGAAATACTGGAACTGCCGGAGTGCTGTGAACTTGCTGTTCGGGAGAAAAACGGAAAGAAATATTACTTTGTACTGAATTACAGCAAAGAAAATGTAACAATTCGAGTAAAATGTCCCATGAGAAATTTGTATACCCAGGAAATTACAGCAGGGGATGTGATGGTTGAGGCGTATGGAACGAGGATATTTGTCGATTGATGGAAAAGGAGAATGTTATGGATAGATTATTATATGGGGTTGCCTATTATGATGAATATATGCCGTACGACCGTCTGGATAAAGATGTGGAAATGATGAAAGCGGCGGGAATCAATGTGGTAAGGATTGCGGAATCCACCTGGAGTACCTGCGAACCCCAGGAAGGGGTTTTTGATTTCAGTCATGTGACAAGAGTGCTGGATGCCATGGAAACCGCAGGGATTTCTGTTATTATCGGAACTCCTACGTATGCAATTCCCACCTGGATGGTCAAATCTCATCCGGATGTGCTGGCGACGACCAAAAACGGACCGGGAATCTACGGCGCAAGACAGATTATGGATATTACCCATCCGGTGTATCGGTATTACGGAGAGCGGGTGATCCGAAAGCTGATGGAAGTGTCTGCCCACAGAAAATGTGTCATCGGTTTCCAGCTGGATAATGAGACAAAATACTATGATACTGCAGGCAGGAATGTGCAGGAACAGTTTGTAAAATATTTGAGAGAAAAGTTCCATGATGATCTGGATGTTTTAAATGATGAGTTTGGTCTGGATTACTGGAGTAATCGGATCAATGCATGGGAAGATTTCCCTGATGTGAGGGGAACGATCAACGGCAGTCTGGGGGCGGAATTTGAAAAATTCCAGAGAACACTGGTAGACGACTATCTGAAATGGCAGGCAGAGATTGTGCAGGAGTATGCCAGAGAGGATCAGTTTATTACGCACAATTTTGATTTTGACTGGAGGGGTTATTCCTTTGGTGTACAGCCAAAAGTGAATCATTATCATGCAGCAGAGGCATTGACAGTGGCAGGCGTGGATATTTATCATCCTACCCAGGACGAACTGACGGGAGCCGAGATTTCCTTTGGAGGAGACAGTACCCGTTCCCTGAAGAAAGACAACTATTTTGTTTTAGAGACAGAGGCACAGGGATTTCCCTGTTGGGTACCGTATGATGGACAGCTTCGTCTTCAGGCGTACAGTCATGTAGCATCCGGAGCTAATATGGTGGAATACTGGCACTGGCATTCCATTCACAATTCTTTTGAGACATACTGGAAAGGACTGCTGAGTCATGACTTCAAGGAAAATGACACCTATCGTGCAGCAAAAGTGATTGGAAATGAATTTGCCCGGATCGGCAGCCATCTGGTGAATCTGAAAAAGAAAAATAAGGTGGCAATGCTGGTAAGCAATGAAGCCCTGACGGCGCTGGACTGGTTCCCGATCGACAGTACAGGAGGGTCCAGCGGTGAGGTGAAATATAATGATGTGGTTCGTTATGTGTATGACCAGCTATATAAATTAAACGTGGAATGCGACTTCCTGTGGCCGGAATCAGAAAATCTGGAAGACTATGATCTTCTGGTGGTACCTGCCCTGTATGCGGCACCGGAGGAATTGCTGGAACGGATTGACAAATATGTAAAAAACGGTGGTCATTTGTTTACCACTTTTAAAACAGCATTTGCCAACGAAAATATAAAAGTATATGCGGACTGTCAGCCTCATGGAATAGACAAGTGTCTCGGCATTTCCTACAGTCATTTCACATTTCCGAAAAATGTGAAGCTGGCGTCGGAACGTTATCACTGTCAGGAAAACGAGATAAAGACATTCATGGAACTGATCCATCCGGATACTGCTGAAGTTCTGGCGTCTTATGATCATTACAACTGGAAACGATATGCGGCGGTTACCAGAAATCATTATGGTGAAGGAAGCGCGACTTATCTGGGATGCTGGACAAGCGCCACTATGTTGAGAGAAATACTCGCAGATGTGCTGAAAGAAGCAGGATTATGGACAGAAGAACAGGAAATAGAGTTCCCTGTCATTATCAAAAAAGGTGTGAATGATTTTGAAAAAGAAGTGGTTTACTATCTGAATTATTCGCCGGAAGTTCAGTCTGTAAAATATACAGGTAACGATGGTACAGAACTTCTGACAGAAGAAAAGATAAGTACAGGGGAGATGTTGGAAATTCAACCTTGGAATCTGAAAATCATTGAGAGATAAGGAGGTAGCGGGAAATGGCAGCACTTTTTCATGCGATTCATCATGTGGCGATTATTGCATCTGATTACGAAAAATCCAGACATTTCTATGTGGATCTTCTGGGATTTGAAATAGTGAGAGAAAACTACAGAGAGAGCAGAGGAGATTACAAGCTGGATCTGAAACTGGGGGACTGTGAACTGGAACTTTTCGGGATACCGGGAAGCCCTGCACGCCCCAATTATCCCGAGGCCTGCGGTCTTCGTCATCTGGCATTCCGGGTAGATTGTATCGAAGATACGATTGCACAACTGAATGCTGTGGGAATCGAAACAGAACCCGTACGGTGGGATGATTATACCCATAAGAAGATGACATTCTTTAAAGATCCCGATGGACTGCCGCTGGAACTGCATGAGTAGTGGATGAGTATTTTGAGATTAATAAAAAACTTCCCATATCAACAGGTTTAAAAACTGTTTTGATGTGGGAAGTTTTGATCAGTCAATGAAAATGGCAATATTCACTGCCGGATATAGATTCCCTGTGATTCTATAAAATCATCCAGATCCTGCAGTGCATCCTGTGCCCATGTCTCGGACAAAACGTGTTCGCCGGTGGATTCGGGAGCATCAGATGTCTGGCTTTTCTGCTCTTCTGAAACGGGAATTGTAGTCTTTTTTTCTTCCATATACATACCTCCTGTGCATAAATAAAAAGAAGCCCACTACGACACGGTGGACTTCGTTGTCTCTAACTAAATTATAATAAAAAATGAAAAACAGGTCAAGGAAAAGTATATGTTTAAATAGAGTTTAAATCAGACTTTTCAATTCGGCGTACTTAAAGCTATGTCATGCACACAGTTCTTTAGCTTTTCTTGCTGCTTCTGCCGCATTTTCTGTATAAGCATCTGCACCGATTTCTTCAGCGAATTCTGGGGTTACAGGGGCTCCCCCTACCATGATTTTGAAACTTGCTCTTCCTGGACACTGATTAATTGCTGCAACAGTATCTCGTAAAGAGGCCAAAGTGGTCGTTAACAGTGCAGAACAGCCAACCAGTTTAACATCGGGATTTTCCTGGATTGCTTCTAAGTATTTTTCAATTGGAACATCTACGCCAAGATCGATCACTTCAAAACCGGCACTTTCAATCATCATGATTACCAGATTTTTTCCAATATCATGCATATCACCGGCTACCGTTCCCATAATCATTTTTCCTGCGGACACGGCATTACCTTTAAGAAGAGGCTTAATTACTTCTACGCCTTCTGCCATGGCTTTTGCTGCCGCCAGCATCTGTGGAACGTATATGAGACCTTCTGAAAATCTTGCACCTACAATGTCCATAGCTGAAATCATTCCATCATTCAGGATATCCATTGGTTCGCATCCTTCATTAAGAGCAGCTTCTACCGCTTCCTTGATGAGCTTTCTTTTCCCTTTAATTACAATTTCTTTCACGTTTTGTATTCCGGACATATAATTTCCTCCATTCTTTTTGAGCGTTTTTACTTACCGTTTTTGTATACCGAACTCGCCTTCGGTATAGGCGTCAATGTAGTCAAGGCAGAATTCGTCTTCCCCCCGAAGGGCTGCGGATGCATATTTCATTCCCTTCAAATCACGTACATATTCTTTGGAAGGATCCACATCTATTTCGTTCAGAGCTACCTTTAACATTTCCTGATATTTTTTTTCTGTAGGAATTCCTTCAGCAGCACAGATCAGACCAGTCATATCATGATTTGTCGGATCCATGATTGCGCTGTCCATTCCTGCATGAACGGCCATTCCAAGAAATGCCAGATTCATTGTTTTGCGGCTTGGCAGTCCAAAAGATATATTGGAAAGACCGCTGGTAATATGGGTTTTAGGATATTTTTCTCTGATTTTGATACAGCATTCTTCAAATACCTTAAAAGATTCCTCGTTCGTTGCGATTGCTTCGACTAAAGGATCAATATATAATCTGTCCTGCCGAATCCCATATTTCTCTGCTTGTTCCATTATTTCATCCAGAACTTCCATGCGCTGTTGCACGCTCTGGGGAATTCCATATTTATCGCTGCATAACAATGCCACACAATGCCATCCGGTATTTGCAATCGCCGGAAAAACGATTTTTATTTTGTCACCTTCCATGGATACGGAATTAATCAGGCCTTCCTTTTGACAGAATTTCATTGCTTCGACACACACGATTGGATCGGGACTGTCGATACAGATCGGGACATCGGTTCCGGCCTGGATCTGTTCGATCATCCACCCCAGAATTTCTGTTTCACCTTCACTGCGTGATGCGTGGACATCAATATAATTGGCTCCTGCATCGGCCTGCAGCTTGGCTCTTTCCTGAAAGAATTGACTGTTTTTCTCAGTAATTGCTTTTTGTACAGAGGGAATGGCACCATTTAGTTTTTCACCTATGATAATCATAGTGTACCTCCTTTATTT
>JBJFCH010000166.1:0-5242 GCA_051888835.1 Oliverpabstia sp. | reverse complement strand
TACTGCAGGTATGTTGTATATTTTGCACCTGAATTTGTAGATGGTCTTTCAACAGCTCAAACAAACTTGCTGGAATGTTTTTATTTTCGGCCGTTTCCTGTTCCCTGGATCATTCCTTTGACTCAAAAGAAGTCGGATGAATTCGCTGCATTGTTGGATGAAATCATTAATTCTGCCCGTCAAGATCAGGTTTACGGGTCAGAACTATATACGAGACTGCTATTGGGAGAATTTTTGTTAAAGGTGAATTTGGAATATCGAGATTATCATCACATTAATACACAGGATAATACGATAAAGTACAATCAGATTTATCAGATTATGGATTATATTCATAAGCATTATGCGGAGGATTTGAATCTTGATTTGCTTTCAAAACAATTTTTTATTAGTAAATTTCAGTTATGTAAGTTGTTCAAAGAGGTAACCGGTATGTCCCCGAATCAATATTTGATTCATTGCCGTCTGATAAAAGCAAAAGAACTGTTAATCGAAGGGGTTTTGGTGGAAAATGTATGCGAATTGACGGGGTATAATAATCTGGCCCATTTTAGCCGTTCTTTTAAAAAGAACGTAGGAAAAAGCCCGAAACAGTTTCAGCTCACCAATAAAAATATGTTATTGTAAATAATTTTTTAAATATTCCTCAGATTTCCGGTGTGGGGATATTTAGTAACTGCAGTATATAAAAAAACAAAAGTAAAGAGAGTAAGAAAATTAGTAGGGATGTTTTTTCAATGACAATGCGGGAAGTTAATGAAAGACCTTATGGCGAGAGCAGTAAATGGATAAGTACTATAGAGATAACGATTTTGATAAAGGATTAGTATGAATTACTATGTCAGTAAAGAGGAGATAAAAAACTAGGCTTTTCAGGGTGACGACATCTGGAAAACGGCGCGATGAGAAAGATAATATCTGGAGTATCGATCCTTCCAAAGATGGCACCCAGACTTACACAGAAATTGTATTCGCCAGTTTGAGAAAAGAATGGTCGAAGGAGCATATTGGGAGCCATGTTATTCGAAATAATGAAATTTTCGATTGCAGTCAGTCTGGTATCGGAGGCTGTATATGAAAATGCAAATGGCATGCCCTTCGTTTTGAAAAAGGATTTTCTTGGTGAAAATCGCAGTAAAAACACCATTGCTGGTCCTTTCGCAAAATTACCTTCTTATATTTTTCGCCCCAACATCATGACATTAGGTTAATCCATCTCTCCTATTTTGTTGCCGTATTTATCAAAAACAAAGTCGCCGTTTGTAAGAACATAGTCTTCATCAGATAAAATGGCTTTGCAAAAATCCTGAACAGAGGTTAATCTTCTTCTAAATGCGACGCCACCTCCCAACAAATGAATGCTGTGAATGTCAGAACCGGCTATTATGGGTAAATGGTGTTCGTTTGCATATTGAATAGCTTTATCATCAAATTCGGGATGAGTGTGGCAGGAATGTGTAGCATTAATGCCTTCTACCCCGTCTACAAATTCGGGAAACAGTTTGATTTCCGGCACGCAGTCTCGGAAGGGGTGTGCATGGATCACCATCCCGCCAGATTCATGAATCAACTGAAATTGTTCTTCAACTGTGGCAGTTTTGATTTCCGGATGTGCAATTAGCCAGTTGCTGTCGACTCCATAAATTAAGAATTCGGTTCCATTATATCCAGCTTCATATCCAAAGAACACATCGAAATCATGTACTTCTCCGTAAGATTTGGCATCCAGATAGCCCTTGGAAAACGTAAGGTTCCATTCTTTCCAGGGAAGATTGCGGTTGACGCTTGTGTTTCCGCCCCAGTTGTGATCGGTAACAATTATTCCTGTATAGCCGGCTTCGTGCGCCGCTTTGGACATCTCATAGCCACTATTGCTTGCACATGCACTGCTTTGATTAGTATGCAAATGAGTTTCATAAAAAAATGGATAGCCATTTATTTTGCTCATAACTAAAATTTCCTTTCATCAAAATATACTAAGAATGATATACTTAAAAATTATTTTGGCAATATTATTCATTTGACGGATTTACAGGAAATCCAGATGATTATTTTTAATGTGTTTGAGATAACCGGATGGAGAAATTCCGGTTTTACGTCTAAAAATTCGTGAAAAGTAATTAGGGTCGGAAAAGCCGGAAGTTAGCGCAATTTCTGTTACCGTGCAATAGGGATTTTTATCCATCTCAGAAATTGCGTGGCGGATTCGAAGGTTTTGGATATATTCTTTTGGAGTAATATCCAGAGTTGTCTTGAACAGCCGGCAGAAGTAATCGGTGCTGATATTGAGCAAACGGGCAACTTCTTGAACTGAGATACCTAAAGTATAGTTTTTTTTGATATAAGATAAAGCTATTCTCATATATTCCTTATTGGAAATGGGATCCTGTGCGAAATCAAAGGCATCGTGCTGAAACATGATATTATATATGCGGAGCAAGGCCAGTTGAATAGGAAGAGAGTTATTTTGTATATCATTGCCATAAAAAGAAAGCTCTTTTAAAATGTCAAGGATTTCCTGTTCGTAGGATGTTTGCCCGGTAATATGTTTGGTGAAAGTGTATTTCCCGGATTGCAGAGGTGCAAAATAGTAATTATATATATAGGATTGAGGATCGGGGAAAATAAAGTTTGAACCAAAAGAAAAGACAAGATAACGTCCATAGTTGGCATACATATCAGCATGACCATGGATAGCATTACTGTCTATGAACAAAGCCTCGTTTGGGGAGAGATGATAAAATTTACCATCAACTATAAAATCAAGATAAGAATTCAAGAGAAAAACAATATCATATTCCGAGTGGCAATGGGTATTGAAACCCAGTTGAACGCCATTGCAGTTAATGTCATAAAAAGCATAATGTAGAGAGTCGGTTCCATGCTTTCCGTGCGGATCTTTTACATGTTTATAATTATTTTTATCATAAGCTAATGTTTCCATAATTCCCTCACAAAGTGTTTGAGTAAGTGAATGAATCTATATGATGGTTTGTTATATTTGTATAATAAATCGGAGATATTAAGATGTCAATAAAAATATCTGGTAAAAACTTCAGCCATGAAAATATCTGGAAAAGTTTTCAGCAAAGTCGGATTTGTGCTATGTATTGTATGATTTATTATTGAAAAACATGGGTATTTGTTCTATGATATATACAAATAATAACAAAAATGGTAGTGATAATTATCAAAAATGCACAAAAAAGTATACTTTTACCAGGAAGGAGTGAGGTACATGAGAGGGTGCAAAAGTAAGGTTAAAAAGAGAAACAAGGCGTTATGGAATATTTTAAAGAATTATGAACTTTATTTGTTTTTGCTCCCGGCGATAATGTTAACATTTTGTTTTTGTTATATGCCTATGTATGGTGTACAGATTGCTTTTAAAGATTATAAGGCGGCTGATGGAATTTTGGGGAGCGCCTGGGTTGGTTTAAAACATTTTAAACGTTTTATTAATTTAGCTCAGTTTAAAACAATTTTGTTGAATACACTTAAATTAAGTGTCTATGGACTGGTTGTTGGTTTTCCACTTCCTATTATTCTGGCACTTTATCTAAATATGCTACGGTCTAAAAAATTCAGTCGTGTGTTACAGACAGTGACATATATGCCCCATTTTATATCTTTGGTTGTAATGGTAAGTATGCTTACGATTTTTCTTTCGCCAACATCAGGACTGTATGGATCTATTTGCAGGTTCTTCGGTGTAGAAGCAACTAATTTAATGGGAGAGGCCAAAGCTTTCCGGCCTATTTATATTATATCCGATTTATGGCAGCATGTGGGATGGAACAGTATTATTTATCTGGCGGCTCTGGCAGGGGTGGATCCGTCACTTCATGAATCAGCCATGATGGATGGAGCCAGCAAGCTGCAGAGAATCCTTCATATTGACCTTCCATCAATTATGCCAACGTGCGTAATTATGTTGATTCTTTCGATTGGAAATATCTTAAATGTGGGATATGACAAGGCGTATTTGCTGCAAAATTCATTGAATCTGGCCACGAGTGAGATTATTTCTACGTATGTTTATAAAGTTGGTATTCAGAATACACAATATAGCTTTTCAACAGCAGTAGGGCTGTTTAATAATGCGATTAATTTTATCCTGCTTATTTGTGTGAATAAAATTTCTCGAAAAGTAACGCAAACGAGTTTGTGGTAGAAAGGAGAAAAAATGCGGATAAAACAGAAAAAGAGGATTAATGTATACGATATAGTTTCTGCTATTTTAGGGGTTCTATTGCTCGTCATTGTACTTTATCCCATATATTTTGTTGTGATAGCTTCTTTTAGCAATCCGGCTTCTGTGGCAAACGGGGAAGTATGGTTATGGCCGAAAAATATTACGTTTGCAGGGTATAAAAAAATTTTTCAAGAATCTAAGATCTGGTTGGGATACAAAAATACAATATTGTATACAATAGTGGGTACCTTATTCAGTCTTGCTTTTACTATACCGGCGGCTTATGCGTTGTCAAGAAAAGATTTGAAGGGTCGAAATGCAATCATGATGTTTTTTACATTCACGATGTTCTTTTCGGGTGGGCTGATCCCTACTTATTTGATTATGAACAATGTATTTCATCTGACTAATACATTCTGGGTGATAGTGCTTCCTTTTTCAGTGTCAGCGTATAATCTGATTGTTTCAAGAACATTTTTTGAATCTAGTATTCCGGATGAATTGTGGGAAGCGGCACAATTGGACGGATGCAGTAACACAAGGTTTTTCATGCAGGTTGTTGTGCCATTGTCAAAAGCCATTATTGCAGTTATTGCTTTATATTGTGCGGTAGGGCAATGGAACCAGTATTTCATTTCCCTTGTTTATGTAAGAGATGATAAACTCGTCTCTTTGCAGATGGTATTAAGAGATATGCTGCTCCAGAATGAGACCTTGTCCGCATCTGTGACGAGCGATTATGAAGTCAAAAGGGTAGTAGAATCGATGAAATACGCAGTTATTTTGATATCTACTTTACCGATTCTATGTGTTTATCCGTTTGTACAGAAGTACTTTAGCAAAGGCGTTATGATTGGAGCAGTGAAAGGATAATAGAAAGATAATTAGTGGAATTCAAATCAGCGCTGATTTTGAATAAATATAAAGGTAAGGCAGGAGCATGATTCTGTGTTTGATCTTGATAAGCGGCACAATTCGATAGCCATGCCAATAATAGGCTCTCGGAATCCTGAGCTTTCCGACAAAGATTCACTGGTCGAATGAACC
>JBJFCH010000165.1:0-9877 GCA_051888835.1 Oliverpabstia sp. | reverse complement strand
CACTTCACTCGTAATGAAGGGGTCGTGAGTTCGAGTCTCATTTTCAGCTGAACGAAAAACAGCCAGAAAGCCTGTAAATAGGGAGTTCTGGCTGTTTTCTTTTTGTCTTTTATCATGATTAAAAATTGAAAAAACTAATAATTGTTTACATTAATCATAAAAGAGACATGATTTTGTATATCAAATTAGTAAATTTCCTAATTTGATATACAATAATTATTATAGACATCCAAAAGAATCATGTTATAATTAATTTGATTATTAGAGTAGATTGATTGGAGTGTAAAAGAAAGAGGATTTTTATGAAAAGTGAGAAAATGCATCAAATAGAAAATGAATATAAGCAATATATTCTGGAGCATGAGGAAGAGTGTCAGGCATCCGGTGCTGAGATCAAAGAATATCTGGATCATTCCACTGCGGCATACAATGGACTTGTGGTGCATACCCTGCATATTCCTAAAATTTTTACAGAAAAAGAAATTGAGTATTTTCGCTGGATTGTAAAGACCACTTACGGTATTTTGACGAAAGTAATTCGGGAATATATTGATAATCCGTCTTATAGAAAATATTTTCCGTTTTCACAAGAACTGGAAGAGCTGATATTAGTTCCGAATTTGTATGATTCATTACTTCCGGTGGCCAGATTTGATATATTTTTCAATGAGGAAAATTGGGATTTTAAGTTTTGTGAGATCAATACAGACGGAACAAGTGCAATGAATGAAGACTTTGTTTTGAACCAGGCACTGGCTTTAAATGATGTCCATCAGGAAATGTTGAAGAAATATTCTTTCTCTACATTTGAACTTTATGACAGTCTGGTGGATAGCTTTATGAAGCTTTATGATACGTATGAGAAAAAAGTGGAGCATCCTTATATTGTCATCACAGATTTTATGGATCACTGCTGTGTTAATGAATTTGAAGAATTTGCTAAACGGTTCCGGAAAGCGGGATATGAAACGGAAATCTGTAATATCCGTGATATGACATACAGAGACGGAGTTTTATATTCAGCTTCAGGACATCCCATTGATCTGATTTATCGAAGAGCGGTGACTTGTGACATAATGGCTCATTATAACGAGATACAGCCATTTATCCAGGCGGTTAAAGAACAGAATGTGTGTGTGATGGGTTCCATCTGTACCCAGATTCCGCATAACAAGTGGCTGTTTAAAATATTAAGGGATAAAGCAACTATGAACTTGCTTACGCAAGAAGAGCAGAAGTTTGTGACGGAGCATATACCATATACGAATCTGATGGATGACCGTTTTTGCCGGATGAATGAGATTCTGGACGAAAAAGACCGCTGGATCATTAAACCATTGGATTCCTATGCTTCCAGAGGAGTATTTGCAGGAATTGATTACAGTGAGGATGATTGGGAGGACATTGTTCACAGACATTGGAATAAAAATTATATTTATCAGGAGTACTATCATCCGTATCGGACTGATAATATCTGTTTCCGAGACTCTCATCCACAGTTCCATCCATATACAAATATGTCGGGGCTGTATGTATATAATGGGGAGTTTGCTGGTATTTATTCCAGACTTTCTACAGGAGGAATTATTTCCTCTCAGTATAACGAACGGGCAGTTGCCACATTGGTTTTGAAGGAAGAAAAAGAATGAAAACATTGGTGATAGCGGAAAAGCCATCGGTAGGACGTGATATCGCCCGGGTTCTGAAGTGTTCGAAAAAGACAAACGGATACATGGAAGGAAATGAATATGTGGTAACCTGGGGAATGGGGCATCTGGTTACTCTAAAGGATCCGGAAGGTTACGATGGAAAATATAAAGAATGGAAAATGGAAGACCTTCCGATCATGCCGGAAAAGCTGGAGATTGAAGTGATCCGTCAGACCGGGAAGCAGTATCAGACCGTAAAAAGCCAGATACACAGAAATGATATAAAAGATATTGTGATAGCTACAGATGCCGGAAGAGAAGGAGAATTGGTAGCCAGGTGGATTCTGAAAAAAGCCGGGAATCGAAAACCATGCCGCCGTTTGTGGATTTCTTCTGTGACGGATAAAGCGATTCGTGAGGGATTTTCTCATCTGAGAGATGCCAGAGAATACGATAATCTATATCATGCGGCGGTATCCCGTGCGGAAGCGGACTGGCTGGTGGGAATCAATGCAACCAGAGCGTTGACATGTAAATATAATGCACAGCTTTCATGCGGGAGAGTTCAGACACCAACCCTTGCCATAATCGCACGGAGAGAAGAAGAGATTAAAAAATTTGTTCCGGAAACATATTATGGAATTTCTGCCAGAGTATACGGAGTAACATTTACCTGGAAAGATGAAAAATCCGGAGGCTTTCGATCTTTTCAGAAAGAACGTATGGAGAAGATTCTTGAGCAGATGAAAAAAGGGACTCTGACGATTCAAAAAGTGGAAAAGAAAGAAAAAAAATCCTTCCCGCCTTTGCTTTATGACCTTACGGAATTGCAAAGAGACGCGAATAAACGATTTGGATATTCTGCAAAAGAAACACTGAATATCATGCAGCGGCTTTATGAAAATCATAAGGTATTGACGTATCCCAGGACAGATTCCCGATATCTGACAGCTGATGTGGCGGACACGATTTCAGAAAGGCTGAACGCGTGTGGTGTTGGGCCATATCGAAAGTTGGCCGGACAACTGAGAGGAGAAAACTGGAGTGGGAAAAAGTTGTTCTTTGTGGATAATAGTAAGGTATCGGATCATCATGCAATCATTCCTACCGAGCAGTTTGTGGATCTGACACATATGAGTTCTGAAGAGAGAAAAATATATGATCTTGTAGTAAGAAGATTTCTGAGTGTACTTTATCCTCCGTGTATTTACGAAGAGACAACGTTGACAGCTGAGTGTGCGGGAGAGCATTTGATTGCAAGAGGAAATGTTATATTACAGAATGGCTTTCGTCAGGTATATGAGTCCGAAGAATGCGAAGAAGAATATTCGGAGGATACAGGAACAGGACTGAAAGAACAGACACTTCCAAAGTGGGATCAGGGACAGAGACTGTCAGATGTACAATTTGTATTGAAAGAAGGGAAAACTTCTCCGCCTTCTCGCTTTACGGAAGCAACTCTTCTTTCTGCCATGGAAAATCCTGTTAAATATATGGAATCCGGTGATAAAGTAATGGCAAAGACGCTGGGTGAGACCGGTGGTCTGGGAACGGTGGCAACAAGAGCGGATATCATTGAAAAGTTGTTTAACAGTTTCTTGCTGGAAAAGAAAGGAAAGGATATATTTATTACATCCAAGGGAAAACAGCTTTTAGATCTTGTACCGGAGGATCTGAAAAAGCCGGAATTGACAGCGGACTGGGAAATGAAATTGTCCCGAATCGCCAAAGGCAGTCTGGATGATAAAAAGTTCATGGAAGATATCAGGCAGTATACAAGGGACATTCTTGGAAAAATAAAAAACGATCAGGGAACTTTTCGTCATGATAATCTGACGAACAAAAAGTGTCCCCAATGTGGAAAACGTCTTCTGGCAGTGAATGGAAAAAATGCAAAACTTCTGGTCTGTCAGGATCGGGAATGCGGTTATCGGGAAACGGTATCACGAGTGACCAATGCCCGTTGTCCTGTTTGTCATAAAAAAATGGAGATGATCGGCAAGGGAGACGACAGCATGTTTGTATGTGCCTGCGGACATAAAGAACGTCTTTCCAAGTTCCAGGAGAGACGTAAGAAAGAAGGCGGCGGGGTTTCTAAAAAAGATGTAGCCGCTTATATGAAAAAGCAGCAGAAAGAAGCAAAAGCACCTGTCAACAGCGCTTTTGCGGATGCGCTTAAAAATATTCGCCTGGATGGGTAACAGGCAGAAATACTGTTCATAGAAGGACAGTTGTTTTCAGAAAGGAGGCTTTATGAATAAGAAAAGGCAAGCTGGAATTCTGATGCCGGTAGCATCATTGCCTTCCAGTTACGGAGTGGGTGATTTTGGAAAAGAGGCGTATGCTTTTGCCGATCATATCAGCCGTATGGGATTTGGTGTGTGGCAAATTCTTCCTTTGAATCCGCTGGGATATGGAAATTCACCGTATCAGCCATATTCCTCTTATGCCGGAGATCCAATCTATATCAGTCTGGAAAAACTGGCAGACGATGGATTATTGGATGAAACACCGGAAGAATTTCGCAAAGACAGTCAGCAGATTGATTATGATGCAGTGAGAAGTTATAAGGATGAGTACCTGCGAAAAGCTTTCAGAAGATTTGAGCCGGATGAAAGCTATGAAGAATTTGCATCTCAGGAATGGGTATACCAATATGGTGTATTCTATATGCTGAAATGGAAAAATGACAGAAAATGCTGGTTGGACTGGAAAGAAGAAGATAAGCTTTGGATGACAAACAAAGACAGAGAGTTTACACCGGATGAGGAAGAAGAAATCCTGTTTCAGATGTTCCTGCAATATACATTTTACTGTCAGTGGATGGAACTGAAAGAATATGTAAATGCTCTCGGAATTAAAATCATGGGTGATGTTCCGTTTTATGTGGGAATTGATTCTCTGGATGTATGGGCCAACAGTAAATGTTTCCTGTTGGATGAAAATTTCCGACCGACCTATATTGCCGGAGTTCCACCGGATTATTTCAGCCCGACAGGTCAGAGATGGGGTAATCCGATCTATGACTGGGACTATCTGAAAGAAACCGATTATCAGTTCTGGATGGAACGAATCGGCTACAATCAGACTTTGTTTGATATTGTGCGTATTGATCATTTCCGGGCATTTGATACATATTGGAAAATTCCGGCAAGCTGTCCGACCGCTATTGACGGCGAATGGATCGAGGCTCCGGGTTATGAAGTATTTGATCGCCTGCTTGCACTTTACCCGGATATTGAGATTGTAATCGAGGATCTGGGAGATCTTCGTCCGGAAGTAGGTGTATTGAGAGATCATTTTGGGTTTAAAGGAATGAAGGTATATCAGTTCTCGCTTGATCCGGATGAGAAAAATAATGATTTCCCGGACAGAGAAAATCTGATTCTTTATACCGGGACCCATGACAATCAGACAATCAAAGGCTGGTATCTGAGCAAAGCAGAGGAAACACAGGAAGAAGTGGATGAACTTCTAAAAGAGAAAAACTGTATGGAAGAAGAGCTGGGACATCGATTTATTCATGCAGTATTTCAGAGTATTGCTCAGCTTTCTGTGATTACCGTTCAGGATATTCTTGATTTTGGAGATGAAGCCCGTATCAATCGTCCGGGAACTACAGGAAGTCCTAACTGGGAGTGGCGAATTACCGGATTTGAAGAAATAGAAAAATCGGAAGAGCTAATCAAAACGCTAATAGAAAAAACCGAGCGTAACTAAAAATGTGCATATCATTGGTTATGTCATCTTCTGATTCGCATAACCGGTAAAGTAAATTGGCTGATAACAGTATATCTCGTGTATTATTGGCATTGGGGGAAGCGGCCTGCCATTCATATATGGGATATACTGTTATCAGCCTTATTCTTTATTTCTTATACGAACTCGAAAGCATAGGCCATACAGTTCTCAGCATGGTCATAAAACATGCGGTTCCTCCGATAAAATTAGATATAGGCTCTGCGAGAAATACTCCATTTACACCGAGTCCCCCAATATGAGGAAGAATGAGCGTCAGAGGAATGACGATGATTACTTTGCGGAAAAGAGAAAAGAAGACAGCATTTTTGGAGCGCCCAAGTGCTACAAAAGTAGATTGTCCGGAAAACTGCAGGGACATCATAAAAAATCCGAAAAAATAGATTGTCATAGAAGGAACACCCAGCTTCAACAGCTGCGAACTGCTGTTAAAAATATGTATAAATGGTTTCGGAAATACAAGCAGGACAATCCAGATCACTGTAGTATAGATGATACAGGTGATAGACATAAACTTGATGCCTTCTTTTACTCTCCGATATTCTTTCGCGCCAAAGTTGTAGCCAAGTACAGGCTGTGAGGCATTGGTAATACCCTGAACCGGCATGGATACCACTTCCCGGATGGAGTTGATTACAGTCATGACTCCCACGTAGATATCTCCTCCGAAATTCTGTAGAGTCGCATTGCAGACTATCTGTACAGCACTGTTTGTAAATGACATGACAAAACCGGATGTACCCAGCGCCACGATTTCTTTTAGAAGAGGAAGGTGTACTTTCAGGCTGTTTTTTTTCAGACGAATGACAGCTTCTTTTCCGGTGAGAAAGCGCAGTATCCAGAGAGCAGAAAAAAATTGCGATATAATTGTAGCAAGAGCGGCACCCTGAACTCCCATATGCAGTACAAAGATAAATATGGGATCCAGCAGAATATTCAAAACAGCTCCAATAAGTACTGTTAACATTCCTTTTCTTGCAAATCCCTGTGCATTGATGAAGTTATTCATTCCCAGGCTGAACATTACGAAAGTACTTCCGAAGAGATAGATCGAAAGGTACTGATCCGCATAGGGGAAAGTCTGATTACTGGCACCAAAAAGATAAAGCAGAGGCTCTTTAATCAAGAGACCGACCACTGTAAGGAGTACACCGGATAAAAGCAGCATGGTAAATGTAGTACCCATAATATTTGAGGCACGGTCTTCCTCCTGGCGTCCTCTTGCTATGGAAAATAAAGGAGCACCTCCCATACCAAACAGATTGGAGAAGGCAGTAACCAGCATGAGAATCGGAAAAGTAAGCCCCAGACCTGTGAGAGCCAGAGTTGCATTTTCCGGAAGATGTCCGATATACATCCGGTCAATAATATTGTATAAAAGATTGATAAGCTGAGCCAATGTCATAGGACCTGCCAACCGCAGAATATTTTGTTTTACACTTCCCTGACTGAAATCATTCGTTTCTTCTGTTACTGTCATGAATATTTCTCCTGTATATTAATAAGATTGATTGATCTGCATAAATTGTGCGCTGCGTGTAATGTACAATAGTTTTTGTAGTCTTACGCTATTTTAAATCAGTTATATAAAAATTGCAACTTTGACACAACTTTTTGAAAAGTTTTTAAGATTTGGACGGTATACTTGAAAAAGAAAAGAAAAAAGATGACAGCAAACAGAAAAAATAAGAAAAACTTAAAAAAATATGCAACAAATTCGTCGGTATAATCATCTATTATATAGAAAGAAACGAGAAGCACAGCAGGAAAGGAGAAATGTTATGAGTGGAAGTATTTATTTGCGGATTATGGTTATTTTCTGTGTGTTTCTCTTGGGATTTCTGGCAGCAGGCTGCGTGCGTGTTGTGATCAGATGTAAAGGGGAGGGTACTTTTATCAAAAGCATTCAGATTTGCTTTTTACTGCTGGTATTTTTTGGAGTGTTGGGATTTATGAATACGCTTTTTATATACTAACATATCTGCAGGGGATTCGGGAATCATGCCGAATCCTTTTTTTCTCTGGCTTTTCTGTGCTGTTTGTAGTATTCTATTATAGAGCTGATTGAATAAGAAAACAGGAGGTAAATGTGAAAAATAAGTTCTTTATAAGAAAATCGATCATCTTTTTGGTTGGGATGCTTTTGTTTGTATCATGCTTTTCGGGATGTAATGCATGGGATGTGATAGAAGATATTTTATCAGTGAACAATGCGGACACTGCCGGGAATGATGGACCAAAAGTATCGATTTCAGAGCCTACGGTTGAACCAAAAGCAAGTGAAACACCGCAGCCGACGAATACGCCTGAACCTACACCTACGGAGGAGGAAAAGGAATGGGTATACTGTATATCTCCGGTCAATGTAAGAGCCGGTGCAGGGAATAAAGAACAAATACTGGGAACTCTCACTACAGGTCAGAAAGTTGAAAAATTGGGTCAGGAGAGAAGTTGGATAAAAATAAAATACGGAGAACAGGAAGGTTGGGTATATGAAGAATATTTAACCGACCAGGAACCTTTAGAATGATTAGAGAGAGGGGTATTAATGCATGAATACATATATTTTGGAAAATCAACAGATCAAAGCAGTTATAAGAGAAAAAAGTGCGGAATTGATTTCATTACAGAAAAAAGCTACAGGTGAAGAATATCTTTGGAATGCGGATCCTGCATACTGGGGATGGACATCGCCGGTATTATTTCCGGTAGTAGGATCTCTGCGTGACGGTAAATACAGATATCATGAAAAAACTTATGAGATGGTACAGCATGGATTTGCGAGACACAGAATTTTTCATACAGATTCTGTTACAGATCAGGAAATCTGGATGAGTGTTGAGGACGATGAGGAATCTTATCCTGTCTATCCTTTCCATTTTCGACTGGAAATCGGATATCGACTGGAAGAAAATTCTATCGAAGTAATGTGGAAAGTACATAATAAAGATGAAAACCCTATGTACTTCTCGATTGGCGGCCATCCTGCAATTTTGTGCCCTCTTGCGAAGGAAGGACATAGAACAAACTGTTATCTTGGGTTTGAAGGAGAAAAAGATATGCTGGAGTATCTGATGGTAGATCAGCAAACCCAGAGAATCGGAGAGAATCTTCATAGCTTTCAGTTGGAAAACGGTATGCATCGAATCACAGAAGGTATGTTTGATTATGACGCTTTGATTTTCGAGAATTATCAGATTCAGACCGCATTTCTTGCCGGTGCTGATGGAAAACCATACATAAAAATGCATACAAAAGCTCCTCTGATCGCATTTTGGTCCCCTAAAGAAGATGCACCGTTTATCTGCTTTGAACCATGGTATGGAAGAGCGGACGGCGTGAATTTTAACGGAACCCTGGAAGAAAGGGCATGGGGACAGAGCGTGGAAGGTCTTGGTACTTTTGAAGCGTCTTATTCTATGGAAATTATGTAAGAATTCAGAAAAAATGAGGCGTAAGAGTTATGAGCAGAAAACAAATGACAAAAAAGCAACGCAGACGGATCAGACAGCGAAACAGAAGAATTGTATTATTTGTAACAGGACTGTTGGTGGTTGGAGCAATCTGGCTGGGCATTTTGCTGCTGTTTGGCAATAAAGATAAAGCTGATTCCGATACCGTATCATCTGTAGCGGAAAACAGTCAGAGTGAAGAGCTGTTGAAGGCAGAAGAAGAACCGACGCCTACATCTGTGCCGACGCCGACACCGGAACCACTTCCCAGCGTCGACCTAGGTGCTATCGACAGTAAATCTGCTATATTGGTTCGGCTGTCAGACATGGAAGTCGTTGCTGAGAAAGAAGCTGATACGAGAATATACCCTGCATCTATGACAAAAATCATGACAGCAGTGATTGGAATTGAAAATCTTACCAATCTGGATGAGACAATCACAATTGATCAGGCTACATATGATCGGCTTTATGTGGAAGGAGCATCTCTTGCCGGATTTGCACCCGGAGATCAGGTGAAAGCGATAGATATTCTTTATGGCGTAATGCTTCCGTCAGGTGCAGAATGTTGCGTCGGACTTGCACAACATCTTTTTGGATCGGAAGAGGCTTTTGTACAGAAAATGAATGAAAAAGCACAGGAACTGGAAATGACAAGCACACATTTTGTTACCTCGACGGGTCTCCATGATCAGGAGCATTACACAACGGTGAGGGATTTAACAAAACTGCTCAGTTATGCTCTTCAGAATGAAACATTCCGAACCATCTACTGCACGCATGAGTATACTACAAGTCCGACCACAGGAAATCCGGAAGGACTGCATTTTTTGAGTACTATGTTTAAGAAAATGGAAAGCAATGCAGTAAATGGAGGAGAAATTGAGGGGGGGAAGACCGGATATACCAGTGAGGCGGGACAGTGCCTTGCTAGTCTGGCTAAAGTAAATGATACAGAATACATTTTGGTAACTGCAGGAGCCCAGGGAAGTCCTTCCACGGATCCGTATCATATCT